>NZ_CP030850.1:954230-1272307 GCF_003325355.1 Runella rosea
AATTAAATTCCACCGTCACGGAGCGAAAGATTCCGCCTCCGTGCGCCACTTCAAACGGTGTATTGAGGTACTCACTACTGCGCTGAAATAGCACCTTCCCACCCAGCGTAAGCGCATCGACGTGATAGACGGCCCCCGGTTTAAATTGTTCTATCAAAAACAAGTGCCTTTCTTCGCCCAAGCTGTGAATGGTCTGCCATGCTTCATCAAAACTATACACTTTTTTTATGCCTGCCGCTGAAGCTTCCGCGCGAGGTTTGATGACCCACGGTGGAGTGGATGCCCGCAAATAATCCGTAATTTCTACGTCATTAAACAAAGCACTGAACACGGGCACTTTAATTCCCGCATCACGGGCCTGCACCCTCATAGCCAGCTTATCACGAAAATAACGAGCCGTGGTTTGACCCATGCCCGGAATCCGAAAATGCTCCCGTACCGTAGCCGCTTTTTCCACGTCAAAATCATCCAAGGCCACCACCCGGTCTATTTTTCGGGTCCGCATCACGTAGGCCATTCCTTTAATCATGTTCTCAAAGTTGGAAAGCGAATTGGAATCATCTTCCAAATAAAAAATCTCATCGATAGATTCGTGGGGCCAGGCTTTGCCTTCGGTTCTTTTGGCCGTCAGCAAATAGACCGTGTTGCCGGCTTCCTTGCAGGCCCGCAAAAAATCCCCTCCTTTAAAGTAACAGGTGATACAGAGAAACGTAAGGCTCATAGGTTTTCAAAGTTTGTGTTTTAGGACAATTGATGACCACCCCCGACTAGGCGTAAGACTAGGTTGATTAAAAAGAATGTGTTTCCTTTGCAGGGACTTTTCAAACATACAAACTATCAATCTTTCAACCAAACGCAGGCTGTGAATTTCCCCGTTTTCGTGGCTCGTCGCATACGTCAGCCCCAGCAAGCCACTTTCTCGGCTACTGTTTCCCGAGTAGGCATTGCCTCCATCTCCTTAGGGGTTGCTGTGGGCATTGTGGCCCTGTCGGTCTTATTTGGGTTTAAAGACACGATTTATCAAAAGGTTTTTCTTTTTGGCTCTCATATTCAGGTCTCCAAACTATCGCTCAACCAATCATTTGAAGAATCACCGATTTTGCTCCATACGCCCGTCTATGATCAATGGCAAAAAATCCCGGGGATTCGCCACCGACAGGCCGTTGCGCACAAGGCGGGTATTCTCAAAACGCCTGACGAACTCCAAGGGGCCGTCATTAAGGGAGTGGGCCGTGATTACGACTGGGATTTGTTGAAAGAAAGTTTGGTTGAAGGCCGCCCCATTCAATTTTCAGATACTTCTTACGCCGAAGAAATCATTCTGAGTCGGGTCATTGCCCAAAAATTAAACTTAAAAGTAGGTGATAACGTCGTGATGTATTTTGTCCAAAATCCACCGCGCGTCCGCAAACTCAACATTGTAGGCATTTACGAAACCAATCTCGAAGAGTTTGATAATCAGCTGGTTTTAGGAGACATTGGCTTGGTACAGCGTCTCAACGGCTGGGGACCAGATTCGGTCGGAGCGTATGAATATTTTGTCAATGATTTTGACCAATTGGAGTCATCGGCCAAAACCTTATACGGCCAACTCCCTGCCGATATGCGCATGGAACGGGTCACGGACCGGTTCAGACCTTTGTTTGAGTGGCTCCAATTATTGGACCAAAACACGAGTGTTTTATTGGTCTTGGTGCTGTTTGTTACGTGTTTCAACATTGCTTCAGTTTTGCTCGTCATGATGATGGAACGGACACCGATGGTGGGCCTCCTCAAAACGCTCGGCAGTCCCAATGCACAAATACGACGCATCTTTTTTTTCGTAGGTATTCAACTGTCTGTCAAAGGTTTACTTATTGGCAACCTCATTGGCATTGGCCTCTGTTGGGTTCAATCCCGTTTTAAACTTATTCCCCTCGACGCCACTAATTATTTTATGAATACGGTTCCAATCGTGTTTGATTGGAAAGCAATTCTGTTGCTCAATGCGGGCATCATTTTGCTCATTGCGCTCATTTTACTCCTACCCACCATGATTATCAGTCGAATCAGGCCCGTACAAGCACTGGTGTTTAAAAAGTAAGCTAACCGTCCAATAGAGTCATTCCTGCAAAGAACGTTTAATAAATCAGGAAGAAAATCGGGCCGACACATAAGTGAAATCATTAATTTGGTTGTTTGATTTGAAACAGCCATTTAACAATGAAATTCACCCACGCCATTCTCGTCGCGCAGGCTACTGCGTGCCTTGCTTTTATCGGTTGCAAAAGCCCACATGCCCGCATTGGAGCACCCGAACAATTAACCATAAACATTACTCCTGAACGCATTCAACGCGGCGAATACTTGGCCAACCACGTAGCTGTCTGTATGGATTGCCACTCCCGACGCGATTATTCGCAATTTGCTGGTCCCATGATAACAGGCACTAAAGGCGCAGGTGGCGAGGTTTTTGACCATAAAATGGGCCTCCCAGGTACTTTTTACGGGAAAAATCTAACGCCTGCCGCTTTAAAAGAATGGACCGACGGAGAACTCTACCGAGCTATTACAACGGGCGTTTCTAAAGACGGAACCGCTTTATTGCCGATGATGCCTTACCAAAATTACGGCAAAATGGACCGCGAAGACATTTTATCCATCATTGCTTACTTGCGGAGCATTCCTCCTATCGAAAATACTGTTCCTACCTCTAAACCAGATTTTTGGTTAAAACCTATCCTCAAAAAAATGCCGCAAAAGGCCGCTTTTCAATCCAAACCCGCCTTGCAGGATTCTATCGGGTACGGGCGATATTTAGTTACGTTTGCGGGCTGTGCCGATTGCCACACCAAACGGCACATGGGCATTCCCGTTAAAAAGAAGTCACTTGCGGGAGGAATGTCTTTTCCGTTGCCCAGCGGTACCGTACAGTCGGCCAATCTAACCCCCGACCAGTCCACAGGAATCGGACATTGGACTAAAAAGGCATTTATCGCCCGTTTTAAGTCGTTTGACCCTAAAACCTTCCATTCCTTTGCCACACAGGACGGTTTTAATACGCCTATGCCGTGGCTTTTTTACAGCGGAATGAGCGAAGAAGACCTCGGGGCCATTTATAGTTATCTCCAATCACTCAAACCCATCAAAAACAAAACGGTAGCATTTACCCCAAAAAAGGCTAAAATCTTGAGAAAAGATGCCAAAACCGAAACGGTAGGTTTGAAGAAAATTTAATATTTTAAAACCTCTCCTCCTCGATTTTACTCTTTTTTAGAAGAGGTCAAACAGAACTATTTTTCGCATACATAGGTTCTAATCCTTAACTTTGCAGGATTAATAAGGAAACAAAACCAATGGCACAAAAAGAGATAAAATTTACCATAGAGCAAGACGAGGAGAAAATCCCCGAAAAAATTTATTGGGAAGCGACCGACAACCCCAACGAAGGATTGGAAGAAACCAAAGCGATTGCCGTAGGGGTTTGGGACCATTTTCACCGGGGAACGCTCTTCATTCCTTTGTGGTCAAAAGACATGGAAGTGCTTGATATGAAGCGCTTTTGCATCGAAATGCTCGGCTGCGTAGCCGACACATTGCGCAATGCCACAGGCGACGAAATCATGGCCGCCGAAATTGACGAAGTAGGCATGGCGTTGAGCAAACGTCTTCAAAAAGAAATGCAGGCCGTACAACAAGGGCAATAAGTTGCTTAGATTTATTTAGTGAAATGTGTTTTGGGTTCTTCACGACCCAAACAGGGTTCTTCACAACCCAGTGATCAAAAAACAAAATGACTGAAATAAAAATCGGAATCGTCGGAGCAGCGGGATATACCGGGGGCGAATTATTACGTATTTTAATCAATCACCCGAGCGTTGAAATTGCCTGGGCGCACTCCAAAAGCCAAGCAGGCAAACCCATTTATGCCACCCATACCGACTTGTTGGGGGATACTGAATTAACTTTCTCGGGGGAAGAAATCGCAGATTTATTGGCAATAGAAGGCTTAAACGCTATTTTTCTATGTTCGGGGCATAACGAATCCAAAAAGTTTTTGGAAAACAATCCCGTGCCTTCTTCCGTCAAAATCATTGACTTGAGTACTGATTTTCGTGATCAATCCAACGGATTCGTGTACGGTTTGCCAGAATTGCAGCGCGAGCGCATCAAAACTGCCGATAAAATCGCCAATCCCGGGTGCTTCGCTACCAGTATCGAATTGGCATTGTTGCCTTTGGCCGCCGCAGGTTTATTAACCGACGACGTCCACGTTAGTGCCGTAACAGGCTCAACGGGTGCAGGTCAGGCGTTGAGCGCCACGACGCACTTTACGTGGCGTAACAATAACATGTCTATTTATAAAGCATTTACGCACCAACACCTCAAAGAAATCAAGATGAGCCTGACGGCTTTGCAAGCTGATTTTAGCAAAGAGGTGAATTTTATTCCCTATCGTGGAGACTTTACCCGTGGGATTATGGCCAATGTTTACACCAAATTTTCGGGTACGTTGGAGGAAGCCCTCTCGCTTTACCAAACGTATTATGCAGCGCATCCATTTACGCACGTTAGTACCCAAGATATTGACCTGAAACAAGTCGTAAATACCAATAAGTGTCTGATTCAGCTCCAGAAACACGGCAACAACCTCTTGATTACGAGCGAGATAGACAACCTGACCAAAGGTGCTTCTGGACAAGCGGTACAAAACCTAAACTTACTTTTTGACTTGCCAGAAGATGCAGGACTACGCCTGAAAGCCGCCGCATTTTAGCGAGAGTCAATCTCATTTTTCAACTGTATAAGCAGCATGAGCAAAGTCGTTTTTTGTATCGGCAGTATAGCGCTCGTGCTGCTATCCATTGCCTGCGGTGCAGTTGATGAATTGAAAGAAAGTTCATGGGAAAAAGAACGTTGCGACACTATTCAGCGCCTCGAATCATTTAGTGTACTTGATTTAGTGCTGCCATTTTCCCAAGCCGATACCCTCAAGGAAACCCTCACTTCCGTCCCGCAGATTTATGTAACGACCATCAAAAATGGGCAAATCCAGCCTTGGAAAGCCCTCACAGCCCCGTCGTTTCACGGTAAACCTTATGAACTGAAACTTCCTCAGTCCTCGTTTACAGTCGACACCCTTTCTACCCTCGACCTCAGCTACCTTTGGTCGTTGGCAGATCGCTACGATTATCCCTACCTTCGCTACGAGTCAATTTTAAAATCGGTCAGAGATTCTTTTTTGGTAAAACGAGAGGCAATGATGCAGGCCTATTTACGCCAATTCCCCCAATATCAACTTAGGGTACAGTCGGATTTACGGGGAAGCGGAAAACAAAAACGCCACCTGACCATGGGCAAAAGTGTATCTCCCTTGTCTCAACATCAATTTGGGTTGGCTTCCGACATTGCCATCCTCAGCAGGGGCAGGCAACTCCAAAATATCAACCATTATAAAACCTTTTTGGGGCAAATAGGCCGCGAATATTCACTTACTTGGGGTGGTAATTTTTTAGGTTTTGTTGACCCTAACCACATTCAATTTTTTGCAAACAGCGCTGAACTTCTAACAAATATTCCACCCTTGCGCTTTGAATATGAAGCGTATGGTCGTTATTTCAAAAATCGTGTGCAGGCGATGACCGCCGTCGGAAAAGCCGCCAAGGTAGAAGACACCAAAGCATTGCTTGCCGCACTCCATCAATTACACAAAGGCCAAGCCTGCGTTTGTGACACGTTAGCCGAACGCCCCACGTCTCTTTTTATTCGTAATCTTGCGTTGGAAGCCGCAAAAATAGGTTATCAATCTGGTCGTGATATTTTAATCATCGGCGACCTTGACCAGCATACCACAAGTTTAATCCACCCGACGGGAGTTCAGAAAACGTTTAGGTTGGGGGTTTGGCAATAAGACAAAAAAGCTATTTTTTCCCAAACTCCTCCCTCAATACCGCTTCGGCGGGTTTTTGTTGGGGCGAGAAAGCATCCCGGTGGCGGTTGGGCGGTTGGTGCAAAAACCATTTCCAAGCAAAAGCCCCCGCCAACCATTTTCGGGGCCACACTTCCTTGAAAAAAGCCCGGTAAGCATCTGCCTGTAAGTTAGGATTATCGGTTTTGGTATCGTGCGATTCCCAAGGTTTTTCGGTTGCAAAATCAACACTTCGATAGCCAAATTCCGTAAACAAAATGGGTTTTTGAAGTTTTGCCGCAAATTCTTCCAACTCATCCAAATGGGTTAGCCAACCTTTTTGCAAGGTTTCTACCGAAGGATGTTTTTCGGACGAAAGGGGGAAATAGGCATCTACACCAATAAAATCCAAGTCTGCCCAGAAGGGATTTCGCGGATAATTATTCCAGTTATCGGCATACGTCAACGGCCCTTTGTAAATTTCTCGTACTTGCCGAATCATCGAACGCCAAAAAGGAGCACGTTTAAAGGCAAAATTGTCCATTTCGGTCGCAATGCAAAACAAATCTACTTTCATTGAATCAGCAATGCGAGCGTTGGTAAGGATATAATCGCCAAAATCTTTTTCAAAAGTTTGCCAATCAGCTTCGGTTTTGAGGTCAAAATCTCCCGTATACATCCCTCTTCCAACCCAAGCATGGGGCTTAAGCATTACTTTAAGGCCACTTTGGTGAGCAAGTTCTATTGTTTTAGCGGTGCCATCTTTGGTTTCTCCCCACCACATTTTGTTCATATTGAAATGAAAATGCGGCTCCCCTTCCCGACAAAAACCGTACGGAATGACCGCCACCCATTCGGCATTTACCTGCCGAATAGGACTAAAGACCGACGAATCAATCTCTTTGGAAGGAGCTACCAAGTTGATACCCCTCATCTTCTGACCTGAGTAGACAGGAGGAGAAGGTCGCGAGCAGGCACTCAGCAAAATAACCGTGCTCAACGTGCTCAAAATCAACAAGGTAGTTTTCATGGGTTTATCACTTAATTTTAACAAAATGCATCAGTTTTAATCATCCCTAATTGTGACTAGGAGGTTCACTTTCAGAAACGGTTTCTAAAAATACAAAAAAGCCGCCCTAAAAAGGCGGCTTCATCTATTATCATCAAAATATTTCAAAGAGATCTTATCCCAAATACGTCTTCAACGCTTTGCTGCGCGAAGTATGGCGCAAACGACGGATGGCTTTTTCCTTGATTTGACGTACACGTTCACGAGTCAAGTTGAATTTCTCCCCGATTTCTTCCAGCGTCATAGGATGTTCACCGTTCAGTCCGAAGTACAACGCAATCACATCCGATTCACGTTGGGTCAGGGTAGAGAGTGCGCGCGCTACTTCTTTGCGAAGCGAATCGTTGATTAGCCCTTGGTCGGGCTTTTCTTCCATGTCGTTTTCTAGTACATCCAAAAGGCTATTTTCTTCCCCTTGTACGAAAGGCGCATCCATCGACACGTGACGACCGGATATTTTGAGCGTATCCACCACTTCATTGGCCGAAATGTCCAGCACTTCTGCTAATTCTTCAGGTGAAGGCTCACGCTCAAATTTTTGTTCGAGATCCGAAAATGTTTTTGAAATTTTATTGAGTGACCCTACGCGGTTGAGCGGAAGGCGCACAATACGGGACTGTTCGGCCAATGCTTGCAAAATGGATTGACGAATCCACCATACAGCATAGGAGATAAATTTAAAACCACGCGTTTCGTCAAAACGTTGCGCAGCTTTAATTAACCCTAAGTTACCTTCATTGATAAGGTCACCAAGCGATAATCCTTGGTTTTGATATTGTTTAGCCACGGAGACCACAAAGCGCAAGTTTGCTTTGGTCAATCTCTCCAATGCCTGTTGATCACCTTCCCGAATTCTTTGCGCCAAAGTCACCTCCTCGTCGGGAGTCAGCAAATCTACCTTTCCAATTTCCTGTAAATACTTATCAAGCGATTGGCTTTCTCGGTTGGTAATCTGCTTACTGATTTTTAGCTGTCTCATTTTATAAACTTTGGTGCTATCTTAATACTATTTGGTAACGAAAAAAGAGTATCAAAAGTTGATTTTCCTTTCAACTTTAAGTTAAAAAACCGAAATTCTACTGAGTTTCTTGGATTTTTAGTAAAAATTATCAAAAAGGGCCAATTTAGGCGTAGAATCAAATTGATTTTTTCGGCTTTGGCCCTTTTCAATACTCTTTTTTATCGACGGTTATCATCTCTACGACGCTCCCCCCCTCTGTCATTGCCGCGCTCACGACGGTCACCGCGATCTTCACGCGGGGGTTTTTCAACGTAGCCTTCTGGTTTAGGCAACAATATCTTACGCGAAAGACGATATTTACCCGTTTTTTTATCGTGCTCTACCAGTTTTACCTGTATTTCTTCGCCCACTTGCAGCACTCCATCCATGGTTTCAAGTCGCTCCCACGTGATTTCTGAAATATGCAGTAGGCCATCTTTACCCGGCATGAATTCAACAAACGCGCCAAATGGTTGGATTGTTTTTACGACTCCCGTGTACACTTCGTTTACTTCTGGAATAGCAACAATGCCCTTGATGCGTTTTACCGCAATGTCCATGCTATTTCCGTTGGTAGCAAAAATGCTGACATAACCCGCACCTTCGCGTTCTTCGATGGTTACGGTTGCACCCGATACGCGTTGGATTTCTTGAACTACTTTACCACCTGGCCCGATTACGGCACCAATTTGCTCTTGTGCAATCTGAATAACTACCGCACGAGGAGCATGAGGTTTAAGGTCTTCGCGACTTTCAACAATCGCTTTCTTCATCTCACCCAAAATGTGCAAACGTCCGCGGCGCGCCTGATCAAGTGCTTCGGCGAGTACTTCGTACGAAAGTCCGTCTACTTTGAGGTCCATTTGGCAAGCCGTAATTCCCTGTTCAGTACCGGTTACCTTAAAGTCCATGTCACCAAGGTGATCTTCATCCCCTAAGATATCTGAAAGCACGGCGTATTTACCAGAATTATCGGTAATCAAACCCATCGCAATACCTGCTACGGGAGCTTTTATCTTAATCCCGGCATCCATCAACGCAAGTGTACCTGCACAAACGGTTGCCATTGACGACGAACCATTTGATTCTAAAATATCAGAAACGATACGAATCGTATATGGATTTTCGTCATCTGGAGGCAATACTTTTTTCAATGACCGGTGAGCCAAGTTACCGTGTCCTACTTCACGACGGCCAGGTCCACGATTAGGCTTTACTTCACCCGTTGAAAAACCTGGGAAGTTATAGTGCAACATGAAACGGCTGTAACCATAATACATGGTTGTATCAATGATTTGCTCGTCCATTTTAGTACCCAAAGTCACGGTTGTAAGCGATTGCGTTTCGCCACGGGTAAACAACGCCGAACCGTGTGGTGATGGCAACAAATCAACCTCACACATAATGGGGCGGATTTGGTCCAGTGCACGTCCGTCTAAGCGGCTGCGCTCGTCCAATACCAAACGGCGCGAAGCTTCCCATTCCAAATCATGATAATAGCGCTTGATAAGCCCTACTTTGGCATCATATTCTTCGGGGTTTTCGGCCTTGTATTGCTCTAAATATTCAGTAATAACGCCTTTGAAACCATCTTTACGGAGTTGCTTATTTGCACTTCCTTGACGGGCCACGGCGTAGATTTTATCATAACAAGCTTCACGAACTTTCTGACGAAGTTCTTCGTCGTGAACTACATACTCAAACGTACGTTTTTCAGTCTTACCCGCTTCGGCTTCAAGTTCTTTCTGAACCGCACATTGCAATTTAATGACTTCGTGGGCGGCTTTGATTGCCTCAATGACATCCTGCTCCGACGCCTCACTCATTTCTCCTTCTACCATACAAATATCTTTGGCAGAACCCGCCACGATAAGGTCTAAAGTAGCACTTTTCAGTTGAGAAGAAATGGGATTAATGACGTATTCGCCATTGATTTTAGCCACCCGAACTTCCGAAATAGGGCCGTTGAAAGGCACATCGGTCAGCATCAACGCTGATGATGCAGCCAAAGCGGCCAAGGCATCGGGCAATACTTCGGCATCTGCCGAAATTAAAAATACGTTTACCTGCGTATCTGCGTAGAAATCATCAGGAAACATCGGGCGCAAGGCTCGGTCGACCAAACGGCTGACCAACACTTCGTGATCCGATAATTTGCCTTCACGTTTCTGAAAGCTCCCGGGAATACGTCCCGCTGACGCGAATTTTTCTTGGTAATCAACCGACAACGGCAGAAAATCAGTACCGGGCCGGGCATCGGGATTGGAAACAACCGTAGCAAGCAACATGGTGTTACCCATACGCACAACAACAGACCCGTGGGCCTGTCTGGCTAGTTTTCCCGTCTCGATTGTGATGGTGCGACCATCAGGAAGTGTAATGGTCTTTGTGATGATGTTAAACATGAAAGAAGAATTAAAACCGCTTTGTGCCTGCGCTTCCGCTTAAGACTGTTATTTTGTTATCTATTAAATGTGAATCGAACAATACGTTTACACTTAACTTCATTAAAAGACAACAACGCAAGCTATTTATTGAATAAACCGCAAAAATTTTTGTACTTAATTTTGAAAGGGAGAGAAATGACAAACAGGGAATTCAATTGAATGAAATTCCCTGTTTGAGCGTATCGCGTTACTTTCTGATATTCAGTTCGGCGATGATAGTACGATAACGACTGATTTCAGTTCTTTGAAGATAATTCAGCAATCGTCTGCGCTTACCTACCAATTTCAAAAGACCAAGACGAGTGGCACTGTCGTGTTTGTGCTGCTTCAAGTGCTCGGTCAGGTGGTTGATACGGTGTGTAAATAATGCAATTTGTGATTCTGGAGAACCCGTATCGCTTTCAGACTTGCCATACTTTTGAAACAAGTCTTTTTTCACTTCCGATGTTAAATACATGATTGTAACCTCAGATTAATTTAGATGGAACATATATACAAAAACGGCTGCAAAGGTATACAATTAGTTTGAATAAACAGCCTTATTACCGCGCCATTTTTTAAGAATACTACTTTGCTGCCACTTTTTCGTCATTCTCTCCCACCAAATGATGTACACATCTTTATCAAACAGGCGAGAATCCTTCAAAGCACGGTCGGCAAAATAGATTCCGACAAATATCAGGAGTGTATTGGAAAACCAAGCCCCAAATGGTACCCAAACCAAGCCATCTTTGGCCCACTTGTCGCCCTGCAAGGTAAGTACATACGATAAAATAAAGAAAAGAACCGACACCAACACGGGAATACCAAAGCCCCCTTTTTTGATAATGGCGCCCAAGGGCGCTCCCAACAGAAACATCACAAAACAAGAAACCGCCTGGGTATATTTATGATGCATTTCCAAATCATACCGATACCAGGTTTTCCCCTTATCTGTCAGGTACGTTTTGTTACTTTGGGCGTACGATTTAACATTTTGGGCCTGCGTCAACGCACTTGCGAGTACTTGTTCTTTTTCGGATGGCAACACAACTGGCTTTTTCTTCAACAATGAGTCCACCCATTTGCCGTATTTGGGGGCCGTTTCTTTGGGGAGCGTTTCGGCCCGAAAAGCATAGCTAAAGTACTGTTTCGACTGTGGAAAAAGACCATCTTTGGTCTTTTTATATTCTTTTTTGAGCGAATCAGCCACTTTTTGCAGCTCTTTCGCATTTTTCATGTACTCGTGGTATTGGAATTGATTCTCATCGGTACGTTTGAGACCGAATGACTCCAAGCTTACCACCATTTTATAATGGTCAAAATAAGAGCGTGTAAATTGTCGGTTGTCGCTTGGCGAATAACTCCCCCCTCCTGTTTGGCCATTTTCGGAATACTGATTTCCTTTATACAATTCAAAAACCAAATAGCTTTGATTATTAATGGTATACATCAGTCCCGAATCGGCTAAAATCACTTCGCGGTTACCCGCGTTATAATCGGTAGTTGGGTGTCGATAAATGACCAATCCTTTTAGGCTCTTCTGGTCAGCAAATTTTTTATCTACTTTTATATTATAGCCTGGCAAATCGTTGTAGAAAATCCCTTCTTTAATATTGAGGGTTGCTTTGGCCGTTTTGATGTCATATAGAAGGCTGTACCCCTTAAGATTTGCCCACGGGGCTACTTCATTATTGTACCAAAATGAAAAGAGCGTAATCATCGCCACCATGACCATCACCGACCGCATGGCGCGCCATGTAGAGATTCCCGCGCTTTTGATGGCCGTTAATTCAAAAAACTCCCCCAAGTTGCCGAAAGTCATCAATGAAGAAAGCAAGACGGCCAAAGGCAAAGCTACTGGAACGGTAATGAGACTAAAAAAGCCGAGGAGTTTAACATAATTTAAGAAATCAATGTCCTTGCCCACGAGTTCATTCAAGTACTGAGAGATAAGCCGCATTAAAAATATAAAAACGACAATGCACAAAGTCAGCACGAACGGGCCTAAGAATGACCGTAATACCAGTTTATCAATTTTTTTCATTCGTATTTACTCAACTTCCCACAATTTCCTTGAGACTCTCTATTAAACCGTCCCAAAGGTCTTTTAGTTCTTCCACATCGGCGTTGGCGGAGTAGTCCGTAATCCTTAAATACGTTGAGCCAGTCAAGTCACTCACGTCAATTTTAAATTCAATATAATTGTTATCCCGATTGTTTTCGCTCGTATTTAAGAACTCAAACTTGACACTTTTGTTGAGACGCAGCGAACTTTGTTCGGCAATATGACTCTCTTTGTCCCAGATAAAATCAAAGTTATGGTCAGGCTTGGTATTGACTTTATCACAAAACCATTCCGAAAGACCTGAGGCGGAACTTATGTAAGGGAAAAGCATCTTTGGCGAAGCCCTTAGTTCATATTCATTCGAGTATTTGAACTTTTGCATAGTGTTTGGCTTGTTTAACTTGTTTAAAAAAGGTCGGTTGAATTTGCTTTGGTAGGGTAAGCCGTTGTTTTTCCTCTTGAATTTTCAATTTATTTAATCTTTCAATAAATTACTTAATACTGCTAACCCTCTCAACGGCAACGGCAAAATAGAAACTTCCTTTAATTATTCAAAATCTGTTTGCGTAATAAAATTTTTTCTTCTACTTTTGCACCACCAAAACGATGGCGGGGTAGCTCAGATGGTTAGAGCGTAGGATTCATAACCCTAAGGTCGGCAGTTCGATCCTGCTCCCCGCTACAAAAAAAATCCCGCTCTTGAGTGGGATTTTTTGTTTGATAAATATACCATTCACTTCATTCTACGGTATAAATCTCTTAACTTAGCGCTTGTTAAGGTATAAATTCCAGTTAGTATGAAGGGATTAATGCTATTTATTTTAATATCCTTTTTCTCCCCCTTTTCTCTACCACTTGTGGAGGGAAGTGCTCATTCTATATGCTATTTATTTCCTAAATCAGCTTTAGTTTCAGATCTTACCCCTGAATACGAGTACTTTAAAGCCTATCCCAATCCTGCTTACGAATTGCTCACTGTTGAAATCGGCATGAAATTACCCGCCCATATCAGCCTCAAAATGATTAACTCTGAAGGGGAAATGATACGAACACTTGCCGATGAACTTTTTCCTCCAGGAAGACATTTTTTTGAAACTACCCTCAACAGCGTCCCCTCAGGTACGTACCTGATTCGTTACGAAAAACAAGATAAGGTATTGGTCAGAAGAGTGGTGGTCAAATAGTTTTCGACCACCAAACTAGAAGTGCTTATTTTTTAGGCATCACAAACACACTTTCGTCAATGGTTGGGTTTATTTCCACTTTTGTAATAGTGGTCATGATAACACCCGCCTGAGGATTGGTGATTTCCGTGGTTGTAGGGAATGAAATCCCGTCAAATACTTTATAGTTCGACATTTTGGTTTCTACTTCTACATCCTGTCCGCCAACATTGACTTTAATGGCCGTTTTGATGATGTTGAAGTTTTTGGTGTCAATGGAGTGCGTCATGCTCGACCCATCTTTCGAAACCATCTTTACTTTATATACTTCCGTTCCATCAAGGGTTTCTTTCCCTAAAAACTCAGTTGTAGTACCTGATGATTTGTAGTTAGTAATTCCCGACAAATCAAGTTGGCTTACCGACGCCTTCAATTGTTCTTCGGGCAAAGGTGTGGGCTCTGGACCAGCCATTGGATTTATCATCCAGCCCTTTTCTCCGTCTATTGCCATGATGATAGACTGCCCCATGGCTTCCATTTCATTTCGCATTCCACGTCTATGCACAATGACGGATTTTGTCGGGATTTCCATACCCATCACACTGACGGTCCCTTCCATGCGAAGAGATTTGAGGCTATTGAGTTTTTCGGCTCCTCCCCTCGCCTGAATTGACTTATCCAGAATCTCTTCGGCGCTTTGGGCCATCACTGTCAACGCGGTACTTGCGAGTAGCGCAACCATCACAACTAGTTTTTTCATGTCTTTACAACGGTTAAAATATCAATTTTGGGCGAAAGGTAAAACGAAAATGGCGAGCGAAATTAAGAACTTTAAAAAATAGGATGAACGGTCATTTCACTCAGTCAGATGGACTTACAAACCTTGCTTTACACTTGAAACATAGGTAGTGATTGCTTCCTCTAAGTTTTCATTTTGTTGAACAACCCGAATAAAAGCACTCCCGATAATCGCACCAGCGGCGTGCTGACAGGCGGTTACGAAGGTTTCGTGGTCTTTGATACCAAAGCCAATCAAACGAGGATTACGCAAATTCATGGCGTTCACCCTGGCAAAATACGCTTCCATGTCGTGCGTAACGCCCGTTTGAGAGCCTGTTACGCTCGCCGATGAAACCATATAAATAAACCCTGCGCTGTTCTCGTCAATCTGACGAATTCGTTTGTCCGACGTTTGAGGCGTAATTAGGAATATATTTAATATACCATATTGATCAAAAATAGGCTTGTACGTTTCGAGGTATTCGTCCACTGGCATATCGGGCAAAATCAGTCCATCCACCCCAACCTCAGCGCACTGCTGGCAGAAATTCTCCACCCCAAACTGAAGCACTGGGTTGATATACCCCATCAGTAATACAGGCAATGTTATCTCTTCGCGCATATTACGAAGTTGGTCAAACAACTTTTTGACACTCATCCCATTTTCCAGCGCTTGCTGGTTACTGATTTGGATGGTTTCACCGTCGGCAACGGGGTCAGAATAGGGCATTCCGATTTCGACGAGGTCGGCCCCTGCGTCTTGAAGTGACTTTAAAATGCGGCGAGTATCTTCCAATTTGGGAAAACCTGCCGTAAAATAAACGTTAAGATTATGGCTCGGATGGTGTTGAAAAAGAGAGACGATGCGATTCATGGAGTTCTTAAAATTGGGATTGGTTACTTATCGGCGGGGCATTAGAAAAGTAGCTTTTGTTACTAATCCATACCACGACGGGGCAAAAGTAATTTTTTATACGCCTATAGCCAAAGTTTAACCAACGTTCTGTTATTTACTTTTTTGGCAAAAAACTACCGCCACCGAAACGATTTATCATCAATGGCCCGCATGGTGCACAAAACACCATCGAGGTGATCATATTCATGTTGTAACAATTCAGACAGACTGCTATCGTCCATTATCCATTCACAGGGCTGCCAATCTCCATCCAAGTACTTTATGGTAAGCGACTTATGGCGTTTCACTTTGACCAACAAGTTGGGAAAGCTCATACAATCGTCCCACAATTCAAACATCTCATCGCTGAGATGGGTCAATTCAGGATTTATAAAAACCACAGGTTGGTCGATATTCATGTAAATCAGGCGTTTCATGATGCCCAATTGCGGCGCAGCAATGGCCCGACCAAAACCGTATTTGGCACGTACCTCTTGCATCACATTGTGTAAATCGGCCACCCAGCTTTTTACCAAGGGTTTTTCTTCGGGTAAAATCGGCGAACAGGTTTCGTACAAACGAGGATCACCCAATAAAAGTAAATCGGCTAAAGTTTTCATCAATAAATAAAATGCTACATGTTGGGCAATTTACACAAATAGCCACAATCCTATTTAAAAAATTGTATTTCTTGCCCACTCTTTATAATAAGTTAAGAGTATATTTTACTGGAATATGTACTTTTAATTTTACAACCTCAAAACCGTTTGTTAAGATGCCAAATGCGCCTTTGAAAATCATTGTTGCCATGAGTTTGGTCTCGGTTCTTTCGTTTACAGGAACCAACACCCTCCAAAACGAATACCGCGCAGAATCGCTATCCGACTCCAATCAAGTGTTTGTACCCGATGATTTAGAGGCCACACTGTGGGCCGAGGCGCCATTGTTTTATAATCCGACCAACATGGACATTGATGCCAAAGGAAGGGTTTGGATTACGGAGGCGGTCAATTATCGAGAATTCAACAACAAACCCGATAAAAAACTTCACTTTGACCAAGGCGACCGTGTAGTCATTCTGGAAGATACAGACGGGGATGGCAAAGCCGACAAATCAAAGGTTTTTGTACAGGACAAAGATTTGGTGGCACCGCTCGGCATTGGGGTCATCGGCAATAAAATCATTGTAAGCTGCGCACCCAATATCATCATGTACACCGACGAAAACGGCGATGATGTTCCCGATAAAAAAGAAATCTTCTTAACGGGTTTTGGGGGGCTTGACCACGACCATTCGCTCCACTCCCTTACCGCTGGCCCCGACGGTCGATGGCATTTTAATACGGGCAATGCTGGCCCCCACAACGTAAAAGATAAAAGTGGCTGGAACCTGCGTTCGGGTAGTATTTATACGGGCGGAACGCCCTACAACGACAAAAATCAGGGAAATCAAAAAAGCGACGACGGGCGCGTGTGGGTAGGTGGCTTGGCCTTAAGAATGAATCCCGACGGCACAGGACTGAAAGTAATGGCGCATAATTTCCGTAATAGTTATGAAATCGCGATTGATAGCTACGGGAATTATTGGCAAAATGACAACGACGACCAAGTGGTTACGTGTCGTACAAGCTGGGTAATGGAAGGGTCGAATGCGGGCTATTTCAGTGCCGATGGTACGCGAACTTGGCAGGCAGACCGCCGTCCCGACCAAGATATGTTTACGGCGCATTGGCATCAAGAAGACCCTGGCGTACTGATAGCTGGCGACAACACCGGGGCGGGCTCTCCTACTGGTATGCTCGTGTACGAAGGGGATGCGTTGGGTGAAAAATACCGGGGCACAGTACTAAGTTGTGAAGCAGGCCGCAACGTGGTGTGGGCGTATTGGCCACAGCCCAAAGGCGCAGGCTATGACATGAGCAAACGCGTTGATTTCATCAGTTCATTTCCTAAAGTAGAAGCCCATTATGTATGGAACGACACGGGCGTGGATAAGCGCAAATGGTTCCGCCCCAGCGATGCCGCTACGGGCCCCGACGGTGCCATCTACGTAGCCGACTGGTATGACCCCATTGTGGGAGGGCACGCCATGCATGATAAAAAAGGCTACGGACGCATCTACCGCATTACCCCTAAAGGCAAGAAATTGACCACGCCTAAATTCGACCTTTCCACCATTGATGGTCAGATTGAGGCGCTCAAAAACCCCGCCATCAACGTCCGTAACCTTGGATTCGTGGCTTTGAAATCGCAGGGAGAAAGGGTTGTTCAGCCCGTAAAAATGCTTTTAAAAGACCCAAATCCTTTCATTCAGGCAAGGGCCGTGTGGTTATTGAGCCAGTTGGGCGAAAAAGGGAAAGCCGAGGCCGAAAAGGTGTTGAACGAAAGCAAAGATGAAAACCTAAGAATTACGGCGTTTAGGGCCTTAAACTCACCCAATTTTTCTGTTCAAAAAAGCTTAGGGAGTGGTCTTTTACGCGAAATTGCCATTTCACTCCGCGATGTTCAATACGAACAATCCAAAGAAAAACTCAACGCATTATTTGCCGCATTTGACGGCGGAGACCGCTACTTTTTGGAAGCCTTGGGGATTGGGGCCGACGGAAAAGAAGAAGCATTTTACAAGGATATTCGCCCAAGTTGGCCCAAAGACCCTGTCGGTTGGACACCTAAACAAGCAGCATTGGCGTGGCGTCTACATCCCAAAGCTGCACTGAACGATTTACGAATTCGGGCCACATCCAAAGCATTATCCGCCGCCGACCGTAAGCAGGCCCTCACCGCCATTGCGTTTATCAAAGACAAAGCCGCCGCATTAACGATGCTGGAATTGTCTAAAAGCCCGTTAAAAGATGTGTCGGAGCAGGCGTTTTATTGGGTAAACTTCCGTAAAACCAACGATTGGCAAGACCTCATCAACTGGCAGCAAGCCACGGCGGCTGTTCTTTCGCCCGTTCAAAAGAAAATGCTTGAATGGCAAAAGATAATGATGGATACCTCGGTGGCCAAACCAAAACGCGAGATGGCCGCCAAGACCCTCGCCTCCGACCTGTACGGCGGTCAACTTTTGTTGGCAGCGGCAGGAGAGTCCAAAATCCCCAAAGAATTTAAACCCGTGATTGCGGAAGCTATTTTTAATAACCCCGACCGAAGCATCCGAATGATGGCGGGCGACTATTTCCCGCGTCCCAGTGGCAAAGGATTGTCGGTCAATTTGGCCGCTAGTCTTCCTGCCGATGCCACCAAAGGCAAGCAATTGTTTCAAACCAACTGCGCTACCTGTCACCGTTTTGAGACCGACGGCAAAGACATCGGCCCTGATTTGAGCATGATAAATAAGAAGTTTGACAAAAACGGATTACTCGACGCCATTATCAATCCCAGTGCAGGTCTGGCCTTTGGATATGAGCCGTGGATTATCCAAACCAAAGACAAGAATACATACTACGGCTTTCTCGTAGGGGATGGTGCTACGGTGGTGCTGAAAGACGCCGCTGGACAAACTACGAGCCTTAAAGCTACCAACATCATTTCACGTAAACAACTCAAAAACAGCCTCATGCCAGAGGCTTCATCATTGGGTTTGAAAGAAAAGGATTTGTCAGACTTAACTGGCTATCTTTTGAAATTACCAGCGGGAGAGTAACATTTCACCCTGTCTGACAAAGCTAACCAAACTCTCCGTCCTACGGTTTGAAACCGTCGGACGGAGAGTTTTACGGGAATTTTGGCCTAACCAGTCACCTTAAAATTATGACAATTCAAGAATGGTAATCAACCATTCACACCGCCTAAATTGGCAACTAAAAGAGCAAAAATGAAATTTTGTGGTGTCAAATCAACCAACAGTCACCATGAAACATTTTTTGCTCTTTTGCTTATCAATTGGCCTATTATCCTCACTTTCAGCCCAAAATCAAACACTTGTCGATGTATCAGCGGGTGTTCAGGCCTTTCATGTTCCCCTCAAAGGATTTTCGTATAACAATCCTCAACCCGTTGTGATGGCGGGGGTTCACCAGTCATTCAATACGCGTCAAACCCTCGGACTTACTCTGCGCATTGGCTACGCCCGTCACAAGTACCAAGGCGATGCGCTCTCACTTCAAGCCCTGTTTCAATACACTCCCGTGGTGGCCAATCATCTGGAGCTGGGCATCGGCATTGGCGGCGGGTATCGGTGGTGGTTTCATCCTTCGCGTTCGGTCCATTGGACAGGCTCGGAGTGGAAAAATGGCCGCGCCTATAAAGGCGTCATTCAGGTGCCGTTGCAGCTTAGCATGGGCTATCGGGGTATTTCAACCGTTCAGGGAGAATTTAGACCGTACATTGCCTATCAACTAGGTGCCCATTTTGGGTACACCCCCGACCTTACCCCCATGCCTACTTCTACCTTTTTAGTAGGGGTAAAATATGCACCCAAACAGCATTAATCAGTATTTTTATAAATTCATACAGACATGAAAAACTACCTAATCGGATTTGTTTTCCTCGTAATTACCACAACCGCCTGTCAGAAAAACCTCTATGACGACATGGTGGCAAACATCCCCGGCACCATTGCCGTCAATGCCGCGCATCCCATGAAAGATTCACTGACGGCCATCGTAAACCGTCACGTAGCCAAGGGAGTTCCAGGTATTCAGGTCATGGTCAAAAGCCCTGCGGGTTGGTACGTTGTCAACGGCGGCTACGCCCGAATTGAAGATAAAACACCCATGCAAGACAACATGGTGGCTTGGTTGTATAGCCTGACAAAAACCTACACCGCCGCGCTCACCATGAAACTAAAAGAACGGGGCTTGGTGGCTTTGGACGACCCCATTACAACCTATTTACCCGCTGACATCACCCAAAACCTCATCAACAGTGACAAAATTACGGTGCGAATGCTGCTCAATCACAGCTCCGGTTTTCCCAATTTCACCTCGTTGCCCGAGTTTCAACTACGACAATTTAACAACCCCTTTGACCAACAACCCCTGTTGGAACAACTGAAAACGGCCTACCACAAAAAACCTCGTTTTGAGCCGGGTACGGATTATTTGTATTCTAACACCAACTATTTATTATTGCAACTGATTATCGAAAAACGGTCGGGAAAACCTTACGGACAATTTCTAAAGGAAGAAATTTTGCAACCGTTGGCGTTGAACAAAACGTATTATGGCCTTACGGATCAACAAATTCGTTCGTTGGGCTTTCCCAATTATTATTTTGAACGCTACAATAACGGACAATTAGAAAATATCACCCAATGGAACAACGCCATAGGCAAGTCGATTGAAGGCTACGGCGGTATTGCCGCCAACGGCACCGATGCCATCCGATTTCTGGAAGCATTAAACGCCGGAAAAGTGGTTAGTAAAACATCGTTGAACGAAATGCGAATGTGGATAAAAGGGAAAGAATCGACCGTGCCAGACTATGGTTTGGGGTTAGAATACTTTGAATACAACAAAGGAGTACCCACATACGGACACGAAGGCGACAATATTGGGGCCACAACTCAATTGATATATGTGCCCGCTACCGATACTTATTTGTTCATTTCCATCAATGCGGGTCGGCAGATTTTTGGGCAATATTTATTCCGTACTACGGACGCAAAAATTGACCTTTGTCGGTTTGTTTCAAAACTGAATTAGTCTCGACTTTAAACTCACCAAATCCCTCATGGATAGCCCCGACGACCGAAAATTACTCTTACTTGGCCCTTTAGCTCTCTGGACAATTTCGACGATTTTCTTTAATCTAAACATGTTCAACGGGGTCGTGCCTTCGTTTAAGTTTCTGATTTTCGGGCTACTTTCGGTCTATTTTACTTGGATTTTGGTGCGTTTTTTGGTCTTTCGTGTACGGAGACGTTTTCAGGGTATCCCCAACACCCGCAAACGAATTTTAACGCTCATTGCGCTGATGTTTCCGGGAACCGTGGTCGCGGTGGGCTGTCGGGTCATTGCCCTCAAGTATTGGGTTTATAAGGACACCGCACTCACCGACGCCGACATCGACGTTTTGTTTATGACTGGGCTGAGTTTTTTCAACTTTACCATCATTTATTCCCTCTACGAAAGCCATTATTTTTTTCAGCAATGGAACATCGTCAATCGGCAGAAGGAAGAACTGGCCCGTGCCAATTTGGAAATGCAGTTGGACTCCCTGAAAAATCAAGTCAAACCCCATTTTTTATTCAATAGCCTCAATGCCCTTCAGGCGTTGGTCAAAACCCAACAGACCCAAACGGCCATGAAGTTTATTACCGATTTGTCGCAAGTATATCGGTATTTGTTACAAAGCAACGAGCAGACGCTCATTTCGCTCCAAAAAGAACTTGATTTTATGCACGCCTATTTTAGTCTGCTCAAAACCCGGTTTAGCAAGGGGCTGCATCTGGAAGTGAAAGTCAATCCGCAATGGCACAATTACCAGCTTCCGCCCATGACGTTGCAGCTTTTGGTTGAGAATGCGGTCAAACACAACAAGGTGTCAAGCCAAAATCCATTGACCATCAAAATCGAAAGCGTCGAAGAGGCTTATATTCAGGTCTCGAATAATTTACAACGCAAAAACAATGACTCGCTGCCAACCACCAAAAAAGGCCTTGTCAGTATCAGTGCCAAATACGAATTATTGCAACTTCCGCCCATTGATTTGTACGAGGATACCGAAAATTATATCGTCAGAATTCCGCTCATTAAACCCCAAGAATAATGAAAGTCGTCATTATCGAAGATGAAGAATTGGCCGCCGAACACCTCAAAGTCATGGTCACGGAAATTGACGCCAACATTGAAGTAGTGGCGATGTTGGAGAGTGTCGATAGCAGCGTAGAATGGTTTCGTACGCACCCTGCGCCTGATTTGGCACTCATGGACATTGAGTTGGCCGACGGACAAAGTTTTGAGATATTCAATCAAATTCAGCTTAAATGTCCCGTCATTTTTACGACAGCCTACGACGAATTTGCCATTCAGGCCTTTAGAGTAAATAGCATTGATTATTTGCTCAAACCCATCGAAGAAGATATGCTCCGACAAAGTCTTCGGAAATTTCAACACTTACGAAAAACGTTTGGGGCACTCGAAAACACCCTAAATTTGGACGAATTAAAAGCAATGCTCACCTCGCAGAAGCAGGTCAGGCCCAATTACCGCGACCGTTTTTTGCTCAAACAAGGGACCAAATTGTTACCGCTCCGGGCGGAAGACATTGCTTATTTTGAAAGTAAAGAAGGACTTACGTTTGTTAAAACCCGCGATAAACGTTCTTATTTGATTGAATATCCGCTCGAAGAATTGGAAACGATGGTCAATCCTAAGGCATTTTTCAGGGCGACTCGGCAGTATTTGGTGGCGCGGCAATCCATCGACAAAATTCAGGTTCATCTCAACGGTCGCCTCAAAATCACGCTTAAACCCCTCACCGAAGATGAATTAATTATCAGCCGTTACAAAGCACCTGAGTTTAGGGCGTGGATGGGAGAATAAAAAAGGAGTGCGCTCAGTTGAGTGCACTCCTCAAAACTCACTTTTAAAAATTACAATCTTACCACTTCACCCGTACGCACAGATTCGTCGCAGGCAAACGCAATTTGAAGGCTGTTGACAGCGTCGTTCATGTGATCAGTCAGGTCAACGTCTTCCACAATGGCTTTTAAGAAAAAGCTTTGTTCGCGGTTGCAAAGTTCCTGGTGGTCTGGCTCGTCGGTCAGGTTTATCCACTCATCTTCTTTGACAAACTGGTTATTTTCGTTCAACTCGGCGTGATGAAAACGCAACGATTCAGTCTTGGTATGCGCATCTACATTGTCAGATTTACCGCTGCCACCCGCTTCTTTGGCCACGATAGAAACACAGCCTTTGGGACCAACGACATCTTTGACGAAGAAGGCGGTTTCGCTCATCATCGGGCCCCATCCTGCTTCGTACCAGCCCACAGAACCATCCTCAAAACGGATTTGCAACTGTCCGTAATTATAATTTCCAGCGGGAATTTCTTCGGTCAATCGGGCGCCAATGGCCGATACCCAAACGGGTTTTGAACGAGTCATCTGGCACATCACGTCGATGTAATGAACACCGCAGTCCACAATCGGACTCAGGCTTTTCATCAAATTGCGGTGTACATCCCACATGTAGCCGTGGCTTTGCTGGTTGAGGTTCATACGCATGACCAAGGGCTTACCAAGTTCTTGCGCCAGTTCCACAAATTTTTCCCACGACGGATGGTGCCGTAAAATATAACCCACCACCAGTTTTTTATTGGCCTTCACGGCCGCCGCTACTACGCGTTTTGCGCCTTCGACCGTATCGGCAACGGGTTTTTCGATAAATACGTGACAGCCGTGCTCGAAGGCCATTACCGCAAACGCCTCGTGGGTGTCGGGATAGGTCGAGATACAAACCGCGTCAGGGGTTGTAGCCTTCAGGGCTTCGGCATAATCTGAGAAAAGCGAATAGCCGCCGCCCAGTTTTTCATTCAGGACTTCCTTGCTTTTTCCGGTTGAAACGATTCCGCAGATTTCGAAACCTTCGGCATTATGATACGCCGTTGCGTGGGAGGCTCCCATGTTTCCGCATCCTACCACCAGAACGCGCACGGGTTTATTGAGTGTTGACATAGATAGTTTGAAAGGAAAATGATTCTTGCCGTAAAAGTACAACTTACTACTTTACCTACTACAATTTCTTGGGGGTTTGAATTCCCGACATCCTCAGAGCGAATAGAATCATTGGCTTAGGCCCTCTCACAATTCAAGCGGTGTTTTTCTCAATTCATTCATAAAAATCTCGAAATAAAGGCCGATGATTTCCTTGTTTAGAAAATTGCCCCTTATCTTCATCCCGCAATGCATTATGGCAACATCATGTAATTTAACCTAAACGTGTTTCGACCCCGCTTTTTTTCACCTGCTGAGTGGCGCTATCATCTGCTGATGATGCCGTTGCTGTTTACCATCGGCAACTATTTCTTCATCGGAATGGATTATTTCCGTTCTCGGGATGCTTTTATCGCGGGTACAGTCGTGATTTGCGGGCTTTATTGGTTCTCTATTGTGTTGCTGACCATTGCCATTCGAAAAGTGCGCGCCATTGTTCCCGAACAGTTTATTCTTAGGCGCATCCTTATTATGATGGCTGTAGTAGGAGTGCTGACTGGATTATTGGCCATTTTTGATGTATGGGTGTATAGCCTAATTCCGCGTCTTTCTATCCCCTTCAGTTGGGCCAAAGTAAAACCTATTTGGATATTGGGAGCCGTGTTTGACGTTTTTATTTGCGTTGCCCTGAATTTGTTTTACTCGGAGTCTTGTCGAAAAAAAACACTCCAAACCGTGCGCCCAAACTCGTCGCCTATCAACACTTCTTCAAAAATAGACGGCCGCTTAGCGCTTACTTATCAGGGATGGTGGTCGGGAGTGAGTCCGCTTGAATGGGGTTTTCACGGGTTGGTCTTATTGATGTTGGTTCCGTTGACCAATTACCTGATTATTGGTCCAAATTATCTATCCGACCCATTGCTGCTTAGCCTTGGCTCAGCGTTGGTCGTGATGCTGTACATGCCTTGCGCCGTTTTATTGACCTTGTCGGTTCGGCTGGCCATTCGTACTTTTCCGCTTCTTCGTCAAACCCTTTTTCGGGTATTGTTAATGCTTTTACTGACTGGGACGGTTTCTTCTACGGCCGTAGTATGCTCGTTGTGGGTCATTAGTGAAATTGACATATTTGGCGTTACATTTTCCATCATGACAGCCAAAGCGTTCATTCTGTTGGGGTTATGTTTTGATTTTTTGCTTTGCCTCACCCACGGTTATTTCTACGCTTTATCCATGTGGCAACAAGAACAGGTAGAAAAGGAGACCCTCAAAAATGAAGCACTCCAAAGACGCTACGACACCCTGAAGGGGCAGGTAAATCCGCATTTTTTATTCAACAGCCTTACCTCTCTTTCATCCTTGATTCAGGAAGACGTAAAACAGGCCGAAAAGTTTGTGGATGAACTTGCTAAGGTCTACAGGTATTTGCTCCAAACCCACCAAAATCCACTCACCACACTCGAAAAAGAAATCAACTTTATCAATTCGTACGTCTTTTTGCTCAAAATACGCTACGGAAATGGCATTTCAGTCACAATTGACGTCGACAATACCGAAAAATCGGGTTATTTGCCGCCACTTACCCTGCAAATGCTACTTGAAAATGCCATGAAAAACAATACGATTTCGTCCAAAAAACCACTGAATATACTCATTCGAAGCACCGACGAAGGCCAATTAATGATTCAGCACACGATTCAAAAACGAATGGTCAGCATTGCAGACCCGCAAGCTGAATTAACCAATCTAGTTGGTAAATATACCTTCTTGACGGCAGAGCCCGTTTCCATGTTTGACAACGGCACAACTTTTACGGTACTCCTCCCCTTGTTGCCCAATTTGACCGTCAGCGAAGATAGATGAAATTATCATTGAAGCATATTCCCCTGCCTGGTTTTCGCATACGACAACAGACCAAACTGCATTTTTTGCTGTTGTTTTCGTGGTTTATTCCATTACTTACCTTTTGGATGGTTGGCCCCGACTATCTCAACAAACCCTTTGTTTTCATTGCAGCTACCAGCCTTAATCTTAGCATAGCGGCAACATGCCTCATTACCCTCGACTATTTTACGCAGCAAATCATTCAACGATATCCCGACCTCAACCAGACCAAAAAACGGGCAGGGTGGTTGCTCTTTACCTTTATGATTATCACTCCAATATTCATTTTGGGGGGTATTTTCTTGTACGATTATTTTCATCTGTTTGGCTATCATCACAATCCCCGCATTACCATACAAATTTTCATCTTGAATATCGGCGCAAACCTCCTTTCGGTAGGAATCGACGAAACGGTGTACTCTATTCATAAATGGCGGGAAAACGCACTTGAAAAAGAGAAATTGCAACAAGAAAACCTACAAAGTCGATTTGATAGCCTCAAAAGTCAGGTTAATCCACACTT
Source organism: Runella rosea (assembly GCF_003325355.1). Classification (GTDB taxonomy): domain Bacteria; phylum Bacteroidota; class Bacteroidia; order Cytophagales; family Spirosomataceae; genus Runella; species Runella rosea. The sequence continues at coordinate 980,525 of NZ_CP030850.1, forward strand.
TCTTTTCAACAGCCTAAATTCGCTTTCGTCATTGATTGCCGATGAGCCCGCACAGGCCGAGATTTTTGTGGACGAAATGGCCAAAGTATACCGCTATTTACTGCAAACAAATTCGCAGGGAGATCTGACCACTTTGGCCCATGAGCTCAAATTCATTGAATCTTATTTTCACCTGCTCAAAACCCGCTACCGAAACGGTATTCATTTGGAAGTTAATATTCCAGCGGCTTTTTATTCTTACCAAATTCCACCATTAACCTTACAAATACTGGTCGAAAATGCGGTAAAGCACAATGTCATTGTGGCAAGTCGCCCTTTACATTTGGAAATAACGGGACTGGACGGTCATTTCTTGCAAGTTAGAAATAACCTCCAACGCAAAAATACCCGCGTAGCATCCAATCAAATCGGCCTATCAAACATCATGGCCAAATATCAATTATTAACCCAATCAAAACCCGTTATTACTGACCATGATGGGTTTTTCACCGTTGTATTACCCCTAATTGTTGCGACGAAACATGAACGTATTAATCGTTGAAGACGAAGAATTGGCCGTAAAAAAACTGCAAAAATTAATTGCCGAGGCAGACGCATCGCTCACCGTGGTGGGCATTACGGCCAGTATTGAAGAATCGGTCGATTGGCTCGAAAACCACCCCGCCCCCGACCTGATTTTTATGGACATCGAATTGGCCGACGGACAAAGTTTTGAAATTTTTGAACAGGTCGATGTGCAAAGCACTGTTATTTTCACTACCTCTTATGATGAGTACGCCTTGCAAGCCTTTAAGGTCAACAGCATTGATTATCTGCTCAAACCGATTCAAAAGGAAGATTTACAAAGAAGCCTGAAAAAATTGCGCGATTTGCGCGGAAATCAACAGGCAGAGGGCGTGCCGTTTAGCATAGAAAAATTAATCAAAGAATTGCAGTTGCAACAGCAGCCTGTTGAGTTTCGGAAACGATTCTTGGTACGACAAGGCCAACGATTGTTGTCTATCGAAACCTCAGAAATTGCGTATTTCTTTACCGATGAACGTTTTAGTTTCTTCAAAACGCACAACAATCAAAAATTTCTGGTTGAATATACCCTCGACGAATTGGCGGAAAACCTCGACCCGTACCAATTCTTTCGGATAAGCCGTAGCGTGATTGTTACGCACCAAGCCGTCGAACAGATTCAGCCTTATTTTGGCAATCGATTGTCCTTAAATTTACACCCGACTTTCGAGAAAGAGGCCATTGTCAGTCGGGAAAAAGTGAGTGATTTTAAAAAATGGATGGGTAAATAAAACCCTTAATTGACATTTTTTCCTGCTTTATGGGGACAGAGTTCATCGGTGCAATGCCCGTAAAATACCAGCGAATGTTGTAAAACTTGCGTTTGAAACCAGTCGCCCACGGTATTTTCGATGGAACCCATGCGCGGGTCACAAAATTCTTTCACGCAGTGACAGTCCAAACAAACCACGTGGTCGTGCTGCCGACTGCCGAGCGTGCGTTCATAATGCGATGCGGGTGAGTTGCCAAATTGATGTTTTTTTATCAGGCCCGCTTCCGCAAATAGCTCAAGCGTGTTGTAAACGGTGGCCATACTAAGGTGAAAGCCCTTTTCCAGCAGTATTTCACGCAATTGGTTAGCGTCAAAATGATGATGGTCGTGGTGCGAATATATTTCTTCCAATATCGTATACCGTTCTTGCGTACGACGAAAGCCTTTCAACTCAAGAAACTGGTCCAGTCGCAACGTAGCTGCTCGAAGGTGTGAAGTGTGCATAATCTATAAATAAGAATAGCGGGTGCATCTATGCCACAAATTTACCTTTATTTAGATTAATTACAAACAATAAGCAAAGAAATCTTCTTCTCAAACGCAAAGAGCTACTTATTTTCAATGATTTTCAAAAAACCAATAACCGTTTGATTAATAATAGATTGCTGTACTTCTCGCGTAATTGTGGCGTTGTCGTCGCCCAATTGTGAACCGTAGTAACCAAATTGAGCGTGGTTTCCGCCCTTGATTCCAACCCATTGTGTGTTGGAAGGCAATTTCCCTTTATTTTCAAAAACTTCGGGCAGACTCGCCAAACCGTCATTTGTGGCGTAGAGTTTTACGACTGGCAATATAAACGAAGAAAGGTCAATGTCGCGCGGATGCGAGGTTCCCATCAAGATTAATCCCGCGAGTACGTTTTTATTTTCGTACGCAAATTGGGCCGCCATTTTGCCCCCCTGAGAATGCCCCGCCAACACATAGCGCTTGGTGGTATCAGTCAACGAAAACAAAGTTTTGATTTGTTGATATCCCCGCGTTGCCATACGCCAGGGCATTTTAATGATGTGGCTCTCAAAGCCCGCATCGGCGGCATGGCGCGCAATGGGTGCGTACGCTGAAGGCTCCACCAAAGCGCCCGGGAAAAACAACAAGACCGTTTTTCTCTTTGTCATGGGGCTAAATGAAATAAGCTGTTTGGTTACAGTAACGGTTGTCTGCGCAGTTGAAGTAAGCGTGTTTGCAGGCAAGTTTCGGGTTTGATACGAAAGCCAGTTCCAAAGTGTAAACGTGCCAACAAGGCTAAACCAAACAAGTCTAAACCAGTTTTTCTTCGATATTTTCATGACTTAGAGAACGTCGGCGAGGTAGTAAATGAAAGATACATTCCAAAACCAAAACGCCCAATTATTCTACTCTTACCCCCACGCTATTCAGCCACCTATTTTTTTACCCTTGTAAAGTGGGGCTTTTTTTCAAATTCTCAAAAGATAAATATTGTCATTTTATGAAAAAATAAACTACTTTTAAATTACAATTCAACACTAATATAGATTTTTTATCTATATTAATTTATATTAACAGTTTTTATATCTACATACATTTTCTTCTTCTATTTTTGCCAAAGTTCTTTCATACAATTGCCGTTTTGAGGTTTCTGACTTACTTTTTAAAGCATCAGAATTAAAAAGGAATCGTGTGTAAATCACGAGCTGACGTGCAACCGTAAGCAGCACCCTAGAGCACTGCGAGCCGAGACACTTGCCTCCAAACGTATTGACCGATGCTTTCACGATCTAAAGCAGTAGTCAAGCAAAAAGGAAGGACAATAAGTTACCCAAAATTTATTGTTTCACTCAACTCCTTTTACGAAATGCTAAAAAACAACCTTGGCTACCCCCGGATTGGTAGCCATCGCGAGCTCAAAAAAGCCTGTGAATCCTACTGGACAGGCAAAATCTCTCAACAGGAATTGCTCGAAGTGGGCGCGTCGCTGCGCCGTCAGCATTGGGAGCTGCAACGGGCGGCGGGCATCGACTTGATTCCTTCCAACGATTTTTCGTTGTACGACCATGTGTTAGATCTGAGCCTTACCCTCGACGCCGTGCCCGAGCGCTATCAGGCCGTTTTATCGGCCCATCCCCAAAACAACGCCCTCGACATGTATTTTGCCATGGCACGCGGCTACCAAAAAGATGGGCTCGACATCAAAGCCATGGAAATGACCAAATGGTTTGATACCAATTATCACTACATCGTCCCAGAATTCACCAAAAATCAATCCTTTCGTCTCGCATCTGACAAGATTTTCAATGAATTTGAGGAAGCCTTGCAATTGGGTATTTTGACCAAGCCCGTTTTGCTAGGGCCCGTTTCGTATCTGTTGTTAGGCAAAGAAAAAGAGGAAGGGTTTCATCGGTTAGACCTGCTCCCCAAACTGCTCCCCATTTATTCACAAATACTCGAACGGCTCCACGCCGCTGGGGCCGAGTGGGTTCAATTTGACGAGCCTTGTCTGGCGCTGGATTTAACATACAAAGAAAAAGATGCGTTGCGGTTGGCCTACGGAACCATTCGGGCCCAATTTCCAACCCTAAAAACGCTGTTGACTACTTATTTTGACGGCTTACGCGACAATATACTGACCGCTTCTCACCTATCTGTCTGTGCGTTACACGTTGATTTGGTTCGTTTTCCGAGTCAATTTGACGACCTATTGGTTGCCCTGAAAGAGCCCATGTCGCTGTCGCTGGGCATCATCGACGGGCGGAATGTCTGGAAAAATGACTATGCTAAGTCGTTGCAGTTCATCCAAAAAGCCGTAGCAAAATTGGGGTCAGACCGGGTCATGATTGCACCTTCATGTTCGTTACTGCATTGTCCAGCAGACTTAGCATTGGAAAAAGACCTGCCCCACGAAATCAAAAACTGGCTGGCCTTTGCCAAACAAAAATTGGACGAAATAACTGATTTATACGACATTTCAGTAAATAACAACGTGAATGTATTGACAGAAAACCAAGCCGCCCTCATGAGCCGTAGAACTTCGCCGTTGATTCACAAACAACACGTCAAAAAACGAGTAGCGGAGCTTAAAGAGAAGGATACCCAGCGCAAAAGCCCTTTTGAAGTACGACAAAGCAAGCAAAAATTCCTACTGAATCTTCCGCTTTTTCCCACAACTACCATCGGGTCTTTTCCGCAAACAGAAGATGTGCGTCAACTCCGAGCTAATTACAAAAAAGGGGAACTGACACCCAAACAATACGACACAGCCATTGAAGAACACATTCAAAAAGCGGTAATGTGGCAGGAAGAACTCGGATTGGACGTTCTGGTTCACGGGGAGTTTGAACGCAACGATATGGTAGAATATTTCGGAGAACAACTCGAAGGCTATGTTTTTACACAAAACGGCTGGGTACAGAGCTACGGCTCACGCTGCGTAAAACCGCCCATTCTTTACGGCGACATAGAGCGTCCCCGACCCATGACGGTTCGTTGGACGGTATACGCGCAGTCACTTACCCAAAAATACATGAAAGGTATGCTGACGGGCCCAATTACGATATTACAGTGGTCATTTGTTCGCGATGACCAACCCCGCAGCGACACCATGATGCAGCTTGCGCTGGCCATTCGGGACGAAGTAACTGATTTGGAAAAAGCGGGCATCAAAATCATTCAAATCGACGAAGCCGCCATCCGAGAGGGATTACCACTGCGTAAAAGTGACCGCAAAGCCTACCTCGACCACGCTGTAGAGGCGTTTCGTTTATCGGCATCGGTGGTGCGAGACGAAACCCAGATTCACACGCACATGTGTTATTCGGAGTTCAGTGATATTATTGAAAATATTGCGGCCATGGATGCCGACGTGATCACGATTGAAACATCCCGCTCGCAGATGGAGCTTTTGGACGACTTTGCTGGTTTTAATTATCCCAACGAAATCGGACCTGGCGTGTACGACATTCACAGCCCCCGCGTGCCTACGGTGGAAGAAATGATTGGATTATTGAAAAAAGCATTGACGGTATTGCCTGCAGCAAACCTTTGGGTTAATCCCGACTGCGGCCTAAAAACCCGTAAATGGTCCGAAACCGAAGCCGCCCTCAAAAATATGGTGGAGGCAGCTGGCAGAATACGTAGTTTGGTAGAACAGGAATCTTACTCGTAATGATTACTTTCATTGGCAAAGTTTTAGGCTTTGCCAATGAAAAGTTTGATAGCACCCTTTGTCCCTTGGTATCAAAAATCAATTCAAATTTCGCTCTAATTCCAACGCCATTGGCACCAGAACGTGGTCTTCAATGATGGCGTGTTTGCGCAGTTCCATCTCAAAAAGCTCCACCTGATTGAGAAAAATCTTATACGGCAACGGCAGCGCCTGATTGCCCGAATAGCGCTTGATCAATGTACTTACTTGTTCCAGTTCATCTTCAATGCAGGCATGAGCTTCCATAAAACCACAAATACTGAAGTCGGGGTTTGAGGCCAATTTCAGGGTGTTTTGTACCCCCTTGGAGGCCTTGATTAATAGTTGAATGTACGGGAATAAATCCTTTTCTTCAAAGCGAATATGGTCAATCAATTTTGCTTTATAATTATTAAAAAAGTAAGCCAAACTTGCCAATAATTGATAACTCTCACTGTACTTACTGAAAATATCCACCAACGATTGTTCAATTTCAGGTAGCTTTTTCGTAAGATAATACCTGTGCGTTGCCTGTAAATAAGTCAAAATTTCCTCAAGTGAAAACTTCTGCATCTTTTCAAAGGGAAAACCGTCTGAATTTGCATACAAATCCTGAATAACTTCCATTAATTCTGGATTCATACCAATTGTTTGGTGCAGCTCTCCCGACACCATACCAGGTTGATTCGAAGGCTTTACTTCAAACCGTTCTAATACAAGCTGATGTACCTTTTCAGAATCGATAAACTCGTTTATTGCGGTCATTATTTTGGGGTTTGAGTTTAAACAAAATTAAGAAAAAACAACCCAAAAAGTATAATTATATCAATATTTTTTTTAATTTTTCTTTACCTCCTTCCAAATTAGCCACAATCGTCTATTTTACTCCTATTAATTGCTAATTATTTGATAACCATTGGCTTTACTATGTTTCAACATATATTTTTTTCCTGCTTACTCACAAAACAACAACCACATAGCGCTTTAGTCAACTATCATCCTAGGGATATTTTTTGACCAAACTCTTACCCATATACGCTAAGTACCTAAAAGTTGAAATACAAAAAACCCAGTGAACTGGCAAAAACACCAATTCACTGGGCTGGTTGAAGAAATCCTAAAGGCGAACGGTACTAACTTTAATCGTATTCATTTTGTTGGCCTGCTTCACCTCATAAGCCACAATGGCCTGATTATCGGTCACCAAAACACTGGCATTGGTTCCGTTTTCGGAGTTTTCAACCCAACGTGTTTCAGAAACATTGTTGGGGCTAATTTTCCGAAGTCCAATCAACGTAACTCCTTCCTCACTTTTTTCCTTGACTTGTTCCCATACCACCACCGAAGCATTGGGTGCGGTCACGAGGTAGGAGTTTTTGGCCGTTGGGTTATCCAAAACAAACAGACGCTTCCCTTCGTTGGTCACCACGCGCAAACCCGAAGAATTGGTGGCGGTTCCCGAAAACCAAGAAATCAGCGCACTTTCGCCAAAAACACTGGAAGTCGCTCCGCTGTGCGGGCACCCTTTCAGTTGCCATTGGTCGTTGAAAAGAATTTGTGATTTTGAAAAAGTAGCGCCGTTATCAGCCGAAGTCATTTTGGCAATGTCCCGAATATCGTTGTTGTTGTCACGGTAATAAACGTTCAAAATCCCTTTTGAATCAACCAATAGGCTGATATTGCAACAATCGCATACCACGGGGTCGATGAGTTTTTCTTCCTGAAAAACGCCATTTTTTGTAATCACCATCCGCAAATCTCTTTCTTCGTGTTTGGTGCTGTTTTTTACATCTTTCAGGTAAGCCACCGCAATTTCGTCATTTGGCAATACCACGGCGTCAAAAAAACCTCTCACCAAAGGCGTTGGGTCACTGTCGACCGAAACTGGCGCCGTCCAAGTGTTTCCTCCATCTTTTGAAACGGTGTATCTAATTTGCGACTCTCTCTTGGGTCGACCGCCGCTCGCAGGAGCCGTTGTGGGTTTATCATGATTTGCGTGGCTGCCTTCGTGCGCCGTAGGAGCGGGTTTTTGCTCTCTAGGCGGCGTTGTTCCTCCCGAACGGAAAGAAAAAACTGCCGCCATCGTTCCATCTTTTTTAAACAACAATTTCGGACGCGCCAATCGGCCATTGCCCAAACCAGCATCGGCAAAAATCAGCTTCTTGTCTGAAAATGTTTTTCCACCGTCTTTTGACACCGAAAAGTAAAGATAAACCACGTTTTTATCGTCTTTCTCAGTCCAGTAAAGCACCGCTTCGCCTTTATTATTTTTGGCGAGCGTAGGCAAAGCGTAGGCACGACTTTCGTCGGCAAAAAGCGGATTATTGGCCCTTGAAGGGACGGTCACTGCGAGCAAGAACAGGGTGGAAACTAACAAAAAGAGACTTTTCATTGGGTATATTTAGTTATGAATTAAACGCTAAAAAAGCATTTCATTTAGACTCAGTAGCCGACAAATGTAGTATCTATTTGTAATTATTCCAAATAAATACAAGACCGTCTTCTCTACTTTTAATTACACAAATCAGAAAATACCGATGTAGTGATTGCCAGCTTTGTTGACCAGTTTTGCGCCTTTCGTCACCGCCCCTGTTTTTTTGTTAAAGATGTAGATATTTCCGTCTTTGCCTACGGGTGTTACGGCCACAAAAACTTCATCTCCGCTCACCAAAATACCCTGGTATTGTCCAAAATTTAGATCAGCATCGTATTCAATATTTACTTTTGTAGCGGTCTTAGCGTTCAAGTCCAAACGAGCGATGTAGCCTTGCTCGGTGCCATCGTGGGTATAAAGCGCATAAGCGATACCGTCGCCCGCATATTTCCAACTGTCAACGTATGCATTTTTAACGCCCAGCGCGGCATCTAAACTAAAGATGTACGAGTTATCATACTCGTTGTTGGTATTAATTTTAAGGATGTGTGAACCTTTGCTGTCACGCTGAGTAGCTTGGTAGATATTGCCATCTTCGGCCACAAAAGCATTGGGACTACGGTAGCCACTGTTATCGCCAAAACTTACGGTTGAAGTGATGACTTTCGGATTTTCGAGTGATGGATAATCCACTACGACTGATTTAGTTCCTAAGCGGTCGAAAGTACTTTCGGTAAGACCAGTGGCAGGGTTGTACTTACGCATCCATGTACCGAGAATGAGTTTGTTTTGTGCTTTGTTGAGTAGCGGAGCATCGAAACGAAAAAAACAGTGACCGTTTAATTCTTCTTCAGCAGACAAAGGTACTTGATATTGTTTATAACCATTGATCAACACTTTTTGAAGGTCAAGTGAAAGCACAGTAGCTGTACCTCGATAATATTGAAACGGCTTGGTTTTATCGGTAGCGTTGTTGGCGGCAATGCTTGCAATATTTAATGCAACCCCCGTTTTATCTCCATCCATCAGTTTTGACCAACGGGGCGTGGTGGTAGCATATTGAGAAATATTTACTGTCACGTCTTCCTGTACAAAACTTCCTGCTCCGCTTACTTTATAGCGGGCAAATTCTCCTCCATTATCTCCCGAATAAGCAATATTAAAAAGTGTATTTCCGTCTTCCGATGATTGTAAACGAGCCGTTCTAGTAGATTTTACAGGAAACCCTTTATCATAAACGCTTATTGACACATTCGGGTTTCTTGCATCTTCTTTACTTACTGAATACACAACCGTTCCGCCGTTTCCGTCGCCTGCGGTGGTTCCCATCAATGCACCCGCCACCGTTATCCATCGACTTTGGTTGGTAACGGGGTCAACATCATCGGCTGAATCCGATTTATCACAACTCGTCAAGGTAAATGCCGTAATAACTGTGGTGTAGCGTAAAAAATTTGTTAACTGTGTTTTCATTTGATATGGATTGATTATTAAAAATTATTGATTAAATAGTTGATTTTCAGATAAAAAGCTCGCCCAGGCTTCTGAACGGCAAAGTTGTCGTAAGCCTGCCGGTCAAAGAGGTTTTTGGCATCGGCGGTAATGACTAACTTATTGTTGGGAAAAGCGTAGCTCAAGCCAATGTCCTGAATGTACTGGCGCGGGGTTCGGAAGTCTTCAATTTCGAGCCACGAAGTATAAAACCGCTCAACAAAATGAAAACTGTAGTAAAGATTCAGGGCGGAATTCTTCAAAAACACATTTTTAAGCGTATACTGAACATTGCTGTTGGCGGTCCAGTACGGTTCGTTGGGAAGCTGCTTGTTGTAGTAAGGATATTCTCGACCATTCTCGTCGAATTGAACATTGAAAACTGAGTTAAATTTTGACATATTTACCCCCACAATCAGCTTATTATCAAACGTATAGCGAAAATCTGACTCAAAACCGATGGATTTGTTTTTTCCTATATTTTCATAAGGATTGGTTTGCAGGGCATCGTTAACCCTTGGGTTGATTCTTTGGGTTATTTTGTCGCGCGTGTCACGAATAAAGCCCGAAACGGTGAACGAATATTTGTGTTTTCCCGCGTAGAAAGTGCCTGCATTCAGCCCAACGTTTAGATTATTGCTCACCTCGGGACGAATGCCAAAGTTTTCTACGATATTTTCTCCTGGGCTTCCAAATACCTCATTTTCAGAAGGCAAACGCACCGCTTTTTCGGCTGATGCCAAAATAGTATACTGGGGCGTAATGGCATACGATAGGGCCATCCCGTATCCTTTGGCTGTTTTATGGCTGTTTGTTCGATTTTCTGCGCGTGTACTTTGTCCATCCACCGTTCGCAGCACAGGATCCATGCGGTCGATTCCCTGCTGATAGTACTTATAAAAGAGATTGTTTTTAAACTTTGCATTGAAAGCCTGTAACTCATAAGCCACCGACGTGATGTTTTTTTCCAGATTACGGGTCCCGATAAACTCCCGTTCGATTTCAGAACGCATAAAATCCTGTTCCCTTCGGTCAATGGCATAATAGATGTGATTCACCACAAAACGATGATTTTGAGTAAAGTCGTAATTAAAACCCGCTCTGAATGTGCTCACATTTCTGTTAATGTGATTGATGGTTGGGGCAGCCTGCTGAGCGCCAGTTGGCCTCAAAATTGGGTCGCCATTAAGGCCCACGCTTATTTGTCCGTACCAATTATAATTCCATTTTACGGTATCAACCACCACCTGACCACGTTTGCTGTGCATTCCGTTCACGTTGAATTCCAGTCCTTTGACAAGGAAATTTTTCTTGACATAATTTAGGCTGAATACATTGGACTGCGACTCACTGGTGCGTCCCTTGTAAGGAATAGACATATACGTGCCATGCTGGATTTCTTTATAATCATTAGAGCCATTATAACCAATCAGAAACTGGTCCGCCCACTTCACATTCGTAAAACCTACCTGCATCTGCCCACCCGTCGAGCGGTAAGCGTCGTCAAATCTTCGGGCCCTAACGTACTCATAGCGGCCATTCGGAAGAATATTTCTGACGAATTTGCCCCACACCTCGTAATCATTGTCTGAATAGTTGTGAAACGCCGACGCCCTAACCGTAAACCCCGTTTTTTCGTCACGGTAAGTACCGTTGAAATTGGTTTGAAAAGTATTGAATGAACCATACGAAACGGATGCCGTTAGGTTATTCATTGACCCTTTTTTGAGGATTACATTGATGGCTCCCCCCAGGGCATCATCGGCCAAATGGGCAGGGATAACGCCCTTGTACACTTCGATTCGCTCAATAAGCGCAGGCGGAATGCTATTTAGGCTAAAAGACTCACCGTAGGTCGAAATTGAAATACCATCAATAAAAACCCGAACTGAGTTGCCCGACATCCCGTTTAGGTTATAATTCACGGCCGAACCCAACCCGCCATTTTGACGCACTCTAATGCCTACTGTTCGGTCTAGCAACTCATTGGTTTGTAAATTTCGTTGTGCTACCTCCTTGGTTTCGATGACGTTGACGGCAAATCCCTTGGTCTCAATCTCCTTTTTCTCCGATTTCTGAATCACTAGGACTTCATTCAAATCAACGTTTTTGGGTTTGACAACGATGGATACGTCAATCTGTGACTTATTGACATTCACTTTTATCCTTTGGGTTTCTATCTCAACCGATGAAACAATAAGTTCGTCTTGCCCAAAGGGTACGTTTTTTAAAACAAAAAATCCGTTATGATCGGTAATGATGGTTTTATTGCTTTGGGTCAACTTTAGGCCCGCGTAGCCTACGCCGCCGTTTTCTATGGAGTACACCTTCCCCCTGATGGTAGCTGTTTGTCCCCACCCACTGAGATAAATCAGCGTTAATAATATTGTAATAAAAGCGATTCTCATGCTCCCTATTTAGTCAAGACCTGTTTCGTTCCTGTTGTATCGGTTGTCCTCATCACTTTTTTTTGGCGGCCGTTTCCACGGCGGCCCCACCAAATATAAAATCCCGTGATGGGTAAACTCGCCGCAATCAGGCTGACAAAAAAAGCCAGTATTTTACCCGCCAAACCCCCGATGGCCCCCACATGAATATCATAGTTCATCCGAAAAGTTTTATCGGCCAACGTCGCGTCTTTGAAGCGTCCGTAAATGTGATTTACGGGCAACTCTTGCAATGAGTATTGGTCAAAATAGCGGTAATCGGTTTTCCAAAAGGTGCCTTCTTCTTCGTTGATATTCACCGCAATGGAAGAAGAATCTGTTTCAGGAATGTGCACTTCCAACGTTTTGGCGTTGGGGTGTTCTTGTTGCATTTGATGCCAAATCCGATCAATGGCGGGGGCTTGTGAGGAAGGCAATACGGGTTGGGTAATGGCAGAAATAGGTTCCTCAAAAAGCAGGGATTTCTCCCCTCCTAGCCTCGTATAGACCGAACTCGCAAACCACTGAAACCCCCATACCAAGCCCGTAGCGGCCAAAACAAGGATGAAAAAAGCTCCATAAAAACCCAAAATGTTATGCAAATCGTAGTTTTTGCGCTTCCACTGCATTCCTTTCTTCCACCGAAACCAAACGCGTTGTTTGGCCGCTGCGCGGTTTTTGGGCCACCACAGCACAATCCCCGAAATAAGCATCACCACAAAGGCCAGCGTGAAATACGCCACTACGGGTTGGCCAATATTGGGAGGTAGCCACAGATAAAAATGCCCCTGTAACACAATCCTAAAAAAGTCGGCATCCATATCTTTGACTTTCAGCACCTTTCCCGTGTAAGGGTCGAGGTACACGATGTAATAATACGACGGGTCGAAGTGAAAAAAGATGGCTTGGGCGGCTTTGGCATTTCCCAAATACATAATGGCATGAAGGTGTTTTTGGGGCAACTCTCGAGTGGCTATCTCCTTCAAAACGGAAGGAGATAGCTGAACAGAAGCACGCGGCTCAACGTATCGGAAAGATTCGGTTGCATTCAGAATTTCTTCCTGAAAAGCGTACAAACATCCCGTAATGCTGATGACAAACACCACAATCCCCGACGCCAACCCCAGCCACAGGTGCAGCAGTCCAATGATTTTTTTGAACTTCATGGTTGATTAAAATTTATAACCAATGCTAAGACGGCTGTTGCGGAGTGGCTCGGTTTGCCAATAGTACGCGTTCAACCACGTATAGGGCGCGCCCGAAAACAGGTATTCATTCAGTAAGTTGTTGACATTGAGCGCCACCGTCAGGCGGTTGCTCTGCCACGACACGGCTCCGTCGAGGCGAAAATAATTGGGGAGCGCCTGGTTCGTTCCGTCAAATACGTACCACGACGAACGGTCTACTTGCCACTGATAGCCCAGCGAAGCGCCCAATCCTTTCAAGTTGCCATTGCTAACACGGTATGAAAGCCACGCGTTGGTGATGTGCTTTGTTGCCCCCGCTACGGCCACGCCCACCTTCTTTTCGTCGGTATCTTTGGTCACTTTTGCGTCGGTATAGGCATAATTTAGGGTCAAATCGAGGCCTTGGAGCAGTTGACCGCGCAGGTCAAACTCAACACCTTTGGTTTTGGTTTGTCCTAATTGAATTGAGAAATTCGGGTTGTTTGGGTCGGCGGTCAGGACGTTATTTTTGGTAATTTGATACAACGAAACGGTCGAATTCCAACGCCCACCCATCCATTCTTTTTTCAAACCAGCTTCGGTATTATTGCCAGTAATGGGGTCAAAACTCCTTCCATTTACATCCGCTCCTGCCTGCGGGATAAAGGCTTGGTCGTACATTGCATAGGCCGAAGTACTTTTGTTCAAAGAAATGCTCATACCTATACGCGGCGTAAATTTACTGCTTTTTACACTCCCAGAATATGGGTCATAGTCTTTAGCGGTGGTGTATCTTCCCGCCAAAGTCAGCCGAATTTTTCCATCCCAAAAACGCAACTCGTCCTGCACGTATAAGCCCGAATAACTTTGTCCATAATTCACCCCGCGACTCCGAAGGCTCTTCGAACGGTCAAACACTGGCAATGAATCTGCGGGCACCGTTCCATAAACTGGATTATAAATATTAAAAGGAGCCGCCCCTTTTAACGTACTGCTTTGTGCCCAATCGGCAAAATATTCTTTCTGTCCCATGTCCAGCCCCGCCAGAATACGGTGCGTAATCCCACCCGTTTTGACGTCGCCGTTCACAAAAATCTGGCCTATTCTGTTGATTCCCAAGGCATCCCAAATACTAATACCGCGCACAATTGTTCCGTCGCTTTTTACCGAACTGGGCCACATACTTGTCCCAATTTGGTTGTAATTGTAGTACGCTAATTGCCCCGTCAGCTTCCAATCTTTGTTAATTTGGTGATTCAGTATCAACAACAAACTGTGGTCATTGATGTTGGTCGGGTCTAAATTTGGCTCCGTCAGGGTAAAGTTTACGGGCAAGTGCTCGTAGGGCTTTTGCGAAAATACGTAGGCCGAGCCAATCATCGACATTTGCGAATATTGATAAGTATATTCGGCCGTCAACGAGGTTTTATCGTTGATTTTGTACTTAATCACTGGCACCACGGAATAGCGATTGTTAAATTCATAGTCGCGATGCGAGCCTTTCATTTGGCCCATCACGTTAAGGCGGTATTGCAATTTTCCGTCTTTGCTCAGCAAACCGTCAAAGTCAGCGGTGGCGCGGTAGGTATCAAAACTTCCCAAGGTCAGCGTCATTTCTCCTTTGGTAATGCCCGTCGGCTTTTTCGTTACCACGTTATAAAACCCGCTAGGCTCGCCGTTGGCCATCATAAAGCCCGCTGGGCCTTTCACAAATTCGATACTTTCAACCATGCTCATGTCTTCGGCAAGCGGCCCCCAAGGCATCTGTACATTCATACCGTTGCGGAAAGCCGCAATTTGCGAGCCGCGCATGTTTAGCAATGCGTAGTTGTCCCAATGTTCGAGGCGAGTCACACCACTCACGTTACGGGTTACCCCTTCGAGCATGTCAAAAATTTGTTGGTCGTTTATTAACGCCTTGGTCAATACCTGAATATTTTGGGGCGTTTCAATCAACGGTGTCTTCAACCGAAGCGAAACCGAAGGCATATCAGCATTGTATTTATTGGGGAAAGCCGTCACAACTACTTCTTCCAATTGACGCAGATTTTCTTTCAATACTACGTTTACATCCGACACCTGCCCCGCCGTAACCGACACGCTTTGGGTTTGGGTCTCCAGCCCGACAAAGCTCACCTGAAGTGCGTAATTGCCAGCTTTTACTTTTTCAAATAAGAATTCACCTTCTTGATTGGTGACGGTTCCTTTGCCCGCCCCTTTCAGGTTTACGTTCACAAATTCGGCCGCTTTACCGTCGCTCGTAGTGATGCGGCCTTTGATGGTTGCGTGCTGAGCCATTGCCCAGCTGGATAGTAATAATAATGCAAGGGAGAGGTAGATTTTCATCGTTTTAGTGGGGATACTGATAAAGTTCATTTTAATAAAAAGAGGTATGACTGATTGGTAAAAAAATGGTAAAAAATAAGTAGGGTAAAGTGTATTGCGACAAAACAAAACCGTATTGATGCCAAAGCATCAAAAACATAAAAAACTGTAATACAGACAGATACTTAAAAAACCAAATGCATCAATTGACATTTTTGAGCATTTTTCGCGCCTCTACCGTGAGGGCTACTTCATTCAATAGGGTGAGCAATTCACTCAGTTCGGTGTAAGAAAAAAGGAGATAAAAATTAGATAATGGCGTGTAATGAATAAGCTCTTTTCCATGCGGGGTTTCATAGGCTTCCATCATTCTTTTTTCGGTCAATAGTTGCCGAAACCATTCAAATTCGCTTTCATTCAAACAAAACATAATGTTCTTAAAAGCAATGTGATAAACCTTGCAGATTTCACATACGCCTACGTATCCGTACTCTTTTTCGAGAAGGGTTCTAAAGGGATGTTGGTGTGTCATAAAAGTGCTGTTTTAAGGTAAACGCAAAGCAATGGCAGGATGGATTATATCATTTCTCAATCACACTCTTCTTTTTCAAAAGTGAAATGATTAACTATATTTATTTAGATTAATTATAAATAATAGACAAAGGAAGGGACTATTTAGATTCAATCCAAATAATTTTATTCTTTTTTTAAAACCCTTCCTAAAAAACAGTTCTAAGCCACGACTAAAATCTGCGAGCTTTCATTTTTGTAGGTGTAGAAACCTTAATTTATGCAACATTGTTGCATAACAAAATTAATCCGCCCATATTTGCAACATTGTTGCATAAAAAAGTCTAAAGTATGAATAAGCAAAAGAAACTACCCGTTACGGTACTGAGCGGCTTCCTAGGAGCGGGAAAAACCACCCTACTCAACCATATTTTACACAACAAAGAAGGGCTAAAAGTGGCCGTGATTGTCAACGACATGAGTGAAGTAAACATTGACACTCAACTGGTTGAACGGGAGAATACCCTTTCCAGAACTGAAGAAAAGCTCGTTGAAATGTCAAATGGCTGCATCTGTTGCACCCTACGCGAGGACTTGATGATTGAGGTGGAAAAATTGGCCCACGAAAACCGATTTGATTACTTATTGATTGAATCGACGGGAATTTCTGAACCCGTACCTATCGCGCAAACTTTCACGTTTAAAGACGAAGAAAACGGCATTGATTTATCCCGTTTTGCCCAAATTGATAGTATGATTACGGTCGTCGACGCCCTAAATTTTGCCAAAGATTTTGGTTCGGTCGATACCCTGCATACCCGCGCCCTCAATGAAGACCCGCAAGACCATCGCACCATTGTCAATCTTTTGACTGACCAGATAGAGTTTGCCGACATAATCATTCTTAATAAAACCGACTTAGTTTCTCAAGCCCAATTAGGTGAATTAAAGGCGATTATCTCGTCTCTCAATCCAGTTGCTAAAATCATTCAATCTAGTTTTGGGAACGTTTCTACGGCCCACATTTTAAATACGGGGCTTTTTGATTACGATAAAGCCGAACAATCGGCGGGGTGGATTCAGGAGTTAGAAAATCTCAAAACGGGCAAAACCCATACCCCTGAAACGGTAGAATACGGCATCAGTTCGTTCGTTTTTCGCGACCGCCGCCCGTTTCATCCCGAGCGTTTTTGGCATTACCTTTCCAACGATTGGCACGCAGGCATTCTTCGTTCTAAAGGATTATTTTGGATTGCTTCTCGCCCCAACGAAGCCATCAACTGGAGTCAAGCGGGCGGCTCATTGCGTGCCGAAAGCGCGGGGGTCTGGTGGGCAAGTATGCCATTCGACCAACGCATTCGCTATGCAGCTTATGTTGACAATAAATCTATCATTGAAACCCGATGGGACAAGCGCTTTGGAGACCGCCAAAACGAATTGGTCATTATCGGACAAGACCTCAACCAAGAAATCATCGAAAAAGAATTGCAAGCCTGCCTGTGTACAGATGCTGAAATCAAAGCGATGGAAACAAACCAGGCTTTTACCGACCCTTTCCCCCTTTAATGTGAGGGGCTTCTTCCCTATTTTTAGGGCACTTAATCGGCCAAAAAAGTCAAATGAATAAGTTTTACTCCTAACTATTAAAGTAACTTCCAATCTATTATTTTGCAAAGTCATTTAATTGACAACCAGTACAATTGTAAAAAAATAAACACTCATTTAACTTTACATTTTTACAAAAATGAATGAATATTTTAAAGATAGAAGTTGACAAACGGATTCTTTTGCTCTACCTTTGAGCCAGTTATTGGTGCCTGATGTACGCCTCTGTGTGTGCCGATTGGCTTAATAGGGAATCCCGTTCAATTCGGGGGCTGTTCCCGCAACTGTACGTTTCAATACATTGTCGCTCACCTTTTAGTCACTGTTCTGAATTTAAAAAGAATGGGAAGACTAGCGCCAACGAAACAAGCCAGGAGACCTGCCAACAATCATTCTTGACGAGTCCTTACGGGTAATGAGGCAACGTCGAGCGTTCGATTTCACATTCACATTTTCGGCAAAACACCTTGATTTACAAGCTCCTGCGGTTTGTTAGCTGCATACCTTTCATGGTATTAATGGCTATTGCTCCGCACCTCTACGCCCAAAAAGAGCAAAGCCTCTGCGAAGTAACCGTGCGGGGAGTGCGGCCCGAGCGCTTCATGGTGGGACAAAAAGTGCAGGAAATTGATTCGATCCAACTGACACGCTTTCGTTACAGCACTTTGGCCGACTTCCTCCAGTTTCAAAGTCCAGTGGCGTTCAAAAGTTACGGGGCAGGGCAAGCCACAAGCATTGCTTTTAGGGGAACTTCCGCCAATCATACGGCGGTGCTTTGGAACGGTATAAACATCAATTCGCCGTCGTTGGGGCAAAGTGATTTTTCGACGATTCCCGTGGCGGGCTTCGACCAAATGAGCGTGCAGTACGGGTCGGCGGCAAGCTGCGTAGGTACCGACGCCGTTGGGGGCAGCATTCAGCTACGCTCCGTACCCGATTTTAGGCAAAAAGGGCTTCAAACCTTGGCAGCTTTTAGGCTCGAAAGCTCCGAAAATTATACGGGTCAGGCGGGGTTACGTTTCATTCAGAAAGCAGGGAAGAATTGGATACTTTCGGGCAAAACCCTTTTATACGGCAGTATTTTTAACAACTATTTTGGGACCGAGCCACGACGCACCCGCCAAGGCGAAAGCTATTCGTTTGAACCGACCCGAACTACCCAAAAAGGTGTGGTACAAGACCTGTATTGGCAACATCAAAAAGGCAATCTATTCTCATTTAATCTCTGGCTGACCGACAATACCCTCACCATTCAGCCTCATCAAGTTCCGTTGCGTGAAGTCACCCGTACGCAGGCTTACCGTGTGCTGGGTTCGTACCAGATTGGTAAAACACTGATACGAACGGGCTTCATCCGGGACGTGATTGATTATGGAAAAGGAGAAAATCTGAACCCCAGCCATACCGAAATCGACCGTTTTATTCTCCGTACCGAGCACGATTTTTCGTGGATTCAAAGCTGCGACAAAGGCACTAATCTCAAAATTGGGGCCGAATTGGTGCATTATAATGCCCGGGTGGATGGGTACGGGGATGAGGTAAAACGAGAAAATCGGGCCGATTTTTACGCCTTGCTCCGGCATCAGTTCAACGGCAAACTCAGCGCGTCGCTCAATCTGCGGCAAGCCTTCGTGACCCGATTCAGCCCCCCATTTACCCCGTCGCTGGGGGTCGAGTACACCGCGTTTACGCGTCCGCGTACCAAAATCAGCTTTAGCGGAAATACGTCACTCAGTTACCGCGTACCAACGCTCAATGAGCGTTACTGGGTCAATTTGGGCAACCCCGAACTCCGCCCCGAACGGGGTTTCAACAAAGAAATCAGCGTGATTTTGAAACAACGGCTAGCCGAAATGAATCAATTTTCGGCATCCATTACCGCCTTTCATAATCTCATCGACGATTGGACATATTGGAACCCAGAGCGTAACTATCGGGTCGAAAACCTCCAGCAGGTACTTTCCAAAGGGCTTGAATTTGCGTTTGGCCTAAAAACCAAATGGCATAAAATACAGTTAGACGCCAACCTAAACTACGGTTTGACCGATGCTTCACAACAAAAAACCTACGGGCCATACACCCAAGATTTTATCGGAAAACAACTCATTTACGTGCCACGACACACGTTTGGGGGGACACTTACCGCTACCCACGGCAAAGCCTCACTTACCGTGCAGCAGCAATTTAATTCGGAGCGTTACAGCACTTTTGACCACTCGGGTCGGCCATTTGCCCCCTATTTTTTGCTGAATGCGGTGTTGAATTATCAATTTCAAAAAGGAAATTTTCGCAGCGACATCGCCCTTCAGGGAAACAACCTAAGCAATACGGTATATCCTAATCTCAAGAAAAACGCGATGCCCTTAAGAACACTATCACTCAACGTTATTTTTTATTTTCAATCAAAACAACCCACAAATGAATCGTAATTATCTGCTTATTACCAGCCTTTTAACCATTGGTTTGTCTGCCTGCAACTCCACTGACCCCGAGCCGTCTCAACCCTACGACAATGGCGTACTGATCATCAATGCGGGAAATTTTCTGGACAACAACGGGTCTATTTCTTTGGTGCAACGAACTTCTACGACCGCCTCGTATGACATTTTTCAGAAAGAAAATAGTCGTACGCTTGCGGGTAGCCTGAGCGGTTATGCGGAAGTCAACGAAAAAGGCATTATCCTTGTCGATAACTCCACGGCGGGCAAAGACGGCATCGAAATCGTTGACGCCCGAACCTTTAAAAGTCTGACGTCTATTCCATCCACCGAAGTGGAGAACCCACGGGCGGTGGTCAAAGCGACCGATACCAAGGCCTACATTACCTGCTGGGACGCTACGGGTGATTTTTCTAATTTTTACAAAAACCCTGGCTATGTGGCCGTCCTTGATTTGACCACCAACAAATTGACCAAAAAAATCCCCGTCCAAAACGGAGCCGAAAGCATTTTGGTTATTGGCACCGAAGCTTTTGTGGGAAATACGGGAAGCGGAATGACAAAAATTACCGTTATCGACATCGCCACCGATTCCGTTAAACAATCCATCGAGATTGGCCGCAATCCTGACTTGGTGGGTCTTGATGCCAATAATAAACTGTGGCTGTACGCGGGAGGAGAAATGGTACGGCTAAATACCCAAACCAAAACAGTGGAAACCCGTTTTAAAATTACGTCGCCCAATGCGTCAAAATCGCCCAGTTCGTTCACGCTGAGCGCCGACAAAAAAACCATTTATTTCACCAATTCATTCTACGACGCAGCCGATGGCTACCTCCAAAAAGGAGAAACCTACAGCTTCTCCATCGATGCGGCGGCCGTGGTGGCCGACAAACCTTTTATCAATCGGTTATTTTCGGGAGGATTGGGCGTTGACCCGCAAACGGGCGTGATTTATGCCGGTTTGGTGCCCTCTTTCAAACAAGCAGGTTATGTTCTCCGGTATCAACCCAACGGTACGTTGATTGATTCGGTCAAGGCCGAAATTGCACCGAGTACATTTTTCTTTAAAAAATAATACCCATTAACAGTCATCTTATTTCAATTCAGAAGGGCGGGCCGTTTGTGTCTGCCCTTTTTTGCAGCAAAAGTGAATAACAAGTTCTTTCAAATAGCGTAGTCATTACCCGTCGGTCGGGTTTGAACCGACTGACGGGTAGATAGATGATCATCAGTACCTTAACTTAGGCTCGACCCAAAGGGCAGTTAGGCAAAGTAAAAAAAGCACCAACCACGCCCAATCTGGCAATTTTGCGGTAATCAGTTGCGTCGTACCTGCTGAATATTTCGATTGATTGCTCGAATGCGCCTGCACGCTCTCCGCCATTCGGGCCGCATTCGATACCACGGTTTCATTTTCCTCTACGTATACCTCCAAAGAATCCTGAAAGGGCTGCCAACCTGATTTTCTAAAAGTATAATCCGTACCATAACTAAACGCGTTGAGGGAAGAACGTTGGAGTGAAACCGTATCTTCCGCCACCGAAACGGTCGAGAGAGGTTGCGAAAATTTATTCAAGACCAAGCTCGCACGCGTGTCTTTCCAAAGCGGGGCAGTCACTACAATATTCCCTTCTTGCGCGGGCACCAACGCCTGCAAAATACCCGACCAAATTTTATCATAGTTCAAGCTATCGCCACTTAATTTCAACGAAAAAGTTTCATTCAACAAACTCAGTCCCACCATTCCACCCGTTTTTTGCACGGCTACGGGATAGCCCAAAATATTTTTTTGGTTTGGATTTTCTGCCAATCGGTACGGCAAGGCCGTTAGTCCGTTTCCTACCAAAACACTTTCATCATTGGAGATTTTCTTCAAATTCCATTTTGTTCCCAGCGTTGCATTCAACTTTTTTGCGGCTTGCTCTGGATTCGTTATGTTGTAAAACAAAACACTTTTTCCATCCGAAACAGCCTTTTTCACCAACGGATGACCTGCATTTTCAGGGTCGGTAAAGACAATATCGGGCACAAAATCTTTTTTATTTTTTACCTGATTCATTGACACCCTCGTTTGTGTATTCTTGGCTACGGCCGTCACCATTTCTACCCTTCCCCCCTTCTTGCCTAACCACTCCGCCAGGGCTTTACTCTCAAAATCAGGATTTTGCAAGACAAAGTAGGCCGAAACAGGCTGCGGTTTTCGGGAATAAAAAGCCACCTTCTGTAAGGGTTGATTATCCAACAGCAAGGTGGTTTCGGTTCGTCCAATGGCAAAAGAAGGAAACGTCAAACGAAAAGTTTGATTCCCTTTACGCAATAAAACACTGTCTAGTACCTGATTGGCATAGTTGATTTTGAGCACCTTGGGCGCATCCAAGGCGATGGCTCCCGATACTTCCTGCAACTCTCCTTTTCGGAGCATGGCCTTCCACTGTATCGACGCTAATTCGTTATTTTTAAACCACGGAATCCAATGAATCTCGTGCTGGCTTAGATGGGCAAGCATTTGGGGGCGAGCATCCTGCCCCAGCACATAAACCGTCCCCAATTGCGCGGCAAAATCAGCCGTTTCTGACGTACGGCGCTCAAAGTCATCAAATGAAAAAGTTTCGGTAATTTTCAGACTGTCTTGGGCTTTTTTTATCGCCTCTAAGGGTACATTTTCACTGACGAGCAATACGCGGCTGGTGTTCGCTGAGGTTGTCCAATGCGGTTGAATGACGTATATTAAAATCACCATTCCCATCAAAACGTTGAGCCCCAAACGGATTTTCTTTCTTTGTTTTGACAAAGAAGTTGACCTTAAAAGGGTCCAAATTTGAACGGCCGTTAATGCAACCAAAGCAACAATAATCAACCCATCAAGCACGGTGAAGGAAGAAAAAAACGACAGAGAAGCGAATAAAAAGGTCATTCAATAATAAGGATTGCGGATCATTCCATAAAAATAAGGAAGAAATCCCCAAAGACAACCCAAAGTGGCCCATAAAAAAACCCTTTTCCGTAGGAAAAGGGTTTTTGTTTCACTTCCACTCATTATCAAAGAGGAGGGTTGCAGTGAGATGAGCTTGTTAAAAGGCCTTCGGATCTCCCTTCACCATGTTGTAAGCAGTACGGAGTACAATCTGAAAATCAAGCACTAAGCTCCAATTTTCAATGTACCAAATATCATAATCGACGCGTTTGCGCATCAGACCAATTTCCTGCGTTTCGCCCCGGAAACCATTCACCTGCGCCCAACCCGTAATGCCTGGCTTGAGGCGGTGACGAATCATGTAATTATCAATTTTTGGGAGCGTTTCCAAGCTATGCTTCACAGCGTGTGGACGCGGGCCTACTACCGACATACTTCCCAACAGCACGTTGATGAACTGCGGAAGTTCGTCGAGGTTAGTCTTCCGTAAAAAACGCCCCACTTTTGTAATACGCGGGTCATCTTGGGTCGTTTGGTTAAATCCACCATCTTCCCGTACCGTTGATGCGTTGTGGTACATGGTTCTGAACTTCCAAACCCCAATGTTACGTCCGCGTTGTCCCCAACGGTCCTGAACAAAGAACACGGGTCCGCGCGAATCCCACCGAATGGCCAGCGCAATCAACGGAAACAACCAAGAAGCAACCAGCACCAAAAATACCGCACTAAAAAGCACATCAAAAGCCCGCTTGAGCATCCACCACGAATCCATTTCCAACGGGGTACTGCGTACGGTAATCAACGGATAATTACCAAACAGCTCCAGTGAATAACGGGATGCGCTGAACTGAAAAAAGCCCGGCGTGAAACGTACAAGGATTCCTTTCTTATCCGCCCAGCTAATGATGCCTTTCACATAACTTTCTTCAAATTGGCTCGGTGCAATGACCAATTCATCAATCACTTTACCGAGGGACGTTTCGTTCAGAAAATCTATGGTTTCAAGAAGCGGCGGCGTTCTTCTTCCGGGTTCTTTATACCCCCATGCCCCCAGAATGGTGTAACCAAATTGCGGGTTTCTCAGCACCAAATCGCGAAAACCATCGACTTGGTTCATTTCCCCTACAATAACTAAGTTCCGCTGGTTTACTCCTTTGAGATTCCAGAATCGAACAATCTTTCGGGTACTGTACATTTTAAGGACCACATTTGCCCCCAAAACCGCCACGTACGCAAGGGTAAAACTGCGGGTGTAGTCGTAATCTTTCAAGAAGAAAAGCGAGACCACTAAAACGATAAATTGGGTGAGCAAATTGGGCAACAATGCCAGAATCTCATCAATGAAGGTCACCGTTCGAAATTCATTGTACAGATCCGTGAGTTTGGAAGAGAAGTACCAACCCATTCCCATTCCAGAAATAATTAAGACATCTACCTGTTGTAAGGTACGGTTGGTAAAATTGGCGGCCAACATGTAAGACAGCATGACCAGCATAACATCAGCCACAAAGCGTGGGTGATTTTTCCGTCGATTAATTTGATAAGTAATCGTAGACGGTAGTAACGAGTGTTGAGACATAACGTTGAATTTTCAATGGTTGATACTCGACCAAAGCACTAGTAATATACCTTTATCAAAATGCCAAAATAATAAATATTAATATCGGTAAAATTATAAAACTACCTTACAATATATATGATTTTTGTCATCTCGTATTGGTATATCAAATATAGACGAATTCCGTAAAATAAACCATACAATTTTATCTTTTTTAAAAAAACTTATCAAATAATATTCTATTTCGTTAATTTCTAAAACGGATAAAAGCGAGCATTAGCCCTCCAAGTCAAAGTGAAATATAAAAATATTACAAAATTTATTTGTTTATTTTATAATTATATATCCCAAAAAAATTAACATTTTTAAGAAACATTCAATCATAAAAACCAATTAAGACTTTCAAAATAGCATTTTTAAGTAAAAAATAAATAAAAAAAATATCCCAATAAAAATTACCACATTACATTCTACCCTCCTCAATATCCTTTAAAGCATGTTTATTAATATCGGAAACTTCATCCGATTTACCCCCAGTTTTTGTGCTTAAATGTACCATTCTGTAGATTCATCTAAGCGGTTCAATATTTATAATTTACAATATTCAGTCGTTTCAATCTCAATCACCCAATCCACTTTTCGAAGCTTGTAAGCCGATTCGCTGAATGAGTAATAGCCCGGCGCAGGTCCCACCTGGAAATCGTAGGTTTTTCCTACTTCTAACAAATCAGTAACGATGCTGAAGGCCGTCTGACCTGAGATATATTTCATGCTCGGCAGGTTTTTCCATTGCAGCGTGCCCGTTTCACGAAACCGCCCAAACAACTCTCGCGTTGGCAATTTATCTTCATCAAGGGATTTGCAGGGAAATTGGAGCGTAATACGAACTTCTCCCGGTTTGATGTTTGGTGGTATTTTAAAAGATGTCACGTCAATCGCTTGATTTCCAGTGGCACATGCATCTACAGCGGCCGAAAGCACAATGGCCGAGCTTTGCGAATCGTAAATCCGTAGTCGAACTTTCTGGTCGGCGTCCAATCCGCTGATTTTAATTAAGGTCCCATTGTTCAATGTAGACTGAAAAGACTGGATTTTTGCCTTCGTTACGTCGTTAATCACCTCACAATTGTAGGCCCTATCGCTGGTAGGCAAGGTGCTTTTTACACTGAATATCAAAGGATTAGTACATTTCAAAATTGGCTTTTTAAACGATGTTACATCAATCTCCTGAACGGTAGCAGTACAGCCACCCACGGCGGCCGACAGCGCCACGGCTCCGCTTTGATTGTCCATAATTTTGAGTCGAACGGTTTGCTCACTGTACAAACCATTGATTCTGATGATTTCACCGTTATTTACCGTCGTGGCAAAAGTCTGCATCACCCCATTGGTGGCGGCATTGATGACCTGACACTGGTACGTGGCACCACTGTTGGGCAGGTTGCTTTTTACCCTAAAACCCAACGGTGAAGTGCATTTGGGCGGTGGAATTTTAAAATTTTCCAACACGAGAGGGGTCGTTACGTTGGTGCAAGCATCCAACGGATTGGATACAACCTGCGCGGAACTGAGAAAGTCAAAAATCCGCAACTGAATCATTCCCGTATTTTCGTAAAACCCACCGAGTCGAATCACATCGCCGTTGTTGGCCGACGACTGAAAAACCTGAATCCGCGCTTTGGTATCGGCCTTGATTACTTCAAAAGTATAGCTCCGGTCGCTGTTGGGCAATGTACTCGAAATCCGAAAAACGGGGGAGTTGGCGCAGCGCTGCGGCGGCACTTTGAAGGAGCTGATGTCTACCATCAACTCCGCATTGCTCGCGCAGGCATCCACTGGTTCCGACGTCACCACGGCCGAGCTTACAATATCCGTGATTCTCAAACGCACCTTCTGGTCACTGTCTAGCCCACTGAGCCTGACCACCTCGTTGTTGTTGGCCGTGGTCTGAAAACTCTGCAATTGTGCATTCGTTTCGGCGTTGATGACCACAAAACTATACCGATAATCGCTGTTGGGCAGCGGACTTTTGATTTTAAAACCTGGCCCGTTGGGACATTTTTGAATCTGTTTTTTAAACGACGAAATATCAATTTCCTGCACTTCGCCACTACATCCATTGACCAATTGAGAATTGACCACCGCCGTTCCCAACGCATCCGTAATGCGCAAACGCACAAATTGATCACTTTCTAACCCATTGATTTTTATGATCTCTCCATTATTGACGGTTGATTTAAACACTTGCAGGCGTGCTCCCGTAGCCTCGTTGACCACCTCACATTGGTATTGGAGGTTGGTCGTTGGTAGACTGCTTTTGATTTTAAAACTTGGGCCTGTATCACATTTTTGCTTGGTAAATCCTGCCACCCACAGCGATAAATGCGACAGCTCCGCCACGTATTCCAAATCTCCGTTGCTAGCCTTTTGCACTTTACCAGGGGTTTCGGTCTGCCATTTTTCGGTCGCGGCGTCATAACTAAACAGTGGAATTTCGTCGCCCGCCTGAATCACCCGACGCTCCAAAGGATGGTATAGTTGGGGCGATACGCTGAACCGAACCCGAATGGGCTGCGAGGCCGTCTTTACCAATTGGTACTGTTCGTTGTGAATCTGCAATAAAAATGCTCCCACCACCTGCGTCAACTGCTGATTTGCGCCTTCAGCGTTTCCTCCCCGTAAAATGGGTTTCGTAATTACCTGATTAACAATAGGATTAATTAAAAATGTATTATTGGACTTGTTGATGTCGACCGCCTGAAAACGCGCCGTCAACGTCCCTCCCACTTCCTTGCCCGCCACATCTTTGAGCTGAGTGCCTTTTGCAATGCTTGCCTGCGCCACTGACTGATTGGCAATAATGGGCGTCGGAGTTTCGACGCTCCAGTCACGGTCAACGCTCCCCGACCTGCTCGCCGTACTTTGGGCTACCTTCACAACCGACGTCGTACCCGTGGGTTGCAAAATCAACGCCACTGAGCGTTGGTTTTCGTTGCCCATTTCAACGGGTAAAACGGCATCCACAAAACCCGGCACTTTGGCTACTACCGTAAACCTCAGGGGATTTTGGGTAGTAGGTCTCGGCCCCAGCGAGTCAACGGACAAAAACAACGCACCGTCCGATGAAATTCTAAATTTCTTGGTGTTGACGGTGGTTATCAACCGATTAGCGTCAGGCCCTACCAAAACCACTTCCATATTCTCGGGAGGGGCCTTGCCTTCAACGGTGTAATATTGAACATCCAAAGCTACTGGGTACGGCTTTTTAAAACGCAGTTCTAAACCATCCAAAGGGTTTTTACAGGCACTCACCACTCCCAGCCACAGACCTATAAAAAGTAAGATTCGTTTCATCAGCGTAACGATTTTTTGACCAACGCGTACGTAATCACCAACTGAAGATTGGGTAAATACCGATACCCGCGCATGTTTCGTTCAATCAGCGGAATCTGCTCCTCCAACGTGGTCGTTTCCAGAAAACCATCAAATTCCATGTTAATTTTAGGGGCTCCAAGGTAATAACACCCGAGTTCGACCCCTACGCCCCAGCGCCGTTTGGGAATAGAACGCCCAAACCCAAACCCCGCATATCCTACCACGGGCGACCATTTTATACCTAATCCTATGGTTCCAAATTCATCGGGCTTCATCTGAATCCCCCCCAATTCGATGGGCGATAAAGCACTCAGTTCCAGTTGAATATCGGGCCGCCACGTATACCCCAGTCCTCCTGTCAAAAAAAAAGCACTCCGTGGGAAAGGGTGCCATTTAACCGAACTATGTACAACGCCGATGACAAAGTCGGGGCGAAACTCAATGAGGGAACTATCGCCTAAATCAATTTGAATCTTTTTTTTGTAGGCTACGTAGGTGGCTCCCACCCGCAGCACCAGTCTGGGTTGTGAGCGCAGCTTCCAAGCCCATTGCACACCTACGCCCGTCGTTCCTGCCTGAATGCCTACTGCACTTGGCCACCATCGCACCGCCGAGTCTCCTGGGTTACCAGTGGCGAAAGCTCGCCCCAGCGCGACGAAATAAATAAGCCATACCGCCTTCTTCATATCGTTGAGTTTTGTTGGACTATTTTTACGAATGGGCTAAACCCTATTTCGTTTGCTGATACTGCCGATTCAGATAATTCTGATGGTACTGCCGCAAACGCTGGTCAAGTTGATACCCCGTTTGGTAGCGCTCCCCCATCCTGTATCCCCCCGCGTAGAGGTACTGCCACCTAAACTCCTCCGTGGTGCGCAACCTCATTTTTGAGGTCTGCACAATTTTTCCAGGGGGAATCGGAATCGCAAAATTAAAACCCGCCGTCGCGCCATTTTGGGTAGCAACCACAAAAAGCCCGATTTCAACGTTGGTATATTGACGAATAAAATCAAATCTTCCCCCTTTGTCTCCCCACAAAAACTGCCCTCCCGAAACCTTCAGCAAAAGATCCAATTTGCTGAAACGGTATTCGACATCGGCCAGCAGCAGGAGTTTATCCATTTTTTCGTAGTAAAGCCCTCCTCTTGGGTAGTAATACATCCCCGTCAGCCCGACTTCTAGCCCGTACGACCAAGGAGATTTAAAATCCGTATGACGGTACTGAACGTTGACGCCGTATTGGTCATTGTGAAAAAGCCCCGCCGACGCACTTAAAAAATGATTGTCTTTGGCGTAAAACTGATTCAGAAAAACGGGTGCCGGACGAATCATTTTCGGGCGGTTGTCCAAGTCGTTGGACACGGGAAAAAGGATTCCCCAATTGAGCGCCATGCCCGGCCATAAATACACTTGGCTTTGTAAAAGAACACTCGTATTACTCCGAACAGGCTTGGAAAAATTCCCAAATTTGGCCCAAAAAACGGGTTGTATCCAAAAATCAAACTTATAATTTCGGCGCTGTAACGGGAAAAAGCCCCATTTCGTCAGGGCCGAACGCTCAGCCTGCGTAAATGCCTTTGCCTCCAACGACGCCCCCATCTGGTAGCGGGCCACTGGAATTCCTTGTATCATCGGAACGTAGGTCAAAAGATGGGCCGAATCATTCACGACCTTTTGTATTCCGTACAACCCCATAAAAGGGTTACGGTACAATCGCTGCTCGTAGACCACCTGCTGCTTATCGACCTGAACGTTTTCAAAATTCAAACCCTGGCTCCCCTTCCCCTCTTGACCCAAGAGCAGGCCAACGGAAGCAAACACCAATACAACTCCCAAAAAAAATTGATACAAATTTCTCAATTTCAAACTTTTACAATGATTTACTGACTGATTTATTAAAAAATCACTTCTCACTTTCCTTCCTCAACTGACGGGGTAGTTTCAATAAATTTACCCCAAATGAAGTCCCAAACATAAATTGATCACCATTCAGCCACCCCGCTTGCACCGTCCAACGTTTAAAGAGCGTGGCATAAGCACCGACATTAATGTTTTGAGAATCATACTCCACCATCAATCCCGCCTGTTTGCGAAAATGCAATACAGCTCCTCCAAAGGGGCCTACCAAATAATTGTTTTTAAAACGCCACTCACTTTTCTTTTGAACAGCAAAATTATTAAGGAAAGTTGAATTAAGATCGGTTGCCAATTCTCCGTTATTTCGATAAACAAAATAAGGGCTGCCATAACCTGCACTTACTTCTAAGCTCAAGGTGGGGTTGAACGTAAAATTCTTGGTAGCTACCACCACATGCGTCAGCAGGGCACCGTCAATGGTAAAAGGGACGGTCATAACCACCGCCACAGATGGCCGTTTTTTGGTTTCTTTTAGCAACAAATACCGAACATCCATGGAGCGATCCCCAATTCCTTCGCGCACATCCCGAATCTTCGTATCAATCATTTGGAGTAACGTGGCCGTAATCTCCAAACGCGGCAGAATCGCTAAATGCGCAAACCAAACCCGCTCGGGGTTTTTGTTTCGCCCCCTCATCCCGTAGTGAATGGGGTTATAATTGTACCCAAACCGAAACGACCCATCTTCTAAGGCCACCGCCGAGGGGATATACATGAGACCCGGTTTGCCCGAAAGATTCGTCTGGGCCACTCCTTGCACCATGATTAAAACCAAAACAAAGGATAGCGCAAGGCTACCCTTTGTCAGTGGTGTATTCGGTAGATGATACCTCCTTAACATCTTAGCCTTGGTTGTGGCAGCTTTGGAGAAGTTCAGCTTTGGCCGCATTCGCTTCACCCAGTGCTTTTGAATAAGCCGCATTTACCGCCGCCGTGTTGGTGGTACGGGCCGCCTGGGCAGCTGCGGTGGCCGCTGTAGTCAGGGAGCTACATGCTTTCACATCAGCCGATTGTAAGGTATTCAGCGTGCTCAAATAACCTAAGTAGCTAATGGAGTTCAAGGCTTTCAGCAAAGCGTAATCTGCGCCTAACACCGCCTGAGCCGCATCCAAGTCAGTATTTGTTTTGTCAAAAATAGCCTGCGCTGCGGTACGTAAAGCCGTATATTTTGCAGGAATACCGGCAGTACAGGTAGCTTCATTACCCGCTAGGGCAGCAATAACCGTTTGATAGGCTTGCTCAACCTTTGCCATTTCTCCCGCTTTGGTTGCGTCCAGTTTGGCAATCACCGTTTTTAGGGCTTCTTCCGCTTTGGCAATGCACTCATCTGATACGGCCAAACCATCCAAACCATCCGTTTGAGCAATGGTTTCAGGAACACTGGCTCCAGAACGACCGTTTACCGCCTGTCCATTGACCGCAGGTAATGTAAAAGAAGGCAAATAAGCCTTTAAAGCTGTATTGCCTGCCGCTTTGTCAAGTACCGCTTTTAAATTCGTAGGCAGCGCCCCTCCGCTCGCTACTGCGGCCAATGTTGCGGGGGTAACGGTCGCCATCGCCGATACTTCCGTAGGAGATAACGCGCCCGATACTTCAGCGGCTGACGTTTTTACCGAAGCAGGCACCACGCCTGAAGTCGCAATGCTGCCAATAGCATTGGCTACTTCGGCCGTTTTGGCGGAGGCCGTCACGGATGATGGCGTGGATGTAACGGGCGTTGGCGCAACAATCGTTACGGGAGCTACTTCAATTTTGTTGAGATCTTCAACCAAATCAGCATCGGGCTCCAAAGGATCGCTTTTTTTACAGTTGTACATGAGGAGCGTCAAAGCCAGCCCAAATACGAAGAGTGAAAATGTACTTTTTTTCATTGTCATTGAGTGATTAAGTGATATTATTTGTTTTCTGTTTAATTAAATTTCAACCACACCTGTGGCATGCTCCTCTTAAAATACGCTCTTTTCTTATTGATTTTACAGTATAAATTTTCCAGAAATGCAACCAACACTTTCTAACGATATACAATATACGTTATAAAGTAAAACCCTAAATGATCTGTGTCCTTAAAGATTTAACTTTGGGACAAAGTAGGAATACAGAAAATGAATTTTTCAGGAATCTCGCCTCAAAACAAGGGGAATCAATAAACGGAGAACCGCGTTGGAGTTATGTTTCATAATTTATTAACGTTGAGTACTACATTCATCAACTACAAACCAGAATGAAGGATAAGTGTTTATAGTTAACGATTAAGCTATAACAAATGTACAAAAAAAAACGACAAATAACAACCCAAAGTCATCAAAAAACACTAAATAACTAGTAATCAAACCTATAACATTATAATTTATTAGAAAATAACAATCTAATCTTTAATATTTTCAATAAAAATATCTAAAAATCTGCTAATTTTCACAACAAAAAGCCCAAAATTATAAAATTAGATACCTTTTTAGTACGCATCAGATACCATTAAGTGTAAAATATTTAAAACATCTAATCAGGCAGTCATATTACTTATGACTTGGAAACCAGCTCAAACGCAATTTTTCACGAAGAACCATAAAAATAAATAGCGAATTCGTTACAAAATAGCGTTTAAAAAGTCGACGAGGCTCTTGTACAAGCCGATACAGCCATTCCAGGCTAGCATCCTGCATCCATTTGGGTGCACGCTTTTGGGCTCCCGCAAAAACTGGAAATGCCCCTCCTACTCCAATCATTACTGAAGAAATCCGTCCTTTCATGGCCGACATCCATTTTTCTTGTTTAGGGCAACCAAGAGCAACCAAGACAATCCCTGCACCCGATGCATTAATATTATCAATAATTTTTTGGTCTTCGTCAGCTGTTAGTTTCCTAAAGGGTGGTGAATACATTCCTCCAATCTTCAATGTAGGATAAATGGAAGCACATTTTTCATGAATTTTTTTTAAAACGTCGTCAGTTGAACCATAAAAATAGACTATGACTCCAGACTTGGAAGCTCTTTCTAATAAAGCAGGCATAACATCCATCCCTGCAACTCTTTCCTGTTTAATATTATAAAGGTAGTATAACGCATTACAAAGAGGTTTCCCATCAGGTAAAACTATGTCAGCAAGATTAAAAGAAGCTCTAAAATCATAATCAATTTTACATTCAATAAACATATGAACATTTGCTACGTAAACACAAGTTGAGATACGTTGCTTACTATAGTAAATAAAATTATCGAGAAATTCCTCGAATTTACCTAAGGAAATTTGAGCGTGTATTAACCTAGCTTTATACATAGTAATAGATATTATAAATATACGATTATTTATATTTATTTACGTCATGATAAAACATTGTTTTGAAATATACAATTAAGTATAAAAAAAATATCTATTAATATAAAGAATATAAAGTAGATTTAATAACGGACTCGGTATAATTATTCTTTACAATATTTGAACATTGGAAAGAATACATCTCCCACATTTTAGAGTCCCATATTGAAATTATTTTATTTGCATAATTAACTGGATTGTATTCGTTTATAAGCAAGTTAGAATCTTGAATAATTGAGGGGTTAAAACCAGCATAACTACTTATTGGAACAACTCCAAAATTCATTGCTTCTGTTAAAGAGTTCGAATGCCCTTCACGTTTTTCAATAGAGGGAAATAAGAAAAAATGTTTATTTGGAAGTATTTCAAATAATTCTTGACTGTTTTTTGGTGGCAAAATAAAAACTTTGTGCTCTAAGCCAAGAATTTGAATTCTGTTATTTAGATATTGAACATAGTCGGGTGTACCCTCACCTATAATTTCACAAATAAAGTCATTGTTCGAAATATTATTACAAATGTCCAGTATAAAATCAACATTTTTAGAAGGTGCAATTCTGCCAAAATAAACCATTTGTATAATAGAAGAGTTGTTCCTATCTAAGGAGTTGTAAGAGTAAACAAATTGATCTAAAATAAAATTAGGATAGTAAACTGCATCAATATTAGCTACTGACTTAACGAACCCAATATATTCAAAACCCTGACAAAGAATTTTAGTAGAATTAATCAAAATAGACTTAAAAAAAAACTTGTAAATAAAATTACTATTTAAATATATTTCTATGGCTCCACCTGCACGAATTTCATAGATACACTTAATATTAAGAAATGAGCAAGTTTTAATATAAAGCCATTCAATATAAATTAAATGGCCATAGAACCCAGACAAATGAAAGTAAATTTTATCTTTAGTGAGTGCTTTATTGAAAAAAATTTTAAAAAAAAATTTTAAATATACAAAGAAAAGTTGAATAAAATAGACAAAAAAATTAAAAAAGGGAACTTTTATTGGATAGGGCTTTTCGATTAAAAATAGTTGAAAGCCAAGTTTTTTAAGAATAAAAATAGTTTTTTTATTCCCAGACTCTCCTCCGCCAACAATTTTTCCATTTTTACCTCCTACAGGTCCGTAAAAAAATATTTTTTTATTAGTTAAAGCCATTGATTTTATTTAGATTAATTCATTCAAAAAATTATAAAACTTTTTACTTAATTTTATTGAAGAAAAATTATTAATAGCAGTATTTCTAGCATTTTCACCTAATATTTTAATTTTTTCAGGATTGCTAATAAGAAATGAAATTGCATTTACAATTTCTGGAATAGACTCAGGTTGCACTAATATAGAATCAAAATTATTAGTAAGATATGAACTAACATCTCCTACATTAGAAGCAACTACTCCTTTTCCAGTAGCGAGGTATTCACCCAGTTTAAACGGGAACCCAGAATTGGCAAATTGAGAATTATTTCGTGTCATACAAAAAATATCACAACTATTCAAAATAGAATAATAAGTATCTATACTTAGCATTCCATAATAAAAAATCCTGTCAGAGTTTTTTGATTTTTTTAAAACTGAATTTAACCAATCATTTGCTTCTTTATTATGTGGCTTACCCGTTAAAATTAAATTAAGTTTCGGGAATTCATCTGCTAAAATTTCAAATGCTTGTAGTAAATAAGTAACACCATCTTTCTCGCCAAAAGAACCACCATAAAATAAATTAATTTTGTGTTTAAAATCATTAATAATTACATTTTTTGGAAATTTTTCCATACTGACGGTAATTGGAATAATACAAATTTTTTTATTCTGTTTTAGATAAGAAAATTTCTTCTCTAATTGAGATGAAATAACAATAATAGCATGAGTAATAAAAGGGATAAGCTTAACAAATAAAAGAGAAGATTTAATCCTAAAGTAACCCAAAATTCCATTATGCCAAGTATGGTATTTATTATCTTCCACGATATCAATCACAATCTTAAATCCAAGAATTCTAGCATATAAAACAAAAAGTATATTTTTTAAATCCAAATAACCATAATTATACAAAATTCTATTAGAATTTTTAAAACGGTTTACTGTATGGAGATATTTAAATCCTAAATAAAAAAAACTAAAAAGGTTTACAAATTTAAATTTTATGTTAAAAAAATTAATATTATTTATCATTCCTGATTCACCATGCTTAAACTTTGAATCAACAGAAT
Organism: Runella rosea; assembly: GCF_003325355.1. Lineage (GTDB taxonomy): Bacteria > Bacteroidota > Bacteroidia > Cytophagales > Spirosomataceae > Runella > Runella rosea. The sequence continues at coordinate 1,015,635 of NZ_CP030850.1, forward strand.
ATATTAAATTATAAATCTCTATCAACTTAGGATCAACTAGTGGTTCTAGTAGATTAAATACTCGTTTTGATGGCGCCATTCCATCGAACAAAGAAACGTTCAAAATTAAAATATTAATCATTTATCAATTATTTAAAAAAGGAGAGAACTTTGCAAGGATTACCAGCTGCAATACAATTAGGTGGTATATCAGAAGTAACAACACTATTAGCACCTATAACAGAATTTTTCCCAATTTTAACGCCTTTCAATATAATAGAACCATAGCCAACGAAAACATTTTCTTCAATATAAACCGCTTTACCTGTCTCTACAGGGTAACTTCTCATATTTGGATTAAGATTATGCCAATCAAAATCTGTAACAAGTGTGTTAGCACCAAAAATAACGTTATTTTCAATTACAATCTCTATTAAACAACCAATTGATGTACCGCTAAATCCACAATTGTCACCAATTATGATTTTGGAATATTTTTTATGTGTACTCAAAATACATTTTCGAGATACGCCAATAAGATTAGAATCATTGTCGGATCTAAATCTACATTTTGATGCAATGGAAATAATTGAATCAGGATGTCGTACAATTGTAGGTAAACCGAAAAACTTATTACTATTTCCAATAGAAATACCTTTGAAATAACAGTATATATATGTGTATACACTATAAAAATAAGCACTAAAATTACAGTAATAATAGAAAGCTTTATAAGTTATAATACCTTTAACATCCATTATTTAGTATATTTTTATAAATAAAAAAAATCTTGTTAACTGATAGATTAATGTCATGTCGTATTAATGCAATCTTTCTAGCGTTAATACTTGTATCTTTAGCTAATTTGTAATTATTTATTAAACTAAAAAGAATACCAGCTAATTCATATTCATCGTAAGGGTTAAACAAAAATCCAGTTTCATTGTGAACAATTAAACTATTTACACCACCGACTGATGAACTTATGACTGGAATACCTAATAACATTGCTTCACATACACTATTAGGGCTATTGTCGATATAGGAAGGGTGTACAAAAAAATGACAACACTTTAGATGCAAAATCAACTCCTCCTCAGATTGTTGTCCATAAAAAATTATTTTAGTTTTATTTTTCGTAAACTTCAACATTTTTTTTACTAACACATTTGTTTCATCACTTTCTTCAATTCCAAATATTTTCCAAACGATGTTAAATTTTGACAACTTTGATAGTGTTTTATATATCAAGTCTAATCCTTTATAAATATTGGGATTAATTGTCGTACAAATAACAATCTCAGAAATTGAAGAAATATTGGAAGGAAAATCTAATCCATTCCATTTATTTACATAAAAAGGGTCTCTTAGAATTTCTTCACAATGAAAATATAATGCTTCATTATTTGTCATTAAAACATAATTTTTATCCCAAGAAGTTCTCCCCATAAAATATTTCCAATATTTGATCATATCAACTTCTCTATCTGCTCTTTTCAGAAAAGACTTATATTTGTTATAATATGTTGTTCCTAAAAAAAAAGACTTTAAGTTACTATTAATCAATACTTGAACTCTATTAAAACCAAATGGGAAATAAACTTTTGAATAAGGCATAGTTAAACCTTGAAGATGTATTACAACTTTTTCTTTACTAATTTTTCCTTTCAAAATCTTACCATAACCATTTTCAGTCCCAAATATTTGTATAACATCTGGCAAAAAATCTTCAAGAACAAAATCAAAAAAAGGACTATCGTTATCTTGTAATGTTCCAAAATGATTAGAAATAAACTTAGAAAATAAATTTCGATTATTCAAAGGAATTCCATAATATATAACATTATTTTTTTGCAATTTTTTAAACTTAACACCATTATAAAAAAAACAAAGTGCAAGTGATACACCCTCAACATTACTTATCTTAGACTCCAACGAAGATATCCAACCTCCTCCAAATCTATTATTTCCAAATTCTAATGAAGCATTTGATGGTGTATTAGTAAACCAGAGAATTTTCATTTCTTTTCTTTAAGTGAATAAGTGTATATGTTGATGATATTAAATTAGAATAAATCACTAAAAATATTAAAATTAACATAAAATAATTACTATCACGAATAAATTGAATTTTGAATTGATTTATTAAAAACACAATAAAAAAAAGATTAAATCCACAAATTAAATCAGAGCTAATTGTACCAGCATTGTTAGTTTTAAAAAAAAATACACCTTTATATAAGAAAGAAGCAAATAGGCTCACAAATAATATAACCCCTAACACGCCCCAAAGAACAATCGAACTCATATAGAAATTATGATAATCTGGGAATACAATATTAGATTCATCAAAATGTGTTTTTCTATATTCTTCTCTTGTTGTGTAATAACCTTCACCAATAAGAATCGATATTCCCTTAGCTTTTTTGGAGATTTTAGCCAAACCATATGTAAATGTGGAGGCTCTATTAATTGCTTCACCATTAAGTACTTTATCAAAAGAAAACGCACCTAAATTTTCATTCCTATCCGAAAAACTTTTTAAGTTAATATATGAACCTATATTAACATTTGAAAAAAGAATTAACAATAAAAAAAATCCAAGCAAAATTTTCATAAAAGCTACATATTTTTTATAAATAAAAAATATGTATATTAAAAAGAAGGGCAACAGAAATAAAGTTGATCGTGTTCCAGAAAGAATTATACAATAAAAACTGATTAAGACACTAAATAGACAAATATAGTATATGTATTTACTATATTTTTTCAAACTTCCACTCACAATCCCAGGTGTCAATAGCATCATTATACCTAGTGAATATTCACCAAAATATTCAAAATTAAGTAAAGTGCCAGAGCTTCTAAAAATACCTTTTTCAAAGACAGCATCCTCAGTGTAAGTTGGAAAAAGTGGACTATCAGAAATTATTTTATAATTTTGATTTAAAGCTACAAGCAATATATATAAGCTTGAATAAAAAATTATTACATAGAAACGCCTTATGTCAAATTTGGAAATTAACGATTTAGAAGAGTATAAAACAATTAAGGTAAGACAACAAAAGAAAAGAATTGATATAAGTTTTTTATAGGTTTCGAACGAAGAAGCTAGCAATAGAGATAAAATCTGCAAAAATAATAACCCATAAATTATATATTTTTGCGAATTTGAGAATGAACTTTTATTATTTGTAATAGTCTTTCTATTTAAAAGAATGTAAATAACTAGTGAAAGTGTTGCTGACAAAGTAAAAACACCTCCAATTTGCTTTCCATAAGTAAAATGGCATCCAACAAAAATTTGCAATATAAATGAAAATAAATCGCCTTTTAATAAAGTAGAAAGCATTATTATTGAAATCGGAATAATACAAACCAGTCCTAACTGGTTAATTTCCGGATATGAGACAGCCCCAAGAAGTACGATTAATATGCTTTTAAATAAAATCAAATAAACTCTTTCCCTTCCCATAACTCAAAAAACAGTTTTAAGTTTATTTTTCAAAAATTTCATTACTTGAATTGGAGCAATTAATATACCATAAAAATTTGCAACTATCAAAGCTATTGATACTGAATTAATCCCAATTAATTTAGACAAATATTTCAATAAAAACAAAAATAAAAATACTGATACAATTGAAGTTACAACTTGAACATTCAATTTAGAAGTAGAATTCATAAATATGACATAAGTCGCTCCATTAATATATAACAAGTAATAAATCATAATATAAAATGACGTTTCGTATTCATAAGAAACCTTATCCGACAACCAAAATTGAAACACCATTGGTCCAATTAAATATTGAAACACTAAAAAAATTGAGATGAGGTACACAGAATTTTGAAAATTTTTCAATTCTCTGTTTAATTTGGTATAATTTTGTGATGAATAAAATCTTGCAAAGCTTATCCAATATGGGGTAGAAATTATTGATAGTAAAATTTGAACAACACTAAAATACTTATTATATACATTAAATTCAGCAACTTTATAAGGGTTAAAATAAATTGACACTAAATAATTTGACAATTGAAACTGTACAACTGAGGCAATTTGAATAATAAAAAACCTCAAAGAATCCATTAAAATTTCACGTACAATTTCAAAATCAAACAACATTGGCTTTATTTTAACCAAAGATTTATCACTAAATTGAAAGTATAAAACACATATGATATTTAAAATACATGGCGCCCCGTAAATACAAAATACAGTCAAATATATTTTATCAATATACGTTTCTTTTAATATAATAAATAACGAAAAACCTATCAATTGTCCGATGAAATTTATAAAATATGCCAAATATGTTTTATTTTGACAATACAATAAATTTATACCAGGTTGAGCTAAAAAGTTTAATAATGTAAGACAAATCACAAGAAATACAATACCAATCCAATCACTATTTTCGCTTTTTAAATTAAATATATATACATATATATTTTCAAAAAAAAAATAAAAAATTGTTGACAATACTATAAACATAATACCAACAAAAATTACAAAAATATATGAATTGGTAAAATATAAAGAAGCCTGCAAATATCTTTTTTCTTCTAAATGACCTGAAACTTTATTCTTTATTACATTATTTACACCAAAGTCAAGTATTTGAGTTAAAACAAAAAAAGAAATAATTGACAAATAAGTACCATAATTATCTTTATCAATAACATCTATAATGCTAGGAATAATAAGAAACCCTATCGCTGCTCCCCCAGCTCTTGAAAGAAAGGATAGTAATATATTAATTGATAAATTACTATCCTTTCTTTTAGGATATAGATATTTTTTTATGAACATCTTTTTGCTTACATTTTTTTAATAATTCTTGATGGATTTCCTACCACAGAACAATTATCAGGTATATTTTTTACAATAATTGTTCCAGCACCAATCCTAACATTATTTCCTATAACAACCCCTCCAATAATACATACATTCGAGCCAATATCTACATTATTGAAAATTATAGGGCAATCATCTTGTTTTCCATTATTTCCAATTGTTGTATTTTGCCTTAACGTACAATTATTGCCAATTACAGTTTTTTCATTTATTACAAGTCCTTGACCATGTAACAATCTTAAGTTATATCCAATTTTCACCCCCCCACCCATTTCCACTCCTAATATCCATTCCACAACAATTTTATATATTACTCCATATGGAAGTAAAATCACATTTAAAATTTTATTTAATTTTCTTAACCTATTAATTCTAAAAAGTAACATTATGAATCTACCCTTAGTATTACCTTTATTTGATTTCCAATCTTGAAAAATACCAAAAGACATTTTACAAAAAATTAAATTAAGATTTTATATATACTCTCGAAATCTTCTTTTTTTAAAGATTTACCCATTATTAAACTGGTTTAAAGTATTTTTTAAACCAACTACTAAACTCTTTAACACCCTCCTCAAGTCTGACAGTGGGTTTATAATTAGTAATTCTCTCTAATTTTTCTTGACTTGCCCAAGTCCTTGGAACATCGCCTGGTTGCATTGGTAAATAAGTTTTTAATGCAGTTTCACCGAACGCTAACTCTAACTCATTAATAAATTCAAGAAGACTTACGGGAGATCCATTACCAATATTTAACACTCTATACATAGGTTGCTCTTTAAATTCAGTTGTTAATGTTTTCACAACCCCATCAACAATATCCTTTACGTTTGTAAAATCCCTTTGCATATCACCATGATTGAAAACCTTTATTGTTTTTTTTTCCAAAATTGATTTTGCAAATAACATAGGGGCCATATCTGGTCTTCCCCAAGAACCATAAACAGTAAAAAAGCGTAAACATGTAATTGGAATATTATATAAATGGCTATAGGCATATGCCATCAACTCATTACTTTTTTTAGTAGCAGCATATAAACTTACTGGTGAATTCACACTATCTTCTTCAACAAATGGGATTTTAGCATTTGCTCCATATACAGAAGATGAAGATGCATGTATTAAGTGTTTGACACTGTAATTACGGCAAGCTTCTAAGATGTAGTGAAATCCAATTATGTTAGATTGCACGTAAACATCTGGATTTTCAATTGAATAACGTACCCCTGCTTGAGCTGCAAGATTTATTACATAATCAAATTTTTCAGTTTGAAATAAACTAAAGAGCTGTTGTTTGTCTTCTAAATTCATTCTTACAAATCTATAAGAACTATTTTTTTTACTTTCTAATGGTTGAAACCATTTGACCATTTCTTGATCAATTCCAGACTCTTTAAGTCGAGCATATTTTAACTGTGGCGAGTAATAATCATTAATATTATCTAAGCCAACTACACAAAACCCCTCACTTAAAAGTTTTTCTACAGTATGATATCCGATGAAACCGGCACTTCCTGTCACAAGTACTTTCATAACGTTATTGTATTTAATTTAAATTTATTCGTAATAATTCAACACCCCAAATCCTTCTTTCAGTAACAATTGATCTTTTTGGAAGAGTCGCAAGTCAGCAGTAGCCATATCTTCAATCAGCATATCGAGCGTATGCTTAGGTTTCCAGCCCAATTTTTCCATGGATTTGGTTGGGTCACCGATGAGTAGCTCTACTTCGGTGGGGCGATAATAGCGCGGGTCAATTTTAAGAATAACGGTTCCTTCTTTTAAATGGTCACCGATGGGAATGCCCAATTCCTGCAAACGCAGGGTATCAATGGAAGCAATCGTGCCCACCTCATTGGCTTCGGTCCCTGTAAACGCCACCTCCACGCCTAAAAAGGCAAAGGTTTTACGGATAAACTCCCGTACGCGGGTGGTAACGCCCGTGGCAATCACAAAGTCTTCGGGGGTTTCCTGCTGTAAGATGAGGTACATGGCCTCTACGTAGTCTTTGGCGTGGCCCCAGTCGCGTTGGGCGTCGATGTTACCCATGTAGAGAGCGTCCTGCAACCCCAGCACAATTTTGGCCGCAGCGCGGGTGATTTTGCGGGTTACGAAGGTTTCTCCGCGCAACGGTGATTCGTGGTTAAACAAAATTCCGTTGGTGGCAAACATCCCGTAGGCTTCGCGGTAGTTGACCGTAATCCAGTAGGCATAGAGTTTGGCAACGGCGTAGGGCGAGCGCGGATAAAAAGGCGTGGATTCTGATTGGGGAACGGCCTGCACCAAACCGTACAACTCAGAGGTGGACGCCTGGTAGATGCGGGTTTTTTGGGCAAGTCCTAACAAACGTACCGCTTCCAAAATGCGGAGGGTACCGATTCCGTCGGCGTTGGCGGTGTATTCGGGCTCGTCGAAGCTCACTTTTACGTGGCTCATGGCCGCAAGGTTGTAGATTTCGTCAGGCTGCACCTCCTGTATGATCCGGGTCAAGTTCATGGAATCGGTCAAGTCGCCGTAGTGTAAGATAAAACGGGGATTTTCGACGTGCGGGTCTTCGTAGAGGTGATCAATGCGGTCGGTATTGAACATCGAACTTCTGCGCTTGATACCGTGTACGGTATAACCTTTACTTAATAAAAGCTCGGAAAGATAGGCGCCATCTTGACCAGTGACGCCCGTGATGAGGGCTACTTTATTTGTCATAACGTTGAGTAATTAATGAGTAACAAATTTGTACTTTTTCAGTACAGAAAATTTAAAATCAAGAATGATTCAGAAAAGAAAATTGTCATTATTGGCAACAAAAAGACAAGTTTAATCTAATCATTTATGCATTTTTTTATAATTTAATAATAACTTAAAATAGTCCTAAACTTAGTAACTTTACTTTAAATTCTGTATTTTTTTTAGCTTTTTTCTCGCTTATCTTCTACTAAAGTACAAAAAAAAGTAATAACGGCAAATACTTATCTAAAAAAATTACAAATTATTTACTTTCTTTTTGGTAAAATAAACGGATAAAAGATTGATTTGCATTATTTCAATATACGTTCAAGTTTATTCACGCAAAGATGCTAAGGAACAAAGGTTTTATTTGACATAAGTATTTCTTTGTATCTCCGCGCCTTTGCGTGAGAAAAATCAAGCTTTGTTCAACACCCGCTTCCAAAGGGGTTTGGGGGTATCTCCGTAGTAACCCTGTCCGTAACCGTATCCATAACCGTAGCCATAACCGTAACCGTACCCATAACCTCCCGATCCTTTCACCCCATTGTAAATGATGGCCATGGAGGGCATCTTCTGTTCGCGGTAGAGAATGGCCAAAGGTCCCAAGGCAAATTTGGGCGTTTTTTCGTGGCGTATGATATAAAGGGTTGCGTCCACCAAAGGGGCAATCAGTAAGGCATCGGTCACCAGACCGTTGGGCGAACAGTCAATAAAGATGTACTCATAACGGCTTCCCAGTTCCAGCATCAAATCGGCCATCTTAGAGCTACCAATCAATTCAGCGGGATTAGGAGGAATGGGACCACTCGGAATAAAGCTGAGGTTCTCAATCTTGGTCTCAAAACTTACATCCTCTACCTTCTTTTTGCCAATGAGGTAATTGACCAAACCCACTTCATTGTTCATGGCCAAGTATTCGTGCAATTTGGGTTTACGAATATCGGCGTTGACCAAGACCACTTTGTGCCCCGCTTTCGCCAAGCTTGACGCCAAGTTAAGCGCCACAAAGCTTTTCCCTTCTCCTGATATGGTGGAGGTAATCAGGATTTTCTTGGTTGCTTTTTCGGTCTTTAACAAATAGCTCAGGTTCGTGCGTAAGGTACGAAACTGTTCGATGATGATATTGCGGCTGTTGGTATCCAACAAAGGCCCCTCCACGTTTTTGGGTTTTTGGGCCACTTCGCCCAAAATCGGAATTCCCTTCACCTTGTCTTCAATTTCAATCCGGGACTCAATCTTGTCGTTGAGCATGCTACGCACGTTGATGAACGCAAACGGAATACCTAACCCCGCCAACAAAGCAATCAGGTACACAATGTTTCCTTTGGGTTTTACAGGCGATGGCGTGCTGTAAGGCTCATCTACTATTCGGCTATCGGTCACCGTGGAAGCGTACGATATGGCGGTTTCTTCGCGTTTTTCCAACAAAAGCAGGTACAGGCTTTCTTTGATTCCCTGCTGCCGCTTAATGTTTACAAACTCCCTTTCTTTGCGCGGAATGGTGCGGATGGAAGACTCAAAACGCGTATTCAGGTTTTGCAGGCTGTTGCGGGTAATGATCAAACCCTGCTTTTGGTTCATGATGTTTTCCCGAATGGCCGCTTTGGTGTTGGCGATTTGGGTCGTTACCGTTTCCAACAGGGGGTTACTGGCTTGCGTGGTGCGGGCGTATTTTTCGCGTTGGTTGTCCAGTTCGTTGAGTTTGGAGAGCAGGCCCGTAAGTACGGGGTCGGTCACCATCAACGTAGCGGGCGCAATTCCCAATTGGCTACTTTTTAAGTAGGCATCCACTCCTTCAAGAATTTTTAACTGAATATCTACTTCGTTGAGTTTGCCGTCGTTTTCTTTCACTTTCTCCAGAAACAGGTTGGCTTCTGCACTCAAATCGGTGATTCCTTGGCTACTTTTATAGACTTCTACGTCTTTTTCCACATCACCCAATTCCCCCGTAATGAGCCGCAGACGGTCGTCAATGAAGGTCATGGTATTGGTGGCCTCGCGGTTTTTGTCGGTCAGGGCCGAATAGGTGTACGCGTCCAATAACTTTGCTAAGATGGCCCGTCCTTTATTGGGTAAAGGATCTTCTATGGTAAGCTTTAAAACTGTACTTTTTTGGTTAAGCAATTCAACCTGAAGAAGTTCCTGATAGTGCTGAATCAGGGATTCTTTATGGGCAAAACGAATCTGAATCAGGTCGTTGTCCTTACGGTACAAAGAATCTACCAAGTAGACCCGAAACTTTCCAAACTCACTTTTTACATTTTGGCTAAAGGTATACTGTCCTTTAGCAGTCCCGCCTTCGTCCTGTAATTCAAACTGATTGCGGTTGATGACCTTGATCCAGAGCGGATCTTTGTAGGCGGCCTCGGTGAGTTCTCCCGCCTGTACCCAGATTGGAGAGGTGCCGAATATTTCAACCGTGGGACGAATATCCCCTTTTTCAAAATAAGAAACCATCAAGTTGAGGTCGGTCACGACCCGTTCCAACAACGCCCGTGATTTCAAGACTTCCACTTCGTTTTCCACGAGTTTGTTACCCGAGAAAAGCTCCAAATCTTTCAGCGCTTCCATACCCCCTACACCGCCTTTCTTTTCATCCTTGATGAGCAAAACGGCACTGCTGCTGTAAATGGGCGTGGCATAACGCAGGTAGAAGAACGCCCCCAGCACCGCAAGCACCACCGAGAGCACAAACCAGTACCAGTAACGAAGGTATTTACCGATAACCAACTTCAGGTTAAATTCTTCCTCCGGTTCTTCCCAAAACTTCGATTCGTTATTCGTCATTTTTATGTCTTTTTCGTTGAGTATTCGGTTGCTGTTATGAGCCTATGGCTTCGGATTATGCCAGTTCAGGTAGTAAGTTTCACTGGTATCCGTTCTTTATTCTATTTCAACAAGTTCAAAATCACCACAATCGTGGTAGCAATGCCCGTGAAAATGGGGATGAGTTGCAATTGCTGAACACGTTGGTCGGTAAATGTTACTTTTCCTTTACTTACATCTACATAAATCACATCATTGTTGCGCAGGTAGTAATAAGGAGAATTAAAGAAATCACGGGATGTCAAGTCAATACGTACAACTTCTCGTTTATCCTTTTCAGTGCGGATTAGCATTACGTTTTTACGCAATCCGTAGATAGTCAGGTCACCCACCATTCCCAAAGCTTCAGGTAGGGATGTATGATCATCAAGTAGGTTAATCACCGCAGGGCGGTTTACTTCACCAATCACTGTAAATTTATGGTTGAGGTAACGTACATTGACAGTAGGTTCTTTGAGATAATTTAACAGGCGTAATTTAATACTATCGCCCGCCTGCGCTAGATTCAGCCCCAATACCTTCACTTTCCCTACCAGAGGCATTTCAATGGCTCCTGTGGAATCCACCAAATAACCTAATGGTTGGCGTCCTGTCATTGCACCACCACCTGCTGCTGCGGGAAATACCGTTGTACTGAGCGCGTTGATGTTGGGGAAATTAAACACCACGTTGGATTCTTCGCTCAAACTGCTTACGGTCACGGCGAGGATGTCATCTGGCTGAATGCGGGTTACCTGTGGCGTAATGGGCGGAAGTACCTGATAAGGCAGCGTATCTGCGCTTTGAAAATAGGTAATCTTGCGCGTATCTACGGTCACACAGGAAGTAAAAAATGTTGAGCTGATTATACCAAGGCAAATGCTCCAACCGCCCAGTATTTTAAAAAATTTACGCATGTATAGTTTGTATTATTTCAATAAATTTCGATAACAATCTTATGAAACTAAGTAACCGCCCTGCACCAAAATGCACGGAATACTTTGTTCAGCCCACAGAAACTATGGCGCTAACTGATTGAGAACAGAACGGGTAGAAAAAAGCACAAATAGCCCTAAAGAGCTAATTTTAGCTTGTTTTCGTTCGATTTTGCGAAAGAACGTTTTAAAATACCCGTAAAGAACAAATGAATGATTTTAACGAAAGAAGTAGGGAGGTCGCTTTTGTGGGAAAGAGCGAATGCAAAAAGACTAGAAATACTTTTCATAACGTTTAATTTTACCATAACAAGAGTGGAAGTACTTAATAGTAAAAAACAAATATGGACAAATATACGCTTATGTCAAGCAACAATGGTAAAAATATTTAAAAAATTTACCGAATGAGTGTCAAACACCCTCCAAATACGCGTATTCAATATCCCAAAAAGTAAAGCAAAATGGGCCTCTGTGCTTTTATTGAAGGGGTTTTCTCAAAATAGAATTTATTTACTAACCCGAATGGTATCTTTCTGAAATTTTAAAGCAAAATCGGCATTATTCACCCTTTAGCACCTTTGCTCCTCCCCGCCTCTGCGTGAAAATAAAAGTCGATTATTAGCCCAAAAAAAAGGTGTCGGTTCAAAAGAACCGACACCCAACAGGAGAAGAATGAGAAATCCTAGTAACGATACAAATCAGATTTGAACGGTCCTTCTACGGTTACCCCGATGTAAGACGCTTGCTCTTCATCCAATGTTTCGAGATGAGCACCGATGTGTCCTAAGTGGAGTTTCGCCACTTTTTCGTCCAAGTGTTTTGGTAAGATATATACTTGCTTGTCGTATTTGCCTGGGTTGGTGTACAATTCAATCTGCGCCAAGGTTTGGTTACAGAAAGAGTTTGACATCACAAACGAAGGGTGGCCCATGGCACAACCCAAGTTCACCAAACGACCTTCGGCCAATACAATGATTTCTTTGCCGTCAATTTCGTACAAATCCACCTGTGGTTTGATTTGAATCTTGGTCTGTCCGTAGTTGGCATTCAACCACGCCATGTCGATTTCGTTGTCGAAGTGGCCGATGTTACACACCACGGCTTTATCACGCATGGTTTTGAAGTGACGCGGCTTGATGATGTTGATGTTACCCGTAGCCGTTACAAAGATATTGGCGCGGGGAGCGGCTTCGTCCATTGTTACAACCTCAAATCCGTCCATTGCCGCTTGCAACGCGCAGATTGGGTCGATTTCGGTCACCAATACGCGGCAACCTGCCCCACGAAGCGATTCAGCAGAGCCTTTACCTACGTCGCCATAACCTGCCACGACGGCTACTTTACCCGCCAACATCAAGTCAGTTGCACGACGGATAGCGTCTACCAATGACTCTTTGCAACCATATTTGTTGTCGAATTTCGATTTTGTCACCGAGTCGTTTACGTTGATGGCTGGCAAATACAAGGTTCCGTTTTTCATACGCTCGTACAAACGGTGAACGCCCGTGGTTGTTTCTTCCGACAAACCACCGATTCCCGCGATCAATTCAGGATAGTTGTCAAACACCATGTTGGTCAAGTCACCACCGTCGTCCAAAATCATGGTGAGGGGATGACGCTCTTCACCGAAGAACAAAGTTTGCTCGATACACCAGTCAAATTCTTCGGCAGTCATGCCTTTCCACGCGTAAACTGAGATACCAGCGGCGGCAATCGCAGCGGCGGCGTGATCTTGGGTAGAGAAGATATTACACGATGACCAAGTTACTTCTGCACCCAAAGCCGTGAGGGTTTCAATCAAAACGGCCGTTTGGATGGTCATGTGCAAACATCCAGCGATGCGTGCACCTTTTAGCGGCTTTGATTCGCCATATTCTACGCGAAGGGCCATCAAACCGGGCATTTCGGCTTCGGCCAAACGAATTTCTTTCCGGCCCCAATCGGCCAAGGTAATGTCTTTTACTTTGTACGGTACGTACGTTCCAGTTGCTGTTGACATGTTATTTATTTGGGATTTCTAATTTTCGATTTCTTACTTCTGATTTCCGACTTCTTATCTTGGGTTTCAGATAAAAATCTCACAAAATTAACCGATAAATGAATGTGAATGCTACATTGGAAGCGGATAAAACAAGGGGGGATTCTAAAAAAAGATAATTTTTGGCATAATTACCCCTAAAAGCACCCATTAATTAGACAATTAGTGGAGAATACCAAAATCAGAAAGATATTTTATCTATTTGGCTATTCTTGGTATTTTTCCACCAACAATTCATCACAGGAGAAAGGGTTGGCGGAGAAAACTCCACCAACGGCGGCAGAAACAACAGAAGGGTTCTTCTACGTTTTTCGTTTCTTCTTCTTTGCCGAAGGGAAAAGAACATTGTTCAGAATAAGCCGATAACCAGGGGAGTGTGGATGAAGGTTGAGGTCGGTAGGCATCCGGTGAAAACCTCGTTGTCCTTCGGGGTCGTGACCACCGTAGAAAGTAAACTGTCCTCGGCCTAACTCCCCGTAGATATAGCGGTCAGAGGCTTTGCTTTGTCCCATCACTAGCACACTTGATTTAACGGTTTTCTTGTTGAAGGCGGTCGTTTGTCCCATAAACTCCCGAATCAGTGTTTCGTGGTTTTGGACGAGCATGGCAGGAATCACATCCCATTTGGCCGAAAAATCAAACAAAGAAAAAAAGCTATTGCTTTCGTCGTTCCACCCTTGGCCAGAAGACGAATTGATGCTAGAAAAAGACATCCCTCCGCGGTATTCGTCGTCACCGAGTTCCAATTTAAAATCTTCAAATGCCAACGTTTTGCTAAAATCAAGTTTAGATTGTGCGTTGGCGTCGATGCCATCACCGTCAAAAATGGACGGTACAATGTCAACACCTTCGGCTGCCAAGGCTACGTCCAGCGACTCCGCACCTGAACACATGGCAAACAAATACCCTCCACCCGCACAAAAGCCCTTGATGGTACGGGCTACGTCGAGCTTGAGCTGAGACACTTTCTTGTACCCGAATTTTTTAGCGATATTTTCCTGCGCCTGAAGGTCTTCAAGGCTCATCCGGCGGCGATTGCGGCCAAATTGCCCCGTAAAATCTTCATGATGGAGGTGCAGCCAATCGTATTTGGCCAAATCGCCTTTCATAATTTCTTCATCGTACACAATCTCAAACGGGATTTCGGCGTATTTGAGCACCAACAAAACGGCATCAGTATCTTCAAACGAGGCCCGGCCCACTTTGATGGGGCTATACACCACGATTTTGGCGGCCTTTTGGAGCTTCACAGCATCCATGTTTACGTCGGGGCTGGTGATTTGGCTCATCATCGAATTGACCGTGGCGTCGGAGATGACTTCGTAGGATACGCCCCGCAAACGGCATTCTTTTTCCACCGCCGATGAATATTTAATCAAAAAACTACCGCCCCGGTAATTGAGCAACCAATCCACCTCCAAATCTTCTTTCAATACCCAATAGGCAACCCCGTACGCTTTCAGGTGGTTGGATTGCTTATCGTCCATCGGAATGAGGACCGAGTTGGCAAGGCTTTTGATGGCCGTCGCCAGAAGCAAAAAGAACAAATACAAAGTTTTCATATCGTCCGTGTGAGTTAGCAGGTTTGTGGACTGGTCGTGTGGGGACTATAAACGAAATGGTTAACGGGAATTAAGCCTTACGGAAACGGTGTACTGAATAAGAACAACGGTGTGCATTTAAAATACTTGAGTACCCAAAAATTTCCTTAACAAAAATAGCAGAAAATTTTATTTTTTCAAGGAAGAAAAGGATTATACTTTTTCTGAAAATTATTTTATGATGGAAGAAAGGCATTAAGGCAAAAACACTGGCAATGAAGTAAATAGGCCGTACGTATGCTCACAAAAGCGCCCTACCTCAACGCGTGGTTAGAGATGAAGAAAATGGACGAGAACCATGGGCAGAGACAAGTACCAAAAAAGGGGAAAGAAGTCACTAAATTTGGCAACGATAACACCGCCAAAGGGCAAACCTATAACAATTGCAAATTTTCAGGGTCAAAAGGCAGGAAATCAACGCCAATGTAAATATCGGCCATTGGAATTTCTATGTCCAATGAATGCAGCGGAATCATACCTTCTAAGTCTGTATAAGCACGGTATTCCCACGTACTCAACTCATTTTTATAGAATACTTCCACAAAGGGCAAACTTTGGTCAATCAAGACATATTCCCGAAAGGACTCCATCATGCGGTAACGCATAAATTTGCCCGCACGGTCGTAAGCCCTGGTTTCTTCCGACAGTACCTCTACAATCAATACTGGATTATTGGCGGCATTTTTAAGTTCCTCAAAAAAAGAAACCCTCCCGCACACCACAGAAACATCCGGGTACACATATTTATTGCGTGACGTGGCCACGCGCAAATCGCTGTTGTATGCGTAACAACGTTTACTCCTCAAATTGATGTTCAATGCTGTACCAGCATTATTGGCAATCAGACTATGCGTAGGGGTTCCGCCAGCCATTGCATACACCTCGCCATCGTGGTATTCATATTTTGTATCAGTTTCTTTTTCTAGCGCTAGGTACTCTTCAATACTTAAACGCTGCTGATATTCGGGCTGTCCCATATTACTTTGTGATTTCTTACCGTAAAATTACAAAAAATCCCGAAGCCTCTTTCGGTTTTGAGAAACCGAAAGCACCCTGAAGTGCAGTCAGGTTCTCAAACCTGATGTTTGGGGGTTGAGAACCTCCAAACATCAGGCCACAAACACACTAATTCGTAAATTTTCGGTTTTGAGAAACCGAAAACACCCTCCTCCAACTCTCTACTTTGCACCGGGCGGGCAATGTTCCTTTAAAAACTTAGTGAAAAGCGTATTCAAGTGGCGAGAAGTACCCTCACCTTCGTAAATCCCGTGCGAACGGTTAGGATAGGCCATAAATTGAAACTGTTTGTTGTACTTTATCAACTCATTGACCAATTTTTCGGCATTCTGATAATGCACGTTGTCATCGCCCGTACCGTGAATATACAAAAGGTTTTGGGTAGCGCGTAGGTTCTTCGCATGGCTGAGGGGTGACCCGCTAACGAAATCCTCCCGATTTTCCTGCGGAATACCCATGTACCGTTCCTGATAAATGTTATCATAACTCAATTGATCAGCCACTGCTGCTACGGCAATGCCCGTTTTGAACAAATCAGGATATTGAAACAATAGGTTGAGGGTAGAAGAACCTCCTCCACTCCAACCATGCACCGCTACGCGGCTGGTATCGATGAATGAATTTTGCGCAAATAAGGTTTTAGCACCCATCGCCAAATCACGAATGTTGACAATGCCAATTTTACGATAAATGGCTTTACGCCAAGCTCTTCCCTTCGGAGAAGGCGTACCACGGTTGTCGACGGAAGCATAAATGTAGCCATCTTTTGCCATGTCGCCGATGTAAAGGCCATTGCGGCCTGTGCCCCACCGATCCATGACGGTTGAGCTGGCGGGTTCTCCGTAAACCGAGAATACAATCGGGTATTTTTTTGTCGGGTCAAAATTGTCAGGCTTCACCATCCAACCGTCTAGCTCCGTGCCATCCTCCGTTTTTACCCGAAAAAATTCAACTTTTTTCTTAGACGACGATTGCGCGGCCAATTTTGCCGTAATATCATCACTTTCTTTCAAGGCTTTGTGATCGGGAAGACGTAACCATTCGTTCATGGGAGCCGTATTAGCATTGGAGAAAGAATGAGACGCCCAAGCGCCATTGGGCGAAATATCGTAGCGATGGCTCCCCACCTGACTTGCGGGTGACATCCGTTCTGCTTTGCCGCTCCCATCCAATTTTACCCGAAATAGGTAGGTTTGGGTAGCGTTATCGGGCGACGCCATGAAATACGCATAATTGTTTTTCTCATCAATCCGCACGACCCCAATCACATCGTATTCACCAACCGTAATGCATTTTTCCGTTTTGCCATCGCGCGAAACGCGGTAGAGGTGACGCCATCCGTCTTTTTCACTCATCCACAAAAACTCCTTCCCACCGTTTAGCCAATCCCAACCTGCGGGGCTATCGGCCCACGAATAGCTGCTTTTTGTTTCCACCCAAGCATCGTCACTGTCGGTGTAAAACTCGGTGGTGCGTCCCGTTTTTACGTCGGCATAGAGGCATTTGGCTTGATTTTGCTTTCGGTTGAGCTGTTCCATCACCAGTTCGTTGGCATTGGCCCATTCCATGCGCGGAATGTACGTATTGCCCGGATCGCCAGGGGTACTCATCCACTTGGTAGCACCACCGTTGGCACTCACCACGCCAATTTTATACGGAGAGGGACGCTCTCCCACTTTCGGATATTCAACGGGTACATTGAAGGCGTAGGTAGAATCCGTATTATTAATCATCAGAAAATTCCGAATCTTGGTAGCATCAATCTGCCAATAGGCAATATTTCGGCTGTCTGGACTCCAACGAAAACCATCGCGGCAGTCAAATTCTTCTTCGTACACCCAGTCAAACGTTCCGTTGATGAGGCGCGTAGTACCATCTTTGGTCAGCGGGGTGATTTTTCCCGTTGCGAGGTCTTCGGCAAAAATATTTCGTTCGCTTACGTAGGCTACCTTCTTTCCGTCGGGTGAGAATTTGGCAAACATCAAAGAAGAAACGGGGCGCCCTTTCCCCACTTGGGTCAGGGTGTTTTTGTCCAAATCCAACACCCAATAATCGCCCCGGGTATCGTAACGCCACACGCGGGCGGTATTGGTATAAATCAATGCTTTACGACCGTCTTCCGAAAACTCGTAGCTTCGTACGGTCAAGGGTTCACTTTTCCCGGCAGGAGTCAACTGCTTGGCGGAAATCAACACCGTTTTTTGCAAATCAGGCAGAGAATACTGAATGATTTCCTTGTTTTCAATACGACGATAACCGTTGCCGTCTTCGGTCCATTGAACCCCCCGGTTAAATTGGGCCTGGAGCGAAAGTTGTACAAAAAGGAAAAGGAATAAGAAATGGATGCGTTTCATTCCAATAGGTATATTAATTTGTTGATAAAAAATTACAATCGTAGGGGCAGGCTTCACGTCTGCCCCTTGATGGTTGAATGGGCAGACGCAAGGCCTGCCCCTACGGGTTACGGTATTTAGCCATGGCGGCTTTTATTTTTGCAACTCGGTTCTCAGGACTTGGGTGGGTGCTCTGAAATTCAGCGGGGCGATTCGGCCCACCTGCGGCGGCCAAAATCTCCATCACCTCCACCATGGCTTCGGGATTTCGGCCCGTCTGTATCATATATTTTACCCCAAAATCATCCGATTCCAGTTCATCGTCACGCCCGTATTTCAGGTTCATCAGGTTGGCTACGTATTGCGCAATGTAGGCACTGCCATTGGGCGAGTTGGGATCGGATAAAGCCACCGATGCCGCCCCTGCCAAACCGCCTACTAGCTCTTGCTTAGCCATTTGCTGCGCCGAATGTCGGCCCACCACGTGCCCAATTTCGTGACCAAGTACTCCCGCCAGTTGGTCTTCGGTTTTGAGGCGCTTCAACAGGCCCATCGTAATAAAAATCTGCCCTCCCGGCACCGCAAACGCATTGACAGTTTCGGCATCAGCCAAGACATGAAAATCAAATTGGTACGGCCCATCTTTTACTTCGGTATTCTGCACAATGCCCTGCCCCACTTTCTTAACCAGTGCCTGCACCTGTTCGTCTTGATACAGTCCTCCAAATTCGGCAGCCATTTGAGGCGCGCTTTGAAGCCCCAGCGTAATTTCTTCCTGAGGGGTAAGGCTTACCCGTTGCGTTTTGCCAGTGATTGGATTCACCTGCGACTTATTGAAGTAACCAAACAATGCAACCACGGCCATGATTAGCCCAATCAGTAGCCTTCCACCAATACGAGAACGTCCCATTGCATTAAAGTTTAAAGTTGAATAGAAAAGCCTTTGTTATAAAGGCAAGTATTCGATAAGCGATAAAAAATCATACCTGATTTTAATCGATCTATATTTTTTTTTTAAAAGTCAATGATTAAATGAGTAATCCCGCCAAAGTAGCCGACATATAAGACGCTAATGTTCCGCAAATAAGTGCTTTAAAGCCCAAACGTGCTAAATCTGAACGACGCGTCGGGGCTAATTCGCTGATACCGCCCACCTGAATGGCAATCGAACTAAAATTGGCAAAACCACATAACGCAAAGCTGGTAATGGCAATTGTTTTGGCATCCAAGGTATCTTTGATGTGTACCAAATCTAAGTACGCCACAAACTCATTGATTACCATCTTGGTCCCCATCAAGGCACCAGCTACTTCCACGTCTTTAGAAGGAACACCCATGGCCCAGGCAAATACCGAGAAAACTTTTCCGAGCAAAAAGTTAAGGCTCAACGTAGGAAAGGCAAAAAGCCCACCTGCTTTACCCAAAAGAAAATCGACCAAGCCAATCAGGGCAATAAATCCAATCAACATCGCAATCACGTTAAAACCCACTTTGAGTCCTTCGCTGGCTCCCGCCGCAATGGCATCCAACAGATTGGCGTGCGCTTTTTTGATTTCTAGTTTCACCACCCCCTTGGTTTCGGAAGTTTCTGTTTCGGGAAACACAATTTTAGCAATCACTAACGCCCCCGGCGCCGCCATCAGACTCGCGGCAATCAGGTACGAAGCAGGCACGCCCAATTTAATATAGGTAGCCATTACCCCTCCCGCAATACAAGCAAAACTTCCCGTCATAGAAGCGAGCAGCTCGGAGTTGGTCATGCCTTTGAGGTAGGGTTTAATCATGATTTGGGCCTCTACCTGCCCCACAAACGCCGACGCCACGTTTGACAAGGCTTCGGCCCCGCTCACGCCCATGAGCCATTTCATTAACTTAGCCAACAACGCCACGATACGTTGCATGAGACCGATATGGTACAAAATATTGACAAGAACGGCCACAAAAATAATGGTCGGAACAATGCTGAAGAAAAAGATAAAATCATTGCCTGCCCCAAAAGCTTTATTGAGTACAGAGGGTTTTACCAATGGACTGAACACAAATTCGGCACCACGATCCGAAAAACCCAATACTTTCTGAACACCTTTGCCCAGCCAATCAAACATTGTTTGTCCAATCGTCGTTTTGAGAATAAAAACCGCTAGTCCGAATTGAAGCGCCAATCCTACGCCAACGGTGCGGTAGTTAATCGCTTTGCGATTGTTGGAGAGCGCGTAGGCAATACCTAAAATTAATACAATCCCAATAAGTCCTGTGAAACGTTCCATGAAGTGTGTCAGTAATATCTCTAAAGTGTAGGTTAGTTTTGGTTAAATCAAGTGGGTAAAGATAGGAATGCCGTTTTATTTTTCAGTAATTATATCCTCATTTTACAAAAAATAAAGTCATTTACCCTCCGTTCAATTTTGTTTCCACTTAGATTCACCCCTATATTTGACGGCAATATTGGGACTAAACACACCCACCATGTCAAAAAACTTAGTTATAGTTGAGTCACCGGCCAAGGCCAAAACCATCGAAGGATACCTCGGAGCAGATTTCACGGTCAAATCCAGTTTTGGACACGTTCGCGATCTCCCCGACAAAGATTTAGGGGTAGATGTTAAAAATGGATACGAACCTGCCTACGAAGTTTCTGCCGATAAAACAAAGGTTATCAATGAGTTAAAGAAGTTAGCAAAGTCTTCCGATGAGGTTTGGCTAGCAACTGATGATGACCGCGAAGGAGAAGCCATTTCGTGGCATTTGAAAGAAGCACTCGGCTTACCAAAAGATACAAAACGGATTGTTTTCAGGGAAATTACCAAAACAGCCCTGCAAAAAGCCATCCAAAATCCACGCCTTATCGACATGGATTTGGTCAACGCCCAACAGGCTCGCCGCGTACTCGATCGGCTTGTAGGCTATGAATTATCGCCCGTTTTATGGCGAAAAATAAAAATAGGCAACAGCAGCGCGCTGTCGGCAGGACGGGTGCAGTCCGTAGCGGTGCGCCTGATTGTAGATCGTGAGCGGGAAGTGGAAGCCCACGAATCCAAATCCTCTTTTAAAGTCGTTGCCAAATTTATTTTGGAAGGCGGAAAAGTACTAGAAGCAGAACTTCCCAAGAATTTAGAAACGGAGGCGCAGGCTCGGGCATTTCTGGAGAAATGCATCGGAGCTACCTTTAAAATCAAAAATCTGGAAGTAAAACCTGGCAAAAAATCCCCCGCACCACCATTCACCACTTCTACTTTACAACAGGAAGCTTCGCGTAAATTGAGCTTTTCGGTCTCGCAAACGATGACCGTGGCCCAAAAACTCTACGAAGCGGGAAAGATTTCATACATGCGTACCGACTCCACCAATCTATCGGAGGAGGCATTGCAAAAAGCAACCGATCAAATCAACAGCGAATACGGCGAAAAGTACCACCAAAAACGCGTATTCAAAACCAAATCTGAGTCGGCACAGGAGGCTCACGAAGCCATCCGCCCGACCAACTTTGGGGAACTGAAAGCCAGCAGCGACCGCAATGAGCAACGCCTGTACGAATTAATCTGGAAACGCTCCATTGCCTCCCAAATGGCTGATGCGCAGTTGGAACGCACCATTGCCACCATTACCATTTCAACCACCAGCGAAGAATTGGTAGCGCAAGGTGAAGTCATTAAGTTTGACGGATTCTTGAAAGTATACCTAGAATCTAAAGACGACGAGGAAGAAGACACCAAAGGAATGCTGCCTCCTTTGAATATTGGGCAAATCCTGAATTTAGACTTTTTGAAGGCAACGGAGAAATTTTCGCGCCCCAAACCCCGCTATACGGAAGCAAGTTTGGTGAAGCAATTGGAAGAAATGGGCATTGGCCGACCTTCTACGTATGCACCAACCCTCTCGACCATTATCAAGCGTGAATACGTTGTCAAGCAAGATAAAAAAGGGCTCGAACGCGACTTTAAAGAGCTAATACTGAAACAAAACCAACTGAAAGAGTCGGTTGGAAAAGAAAATTACGGCGCGGAAAAAGCAAAGTTATTTCCGACCAACACGGGCATGGTTGTCAATGACTTTTTGGTCGAACTGTTTCCAAACGTCGTTGATTTTTCTTTTACGGCCAACGTTGAGAAAGAGTTTGACGAAATTGCCGAAGGAAAACTTCCGTGGCAACAAATGATTGATGGTTTTTACCAAGGATTTCACCAGAAAATCGGTGAAGTAGAAGGTTCAAAAGTGCTCAAAAGAGCCGAAGCCCGTGAGCTAGGACTCGACCCCAAATCTGGGAAACCGATTTTTGCCAAGATTGGCAAGTTCGGACCATACGTCCAAATCGGCGAAGCCACCGAGGACGCCAAACCCCAATACGCCAACCTCAAAAAAGGTCAACTCGTAGAAACCATCACCCTCGAAGAAGCCATTGAACTGTTTTCGCTGCCCCGGGAAGTAGGTTTCTTTGAAGATAAACCGATGGTGGTAGGCGTGGGTAAATACGGGCCGTACGTTAAGCACGACGACAAATTTTACTCACTAGACCGTGGTGACGACCCTTACACGATTGAAGCTGAACAGTGCATCGGTGCCATCCGACTCAAACGCGGCGACTTAGCTGGTGAAGGAGAAGGCCTGGGATTTTTGGAAGAGAAGCCCATCACCACGGGTATGGGAAAATACGGGCCGTTTATCAAGCACGACGACAAGTATTATTCCCTCCCCAAAGGCATGAGCCTGCAACGCGTTACGCGGGAAGAAGCCCTCGAAATCATTCAGAAAAAACGGGAAGCAGAAAGCAATAAAGTCATTCGGGAATTTGCCGAAAATGCCACCGTTAAAGTATTGCGTGGACCGTACGGCCCTTACGTAGCCGTTGGAAAACGTAATATCAAAATCCCGAAAGACACCGATCCCGCAACCCTCACGTTGGAGGATTGTTTGAAACTGGCGGGAGCATAGTTTTTAGGAGTCAGAACTCAGAAGAGAGAATGAAATCATGAGTAGTTTATAAGTGGTAAATTGCTTTAGTTATTTACCGATTGTACTTATTCTCACAGCTTTCTACTCACTTCTCACTCCTACAAAACATGGACCAACGCATTATTAATCTCTTTGACGAGTATACACACAAGCCCCTCAAACGGGACGACTTTTTCAAGCGATTGACCCAACTTACCGGAAGCACGGCCGCAGCAATGGCCGTGCTTCCTTTGTTAGAGGTCAATTACGCACACGCCTCCACAGTCAAACCCAACGACGAGCGTTTGACCATCGAAAACATTACCTACGAAGGGGATGGAACGCAAATGAAAGGGTATTTAGCGCGGCCTGCGGCCCCCGGCAACTACCCTGCGGTAGTGGTAATTCACGAAAATCGGGGCATTAATCCCCACATTGAAGACGTAACCCGCCGTGTGGCTTTGGCAGGCTTTATCGCCCTTGCGCCCGATGCACTTTCTCCGTTTGGCGGCACACCTACCGATGCCGAGCAGATTCGCACGTATTTCGGACAGCTTGACGCCAAGAAAAACCTCAACAATTACGTAAAAGCCTTTGATTATCTGAAGTCTCGCAAAGACTGTACGGGCAAAACGGGTTGCGTAGGTTTTTGCTGGGGCGGCGCCATGGCCAACCAATTGGCTGTGAACGTCCCCTCTCTCAATGCCGCCGTAGCCTATTACGGCCGACAGGCTGATGCTGCCGACGTGCCTAAAATCAAAGCAAAACTGATGCTCCATTATGGTGCACTGGATGAACGCGTCAACGCGGGAATTCCCGCCTACGAAGAAGCCCTCAAAAAAGCAGGTATCAAGTATGAACTGTATGTGTATGAGGGGGCGCAACACGCTTTCAACAACGACTCTGCCCCTACGCGCTACAACGAAGCCGTTGCAAAACTAGCATGGGAAAGAACCATTGGCCTTTTTAAGAAGGAATTAGGAAGTTAAGTAATAAATAGGTTTGAGTATTGCGTTTAACTTAAAAACAGAAAAAATAGATTTCATTTTCAAGTACTCCCACACCATAAACAAAAAGCCCTTCCAATGACTTGGAAGGGACTTTTGTTTATGGTGTGGATATAAATCAAAAAGCTATTCTATTTGCCTCCTCCGCGACGACCACCACCTGTGGCACCACCTCCAGCCGGCTGTCCTCCAGCGCTATCGCCTGAGTTATCACCGCCCTGTTTGGTATCATCGTTGTTAACACTTTTCTTACGTTGGAAGAAATTACCATCAAACGACATTTTACCAAAACGCTTACGGAAAGTAAGACGGAAACCACGGTTGTACATCAAGTTGACCTGTTCTTGGCTAAAGATATTTCCGGGTGTAGTGCTGTTGAGGTTACTGCGTTGGCTGAATGCGTTTTGCAAGAAGTTCTCCGCACCAAAACCTAAGCTTGCCTGTTGCTTCTTAAACTCTTTCAGGATGTTTAGACTGTATCCCATAAAACCGCCACGAGTACCCTGCAACTGAATATCACGTGCCCGACCAAAAGCATACATCTGAGCGCTCCAATCTTTGCCTAACTGGTACTGAATCTGACCAAAGAGATTATAGGTCCAGTTTTGGTTTTTGACCCCCAACGAAGGACTATTCAACGTGATATAACGTACGTCGATGTTTCCGTTGATGGTCATTCCTTTCACTGGTTTTACCATCGCAAATACGTTCAAACCATACGCACGGTTGCTACCGATGTTTTGGAAGGTTGAGAGAAGCGTGTTATCATTTACTATCACACTACCAACATTTACGCCCTGCTGACTTGTCAATTGGTCAAACAATGCCTGTCCACCACGATAACGAACGCTTTCAATCGAGCCCTCGGTCATACGGGTATAAGCCGAAAAATTAAGGGTCGTTGTTTTGATAAACGTGCTCAGGTTAACTTCAAAGTTGTTGGTATATTCAGGGTCAAGGTTCGGGTTTCCGAAAGAAACGTTGAACGGATCACTCTGCGAAACGTTGGGGTTCAAGAACTGAATAGACGGACGCTGAATCCGGCGGTTGTAGCTAAAACGAATCGTCTTGTTTCCTTTGAGGCTTTTTGAAATCGTGATGCTCGGAACCAACGTAGAGAAGTTTGGCAACGCTACCGCTGGTGCATCTTGGTATTTAGCTCCTAATTGCGTGTATTCATAGCGCAAACCTGGTTTGAATCCCCACTTGTTAGTCGTTTGAAACAAGAATGAAAGATAACCCGCAAACACGTTTTGGTCATAGCTAAAAATGTTGGTTCTCTGCGGATTAGGCGTATAAATGCCCCGACCCGTGCTATCATAATTGAAACGAAAATCACTTTCGATATGACGTAAAATCATTTTAGCTCCCGTTTCAATCTGGGCATATTTACTGATTGGGTCTTGATAATCAACCTGTAAAGTACGCTCCTTCGTTAAACTTTTATTAGGGTTGCTTTCACGGTAAAACAGTTCACCCTCCGTAGAGCCACGGTATTGGTCACGGGTATAGCTATTGTCACCCGCATTTTGACTCAACTGGGCCAAAACGCTAAATTCCTTGTTTTCCTTTTCAAACTTGCGAGTATAATCCAAGTTTACATCAAGGTTATTACCGATGTTTTTGGTATCAATCTTGTTTGCAAAAGTGGGATTGACGGTTGTACCAAAAAAGCTGAATGATTGCTGTGTGTTGTCCAGGTTAAACGCCCGGCGGCTGTTACGAACACTCAGGGTTACATTGTCTTTTGTGGTAGGCGAATAGTCGACACTCAACTGCACATTTCCAAATCCACCTAATTGTTGGCCGTTGTTTTCCTGACGGGTTCTGACTACGTCACCATTAGCCAATTGACGGCTGATATTGATATAGCCACCCGTTGGCGGGTACATCATACGTCCACCTGCGTTTACGGATACCCCCAATTTTTTAGTTCTTAGGTTTACATTCCCGAATAAATTGCTTGACCGATTTCCGCCTGCAATATCAACTGAGCCCGTAATACCTTGAAGGGTATTTTTCTTGGTAATAATATTGATGATACCCGCCGAGCCTTCTGCGTCGTATTTTGCCGAAGGTGAAGTGATTACTTCAACGGTTTTAATCTGGTCAGATGGAATCATTTTCAAGGCATCGGCCACGCTGTTGGCAACGATGGTAGAAGGTTTCCCGTTGATCAATACACGGATGTTTTCACTACCGCGCATCGACACGTTTCCGTCCAAATCCACCGAAAGAAGGGGCACTTTACGAAGCACATCACCCGCATCTCCTCCCGAATTTGAAATGTCTTTTTCGGCATTGTATACCAAACGGTCTACTTTATCTTCGATGATGGCTTTTTCTCCCGTTACGGTCACTTCCGCCAGGGTACGCACATCAGGAGGAAGGTTTATATTCCCCAAATTTTGTTCTTTACTGCCTTTTCCGATGGTCAATTTGGCAATTTCAAAGTTTTTATAACCAATAAAACTGGCCACAAACTTAAATTCACCATCAGGAACTCCTTTTAATAAGAAAGCTCCTTTAAGGTCCGTCACCGAACCGTCGACTGGTCTACCAGTTTTAATATCAAAAAGGGCAACGGTTGCATATTCAACTGGCTTACCAGAAGCAGAATCAACGATGATTCCTGATACTCTTCCGTTTCCTTTGGGAAGGTCAGGCATAGCCTGCTGTTGTTGTTGGCCCATTCCGCCCGGACCTCGGTCACCACCGCGACCACCCCCACCAAAGCCCCCGCCTCCGGGAAACTGCGCCTGAGAAGTGAAAGTAATACCTAAAACGGCTGTTAAAATGTAAAATACTTTTTTCATTATAAATTGATTATGGTAATTTGTCTACTACTTAAGACAATTTTAAGTATACAAATGTTACTCCTAAAGTGTTAGGAAGCAGATAAAAACGACCAACTGTAAGGTCTAAACGACTAAATAGGGGAAAAACATAGACGAACGAAATCAGTCAAAGAGGGGCCAATTGACCCCAAAACCAAGCGACCGCCCCACAACTGGGTAAAAGGGGGTAGAGAAATACCCACGTATCAATGCACCTTGATAATTTCCCTGCGCGGCATTGGCCATTTTTACAAACAATCTGACCCGATTAATGCGGGCATTGAGGAAGACTTCTGTGTAGACCACTCCTTCGGTTTTGAGACGGTTTTGCAGGTGAAACTGCTGGGTCAGGGGCATGTAGGCATCAGCATAATAGGCCGATTTGTAGTGAATTTCTCCTCCTACTTGTAGAAAAAGAACTTTGGCATAAACAAAATCAAAAGTGGCGCGGAAATTGGCAAAAAAGCGCGGAATACGCAGAATGTCATTGTTTGACACCAAGGTATAATAGGTTTGGGTCAAAAATTGAAATTTGCCTGGACGCCATTCTGCTTCGCCTCCTACGCGCACCACACTAAACGCACTGGTGTATTGCCGCGCCACGGCTGCGGTATCAAAATAAAAATAGTTGTTGATTAAATGATAATCCAGCCGAGGACTCAAGCGAAGTTGCTTTGTATTGACATTTATTTGACCATAAATGTTGTTTGAATTGACCAAACGGTTGGAGTTGGTCCAACGCAGGTGATTAGCATCATATAATTGCTGAACAAAAGTAGGCGAAGTAAACGTCGAAAGATAACCTACCCTAAACCATTTACTTACCACTTCGCCTTTGATTTTAAAATCGCGGCCCAACAGATATTCAAATTCGGCAGTGGCGCGTTGGGTGCTGTCTTTGAGATAATAAGCCAACCATAACCCCACAAAATTCTCAAATCTACTCAGTCGATACGTTCCCGTGGTGCTGTAGCTTTTGGTGTAAGCGCCATTCATATTGGCGATGCGCTGACGGTAATGGGCGCGGTAATTAAACCCCTGAAAACGTCCTTTGATACCAAATTTGTTTTCAAACAACCGAAACTTTACTTCCTGCCGGGTTTGCGTTGAATCATAATAATAATTGTTATAAAACCCGTACAAGCGGGCATTGGTCAGGTCAGTGTCGGAGAAAACATCAATGCTGCGTTTGTAATCAAACACATGATACACCTGAAATCCCTGCGCCAAGACATATTGTTGGTAGATGTGCCAATTGTTGCGCCGCTCCCATGATTGCGCCGTCCGAAACGTAGCCGAAGGGTTATCGTATTCAATGCCCCGGTCGGTTTTGAAGTTAAGGCTATCGGGCGACATTCCTCCCTGTTCGTACACGTGGTGGTTCAGGTGGTTGAATTGCCCCAAAAAAGTGTATTTTTCATCCTTAGAGCGGTAATTTCCGTGAAAAACAAACCCCCAGTTCTGGGCTAAATTTGTTTGGGAATCACTCTGCCCGCTGGTTCCAAATTGTTTATTGGTGGTAAAACGTTGAACGTTTATCCCCAAATTTAAGCGGGGAGAGAGGTTTTGGCTGTGGTCGAAACGAAGGATATTCTGTCCACCTCCGCCCAACGTCAAGTAGAGGTTGGTATACGGGGATTTGGTGTCGTAGTATTTTACGTCGTTGATTTGGTAGGCATAGGGAGAGTAGGCATCATAGCCAAATTGAGTACCTAGCTGCTCGATGGGTCGGAAGAAGACATTGCGCGAAGCAGTCCCAAAATTCCCCAAATCTACCAACTGAAAATCAGCGCGTTGCACAAAGTTATAGCGATGAAAATCATCGTAGGATGTATCAATTTGATAGAGGGTTTTGTGATTATCAAAAATATCCTCTTCCAAGAAATAACGCGCAGTACGAGGGCCATAAATCACCTTGGTAGAATCATCAATTTTGACCTGACCACCCTGCCCCAAGCCACCCTGTTGACCTGAGCCTAAAGAGCCGCCAGTCGGCATCCTGATTTGGCCGTAACCCGCTACGGAGAAAAACCCGCAAAAAACAATGTATAACCACTTTTTCACGCCACAAAGTTAGTATAAGTTTTTACTCTACCGTTCATCGTTGCCCCTCAATTGCCCCTTATTTCACGCCTACTCTTTCATTTAACGTTGATTTCCAGCCGATTACTTTAAACACTTTGACAAGAATTAACGATATTTAACCTTTTGAGTATTCGGTTAGGGTTTGTCGTTTAAAGCATATTAATTTTGTTGTAACCATCACTGAAGACTCAAATGTCCAGATATTCCTTTACGTATCAGCAAGAAATAGGTCATCAGGGCCAAAGCCTGGTGCCTCATTTTCCAGGTGGGCTATCGGGAGTAACGATTGGTCCCGGCTATGACATGGGAAGCCGTACACCTATGGAGATTTACGAAGACTTAACCAAGGCGGGCATTCATCCGCAAACCGCGCAGGCGTTTATGGATGCGGCCTCCAAAACGGGCGACGACGCCCAAGCTTGGGTCAACGAACACCGCCACGAGCTCTACATTACGGAAGAACAACAACAGGCGCTGTTTGACCAGGTGCTCGTTGATGAATACGAACGCCGACTGCGGTCGCAACTAGCCCAGTTTGCCGATGAAAGTGACACCGTAACGCATGATATGATTTCATGGGAGAATTTATCTGAAAAGCAAAAACATATCTTGTTTGACTTTGCCTATAATCCCGGCCTAAGTAAATTTCCTACCCTTACTGAGGCGGTATTGCGGGAAGACTGGGATACCGTAGCTCAATCGTTTGAGCGTTTTTCGGGTGGAGAACCCTTGTCTTACCGTAACGATACGTTCTATTCGACTTTTCTCGACCCCAATGCCCCACCCATTGAAGCTGGGCCCGAAATTGCCGAAGTAATTGAAGCCCTTGAATTACCCGAAAATGAGTCTATAGAAGTCGCAGAAACCATCTGGAGCAACGACCTTTACGCCGAAACTCCCATCATAGAAGAACATCATTCCAGTCCTCACGCTCAACCAGATGCCCACTTAGAAAGCTCCCTCAACGAACAAGATTGGGATGTTTAATGCTTTAACTGATTAATAAATGCACCAAAAAGCCGCACCCCTGACAAAGAGATGCGGCTTTGTTTTTTCTTCAAACAAATCGTAAGCCTATTTATTCGCCCAATGGCTTAACCATAATATCTTTATAATAAACTATGCTTTTGGGATCGTGGCCTTGCAACGCAAAAGTTCCGCTGCTGACTTTGCGCCCTCCATCCTTTACCTTCGTTGCTACCTCCTCGGGTTCTACGTAATCCACTACGGTTTTGTCGTTGATTTTGATGATAATGTGCTTGCCCTGCACAATGATGTGCTCAGTGTACCACACGTTATCATCCACAAAAACATCTTTCACATCCTGAACTCCGTAGAGGCTCCCGGTTCTGCGCCAGTCGGTATGTGAGTTATTGACCTGCACTTCGTAGCCTTTTGAAGGCCAACCACCTTCTTGGTATTGGGTATGAAAATAGATTCCAGAGTTAGAACCTGGCGTAGTCATTACCTGAGCTTTAAATTCGAAATTCTTAAAGTTATGCTCTCCCACTTTGCCGTCATAAAAAATATGCGCCCGGGGGCCTGCCACCTTAAGGGTACCGTTTTCAAGACTAAACGTAGAAGCATTCTCCCCGACTTTCCAACCGTCCATTGATTTTCCGTCAAAAATAGTAATCCAACCGTCTTTCTTCTTCTTCTGAGCAAAACTTACACTTACGGCCATTAAGAGCATCAGTGTTCCAAAATACAAAGCTTTTTTCATGATTCTTCAATGATTAAGGTTTAAAATAACATAAGGATACATCCGCCTAATTACTACTTTTGATTCAATTCTTTTTTCGGCCAACATCCATAAAAAAGGGGCCGAAGCCCCTCTCTCATTTTATAGTATCGGTCGTAACTATCGAATAAGCTGAATCCACCCTTTGGTGGTAACAGGCTCACTTTCACGGGCCAGCGTCTTGAAACTCACTTTGGCCTGATAGAAATACGTTCCCGTGGGAAGCTCCTGTCCGTCGGTTGTTTTGCCATCCCAATTAAGGGCAGGGGTATTGGTTTCAAATACTTTTACGCCCCAACGGTTGTAGACCACAAATGTGATAGATTCGACAAAAATGGAGCAAGTAAGCGGGATGAATAAATCATTTTTGCCATCGCCGTTGGGCGTAAAGACGTTGGGTACCCGAAAATCCTCACAGTTATTATTACAAACTACGTTGCTGCGGGTACTTTCTGACCCAAAACGAGAGATAGCCGTCACGTAATAACAACCCGCATACGAATCCAATCCATTGTGCTTGAAGGTGGTTACGGGTACGGTCGTTTGCCCAACGCGCTTGAAGTCATCTTCGGGATAACGCGCAAAGTACACATTATAACTTGCCACCGCCGCGCAGGGTTGATTAGCCGAATTAGTAGCGGGAGAAGTCCAGTTGAGGGTGTTACTGACAGTTTCGGGACAGGCCCCTCCCGAAACCGTTGCGCAATCCAATACATCCAATTTTAGCTCTGGCGGACAAGGTTTGGTACTGTCTGATGGCACGCCACAGGCAATTTGGGAGAAATTGAACAATTGTCCAACCCGAATTCGTGGGCTGTCGTAAGTTCCGACGGTCTCGACGCGGTAACAGTAAGTGGAATCAGTAGACAACTTCTTGGAGACATCTCCATCGGCCAAAAAGCGGTCAGTTCCGTCATCTATGTAGGTAAACGTATTGGGTCCCTGCACCGACACTTCGGCAATCAGGTTAAACGTACCTGGACGCCCGCGATTTTCACGATACACACGGTGACGCTGGTTTTCATTCCTCCAAGGCACAATCGCCTGCCAATTGAGGCGCATTCCCTGCGACGCCGGCGACACATCCAACCGGACGCTACTGGCTGGCTCGGTTGTTCCTAAGCTGGTCAACGTACCATTGAGCGTATGAAAAAACTCCAACCGATAGCGGTAGCCGTTGAGGGAAGTATTTAAACCCCGATCTACATAAATCGTATCGGCATTGGGTTGGAGGGTCGTATTTATGGTTGCGATAACGGTGTAATTAGTTCCATTCAGCCCCGTTGCCCGAGAAAGACGGTATTGGTACGGTCCAGGCACATCCCCAAGCGCAAACGGTGGGCGCGTCCACTTTACGGTGATTACCCCGCGCGTGTCGCTTGTCGTATCCACGGTTACATTGGTCAAGACTGGAATTTGAGCGGGCAAATCCAAACAGGTTTCGTCCGAAAGAGGGCTGTTTCCTCCTTGCGGCAAGGCATAAACGAC
Organism: Runella rosea; assembly: GCF_003325355.1. Lineage (GTDB taxonomy): Bacteria > Bacteroidota > Bacteroidia > Cytophagales > Spirosomataceae > Runella > Runella rosea. The sequence goes on from NZ_CP030850.1 coordinate 1,048,018, forward strand.
CCGAATCCGATAACTGTATTGAACTCCTCCCCGACGAAGCCCCATTCCATTGTTATCATCTGTGAAAGTAGTAGTAGCCGCTGGTACTCGTCCGATTTCGGTGTAACCCAGCGCCAACGGGTCGCCGGGATTGGTACAGGCACTAAACGTGCCGCCCGTACAACCTTCTTTGCGGTAAATAGCAATTTGTGCGCCCGGCAATTGACACAAATAAGACGTCCAAGTCAAGGTAAAGCCTGGAACCGCTCCCGTCGAAACCCGAGCCGTAAGCCCAGTGGGTTTGGGAGCTACCACCCGGATAGAAAACGATTCGAGCGAGGCCAATTGTAGGCTCATCCTTCCGGGCAAATCTTCTACTTTGAATACAACATCGTAAGGTGCTTCCCTCACGTGGCTACAGTTGGTCAACCAACGGAAAGTACCCACCGCTGGCGAACTTAGTGGTGTGGTAGGTGATGGCGTAAAAGTAGCGAACGCTGGGGCAACTAGGAACTGGCTCGCATCTGTAATGGGTTTTCCATCAGGACCTACGTTAAATACCCCACCATACGCAGAAAGCAACATTCGGTTGTTATCGGGGTCGGTTGCTCGCACGGTCTGGGTCACGGTTTGGCCTGCTTCTACGCAAGTGTTGGCAATGGGGTCGAGTAGCGGCCTTCGGTTGGGGCTGTCGCCCACCACAATCTGCATATCCCTTACTACTTCTCCGATTTTAACTCCGTCGCGCCACTCTTCAATAATAAAGGCCACGTTGTAAATACCCGCAACGGCGGGGGCATCCCAGCACAAATCGCCCGTGATGGGGTTAATGGTAAAAGTAGCGGGCCCGTTTTTTAATTCATTTTGGGCATCAGGATTCAATCCTAAGGCTGGATCACGATAGCCATCTGCCACTCGGTTGATACAAGTCCCGGGTTCGCCGCGTTTAGGGGTCGAAAGTCGATACGCCAAGCTGTCCCCGTCGGCATCAAATGCCGCAGGATTGTGGCAAAATTTTTGTCCGATACGCGCCGAATCCAAAGGAGGGTTGAGCATCACGGGTGTTTTGTTCAAACCCAACGACGCATTAATCACCAAAATCGTTTCTACGTAAAAAGGGACATTTACGGAATTGGTCAAATTGACCACCCCGTCATTGCGGTTTTCTATCCCCACCGAAATAACATAGACACCGGGCGAAGAAAAAGTAAAAGTAGCCTTAAAGGTATTGGCCGAAGTAGAGTTGGTGATGGCTTGTCTGCTGGTTCGCATGGCCAATAATGTGGAGCCTACACCACCTACAAAAGGACGGATACAAAAGGTTACATCGTTTTGACCGTCGCTAGCCATCCGTCCCCCAATTTCGTCGTGGTAGGTGGTAAGCAAAATTTCATAGGTTAAATCTTTGTCGGTTAATCTTTTGGCCGTGATTTCACCTGCGCGAACGTGGGTTGCGTAAGAATAGTATGTGCTGAAGACGCACAACAGAAAAAATAGAGAACGTAGAGTCAAATGCCTCATCGGTAGTAAAATATAAAATGGGGTCAAAAATACCTTGAAGTTAGGTCGTCGCATATTATCAATTAAAAAACGAAATATTTGCTCAAATGGTGTAAAAATTATTTGTTTTTAAAAGTAGGGGCATTTTTCTGATTCGTTTTTTGGTTTTTTATCAAACAAAAAATCTACACACAAGGTTAAAAAAACAAGCTTTAAATATCACTCGTTATTTAGCAAAAAAAGTTACACTTTAGATTGTTTCTAAATTGATTGAGACCTACTTTTGACCGCTGAAAACAGTATAATTTATCGTTTTAATTTAACAATTTTTGATATGTCTTGGCTTACCCAAACACTGACAAGCTCCATTGGCAAAAAATTAGTCATGGCGTTGACTGGCTTGTTTTTGTGCTCTTTTTTAATTGTCCACATGAGTGGGAACCTGCAATTATTTAAACAGGACGATGGCTTGGCTTTTAACGTCTACGCCGTTTTTATGACCACCAATCCGCTCATCAAAACCATCTCTTATGGTTTATACGCACTGATTTTATTGCACGCCTTTGAAGGCTTGTATCTTGCGTACCAAAACCGTCTGGCTCGCGGAGCGCAACGCTACGTAGCCTACGACGGAAAAGCCAACAGCTCGTTATTTTCGCGTAACATGGCCGTTTTAGGGACAGTTTTGTTGGTGTTTATCGTGGTACACATGTCCAACTTCTGGTTTGAATATAAGTTTGGATATGTTCCATACACCAAATACGAACAAAATCTGGTAACGGGCGAAGTAACCGCAACGCCATACGAAGGCGAAATCAAGAACAAATTGGAAGAATTTGTCCGTGAAGAAAGCAACACCCGCGTCGTAATCGTTAAGGATTTGTACCGCAGCGTGTTGGAAGGCTTCAAAAACCCCATCGTAGTTTTATTCTACGTTCTTTCCATGTTTGCGGTATCGTTCCACTTGGTACACGGGTTCAAAAGTGCTTTCCAGACCTTGGGTATCAACCACATCAAGTACAATTCTCTGCTTACCTTTTTAGGTGTAGGGGTATTCGGAATCATCATCCCGATTGGCTTTGCCTTGATGCCTTTGTATTTTTTCTTTAAAAGTATGTAAATGACGGAGTATGGGTTATAGTGTATTCAGCCCAATGCCTCGCTAACGATTAACAATTCACAATTCACTTTTATATGGCAACCTCACCCAAATTGAACGCCAAAATTCCCGACGGGCCGTTGGAAACCAAGTGGACAAAATACCGTTCCACCGTTCCGCTCGTCAACCCGGCTAACAAGCGAAAACTGGAAATTATCGTAGTAGGAACGGGTCTGGCAGGAGCTTCGGCGGCTGCTACTCTGGCCGAGCTGGGGTATTCAGTAAAAGCTTTTTGTTTTCAGGATTCAGCCCGTCGTGCACACTCTATTGCGGCACAGGGGGGAATCAATGCCGCTAAAAATTACCAAAACGACGGTGACTCAACCTATCGTTTATTTTATGATACGATTAAAGGAGGCGACTACCGCGCCCGCGAAAGCAATGTGTACCGTTTGGCAGAAGTGTCGGCGGGTATCATTGACCAATGCGTTGCGCAGGGGGTTCCTTTTGCCCGTGAGTACGGCGGTTTGCTTTCAAACCGTTCTTTTGGAGGAACGCAGGTGCAACGTACATTCTACGCGGCTGGACAAACCGGACAGCAATTGTTGTTGGGCGCTTATTCAGGCCTTCAGCGTCAGGTGGGTTTAGGCGCTGTCAAAATGTACACCCGTCATGAAATGCTCGACGTAGTGGTGATTGACGGCAAATGTCGTGGAATCATTGCCCGTAACTTGGTTACTGGCGAAACCGAGCGTCATTCTGCTCATGCAGTACTCCTTTGCAGTGGTGGATACGGAAACGTTTTTTACCTTTCGACCAACGCAATGGGTTCCAACGTTACGGCGGCTTGGAAAGCGCACAAGAAAGGGGCATTTTTCGGTAATCCTTGCTTTACACAAATTCACCCAACCTGTATACCAGTTTCTGGCGACCATCAGTCTAAACTGACCCTCATGTCGGAGTCGCTGCGGAATGACGGACGGATTTGGGTTCCGAAAAAACAAAATGACACGCGTCCTGCCAATCAAATTCCAGAAGAAGAGCGGGATTATTACCTTGAGCGCCGTTATCCTGCCTTCGGGAACCTCGTTCCACGTGACATCGCTTCGCGTGCCGCCAAAGAGCGTTGCGACGCAGGTTACGGTGTAGGAACCTCCAAAATGGCGGTCTATCTTGATTATGCAGCGGCCATCGAACGCTACGGCAAAGGAGAAGTAAACAAACTTAACCTTCATGACGCCACTCCCGAACAAATCACTGAACTCGGCAAAGCTGTAGTAAAAGAAAAATACGGTAACCTGTTTGACATGTACAAGCAGATTACAGGCGAAGACCCTTACGAAGTACCGATGCGTATTTATCCCGCAGTACACTACACCATGGGTGGTCTGTGGGTCGATTATAACTTGATGACGACGGTTCCAGGCCTGTACGCCCTTGGAGAAGCCAACTTCTCTGACCACGGTGCCAACCGCCTTGGAGCCAGTGCATTGATGCAAGGCTTGGCTGATGGTTATTTCGTTATTCCTTACACAATCGGCTCATATCTCGCCAACGAAATCCGCACTACGCATATTTCTACTGATCAGGCAGAATTTGTAGAAGCAGAAAACAAAGTTAAAGAGCGCATCAATAAATTGCTTTCTATCAAAGGGAAAACGTCCCCTGAAGTATTCCACAAACGCCTCGGCAAAATCATGTGGGATAAATGCGGAATGGCCCGTAACGAGGCAGGTTTGAAAGAAGCCATCAAAGAAATTCAAGCGTTGAAAAAAGAGTTCTGGTCGGATGTGAAAGTAATGGGTGGTGCCGACGAATTCAACCCCGAGCTTGATAAAGCTGGCCGCGTGGCTGACTTCATCGAACTGGGCGAATTGATGTGTACCGATGCGCTCAACCGTAACGAATCATGTGGTGGGCACTTCCGTGAAGAATATCAAACCGAAGAAGGAGAAGCCCTTCGCGACGATGAAAACTACATGTTTGTATCGGCGTGGGAGCACAAAGGCGAAAGCGCCTGGGAGCTTCATAAAGAGGATTTGATATACGATAACATCAAAATCGCGCAGCGGAGTTACAAATAATAACCTTTGTCACCCTGAAAGGGTCTAAAAGTACAATCAATGCTATTTTTAGATGCTTTCAGGATGACAATAATTATCCCCAAAAAAGATGTCAGCAGGAAATATGAATCTGACCCTCAAAGTGTGGCGTCAGAAAAATAAAAAAGATTCGGGTCGAATCGCGACCTATCAATTGACGGGTATCTCCCCCGACATGTCGTTCTTGGAAATGTTCGATGTACTAAACGAACAACTTATCAATGAAGGACAGGAGCCAGTTGCTTTTGACCATGACTGCCGAGAAGGTATTTGTGGTATGTGCTCAATGTACATCAACGGTCGTCCGCACGGCCCTAAAGGTGCCGTAACAACCTGTCAGCTTCACATGCGCAGTTTCAACGACGGCGATACTATCGTGGTTGAGCCGTGGCGCGCCAAAGCATTCCCGGTCATTAAAGATCTAGTGGTTGACCGTTCGGCCTTTGACCGCATTCAATCGGCTGGTGGGTACATTTCGGTCAATACTGGTAATGCCCAGGATGCCAACAGTATTCCAATTCCGAAAGACCGCGCTGATGAAGCATTTGAAGCCGCTGCTTGTATCGGTTGCGGAGCGTGCGTTGCTGCCTGCAAAAACGCTTCGGCCATGCTATTCGTATCGGCGAAGGTTTCTCAACTGTCTCTATTACCACAAGGTCAGCCAGAACGTAAGTTGCGCGTTGAACGCATGGTCGCTCAGATGGATGAAGAAGGATTTGGCTCATGTACCAACACGGGTGCTTGCGCTGCTGAATGTCCTAAAGAGATTTCACTCGAACACATTGCCCGTCTCAACCGCGAATATTTAGGCGCGAAGCTGACTTCGGAACGCGTTTAATTGCAATAAAACAACCTCCATAAAGCGTCTGCCGGTTTGGGTTAGCCCATTCAAAATCGGCAGACGCTTTTTTATGGGATTTTTCAACCATGTTATCCTATTTTTCACAACCCTACCCACTCAATACCCTTCTGACAAGAAACTGGTTTCTGACCTCTGCGGGCACGGGTACTTTTATTGCCGTTTTTCTTATTCTTTTTCAACCCTTCGGCTCTGCTGGGTGGCACGACCCGTATAAGCTGTCTATTCTAGCAGGTTACGGAGGTGTCACGTTTGTCTGTCTAGCAGGCATCAGTTTAATTATTCCTCGTTTATTCCGAGATTGGACGTCGGAAAGCCACTGGACGATTGGCAGAGAAATTGTCGGAATCCTGTTTATTTTAACTGTTATAGCCGCTGGAAACCTGCTCTACAGCCAATGGATGTTCAACAATACTTTCTCTCTGAGCGGCTTTTTATTATGGCTTGGCATTACAATGTCGATTGGTGCAATTCCTACCACGGTGATTACCCTGCTTAACCACAGCCGACTGTTACGAAAATATGCCACGGAATCGTTGAGGGTAAAAAATGAAAACGAAGTTCCAGAAAAGACCAATGTGCTGGGTTCAACCATTACCCTCATTGCCGAAAATGAGAAAGATTCGCTGACGGTAGCAGTCGATGAATTGCTGTTTATTGAGTCGGCCAACAATTACTCTGAAGTCGTATTTTGGCAAAGTCAAAAACATCAAAAAGTATTGATAAGAAGTAGCCTGAGCCGCCTTGAAGAACAAATTTCTCACGGAGATGTGATACGTTGTCATCGCTCATTCATCATCAATTTGAGGCAGGTTAATAAAATTTCTGGCAACGCCCAAGGCTATAAATTAGAGCTTCACAACTGGGACAGTCCCCTGCCCGTGGCGCGTCGATATACCGACTTAGTTGCCAACTATTTCAGAAAATAGCCTTGTCATTCATCCCAAAAAAGGCCAATTAACCCCAAAAAGGGTCATTCTTCCCAAATCAGGGGCTATTATCCCTTTTTTTTGTAACGTTATTTTTAGGCCCCTAGGTTTGTGTCAGTCAAAACACAAACACGCATTCCGTATGAAAGTCCTATTGTATCGTGCAGCAATCAGCAACAACCCTTTCCAATTGTTTTTCCTCTTTTCATTACTCTTATCTTATTTGCCACTACATGCCCAAACCGCCGAAAAAGACACCACCGTTGAACGGTTGAAAATAAGGACCTCTTTTGCAAAATCATATTTTGGAATTGATGCTTTTTCCACCACAGGAGGCTCAACCCAATACGCCGCACAAGGCGGATTAAATTCAGTGGATTTTAGCGGAACCACCTCCCCCCGCATCATACTTGGCGGTACACACTTCTGGGGATATGCAGATTTTTACATCGCAATTCCAGTGGCAAAATTGGGCAATCGAGTTCCTGCAGAACTTCAAAATATCTCTTATACTGAAGGGGTAGAAACGGGCTTCCGGGTATTTCCTATGCCAATACAAGAAGGAAAATTACGCCCTTTTGTAGGAATGTCGCTCAAAGGCATAAGTTTTGCCCAGATTTCCAACGAGCCGAACAAAACGTACAAAACAGTTCCTTCGGTCGCAAAAATTAAATTCCCCTTTCAGGCAGGCTTGGTCTATGCGCGCCCCAAAGTACTGTTTCAGGCGGGTATTAACTATCAGAAGAACACCGATTATCAATACCCCATTTCCCGTACGGAATACGGTAACTTAAAACTATCGCCCTGGTCATTCAACATTGGGTTGAGTTATTGGATTAATTCAAACGGAGGATTAGCTTCAAAAGGAGGAGAGCGCTACATGAAAGCTGGAATACGTAAATTGAGGGCCAAAAATCGGTTAGATAGCTGGTACTTCGGCATTGGACCTTCAAGCTCGTTTGAACTCAGCAAATCTGAATACGTCAAAGAAAAATACCCGTTTTTGAAACAATCAAGCCCCGGAACACTGATGCCTGACATCGCCGCTGGTAGGTATATTCACAAAACCGATATGAACGTGGGAGTATCTTACCGTAAACTGCGTTACGGTTCGAACGGGTACGATGTTAAACTAAACTACGAACGTCGTTCATACACCTTCGAAATGTACAAATTTTTGGGCGACTACCACGGTTTTGTTCCCTACGTAGGCCCGACGCTCGCCTACGAAGCTTTATCCTTTACCGATACCGACGGTGGCAGTGTTCAAACTTTTAAAGCAAAAAAAATGGCCCTTGGCGTCATTTTCGGTTGGGATATTCGGATTACCCGGGCCGAAACCTGGCTTTTACGTACCAATCTTCGCTATACCCCCAACCTACATTTAAAAGCAGAAGGTAAAAAAGTAATGTTTGACCAATTGGAGTTCAATTTCATTCAGTTCGTGTGGTTTGTGGGTAGAAACAAAGCACTGAAAGGATAAATTTACCTCAACAAAACCGACCCTGATTTAGTCGCTAAAAAAATAATTTATACGATTTTGGCACATCAGTAAATCGTTTATTTCAAAAGTGTTCTTTATAAATCTACTAATTCTTGTGAATTAGTAGTATATTGTACTAAATACTGGAAATTGATGCTCGAAGAACTATTTGATATAGCGCAAAGAAATTTACCTAAGATAAATTTTGACCTACACATCGTCCGGCACGAGCGCTTTCAAAAAGAAGCAATAAAAGTTGTCTGCACCGTAAATGACTTTTCTGCTTCCAGAATTATCCGTAAAATATATGAAAATCCCTTCAGCATCAGTACGGCTTGGTTTATTAACGAAAGAAGAGTAAATCCCCACTATTCAACAATCCTTGAGAACATCTACGAATCACAAGTCAAAGGTATCGGCATTCTGGTCTATTAATGGCAAATTATTTCCATTTAGAGCCATCGAAAGTCTTTTCTCATCAGAATCAGTATGGTATCCCAAAACGCTCAATCTAGATACAAATCCCCCAAAATTCCAGCAAAAAAATCATAATAAATCTTTAAATTATATTATTTAAAAATAGACGCAAAAAAATACATCCCATTTTAATTCCCGCACTACACTTTTAGGGATATTTAGCATACATTTATGCATTAATTTACCCTACCCAATATAAATATTGTTTTTTATGGATACTATTCATTATTTCGCAGACTCACGAGATGAGCAGGACTATGTCTTACATTCCGAAATTGACAATGACTATTTAATTCATCTAAAAGCCGAGCAGTCCCTCATTGAGGCCATGAATTGGCATGGCGGAAAGATTGCAAAATACAGATTTGAGGTAAATGTCCTCCCTAAATCTTCCAAACTGGGAATAAACAACGGAAGAATCTGGAAACTCCGAATTTGGGAGGGCGAAAAAGGAATGGCCAATGGCAGTGTTGCCAATTATGACCGCGAATGGCAGCTCGCCCCTTCAAAAGAGCTAGTGCCGCATATTATGCGGATTTTAAAATTATACAATTAGTATTTTCAAAAAAAGCCGCTGTAAGAGCGGCTTTTTTTGAAAATGAGATTTACCCGAAAATAGTTATAATTCAAAGGTTTCTTCCTGCTCGTCAAAAAATAAATAATTCAGAAACTCACAATACGGCTTGATAAGACGGCAGCCCTTTACAATCTCAGCGGCAAATCCTGACGACATCACTTCCGCATCGGAATATTTATGCATAAAAAATAATTGCTTCCGTTTCAACAGATCAATGTCTGGGTGGTCTTCGGGGTATCCTTTTGGGGAACGCTGAAGGGATTCTCCCCAAATTTCGGGAAAATAATCACGGAATTCGGGGGCTTCAATGATACTTTTCAGACCTTGTGGGTTAAAGTCAATTTCCTGCCTAAATTTGGCCAAGTGCTTAGGTGTGGGTGCCCACATTCCCGCCCCTAAAAAGGATTCCCCTGGCTGAATATGCAGGTAAAAATCGGTACGGCCCGAATGACGCCCACCTGGCCCGATGGCCGCACTAAACCATTGTTTATAAGGCGATTTATCTTTGGAAAAACGGATGTCGCGATTGATACGAAAAATACAGTCCTTTACTTCCGTGTTGGGCAATGATTCAAATTCACTCAATCCTTTCAACACAGTGGCCACCAACTGTTCAAGGTCTTTTTTTGAGGTTTCATAACGTTTACGGTTTTCGGCAAACCAATCACGGTTATTGTTTTCGGCTAAGTCTTTTAAAAAATGTAAGGTTGACTGCGTCAGCATAAGATTTCGTATTTTGCCTTAAAAATAGCAATTTTGCACCGCTTCGCAGGAAGAAGTACTGTAAACTACAAAAAATGTCACGAATTTTAACGGGTATTCAAAGCAGCGGCAAACCGCACCTTGGCAATATTTTGGGCGCTATTTTGCCCGCCATTCAACTTTCCGAACAGACCGGAAATGAGTCATTTTTGTTCATTGCCGATTTGCATTCCTTAACCACCCTCAAAGATGCCAACACCCTCAAGGATAATATCCGGGCCGTGGCAGCGGCGTGGTTGGCGTGCGGACTGGACACGCAAAAAGTGGTTTTTTATCGCCAATCGCGGGTAGCCGCCTACCATACTGAACTGACATGGTACCTTTCGTGCATTACGCCTTACCCCATGCTGGCCAATGCCCACTCGTTCAAAGACAAGGCAGACCGGTTGGCAGATGTCAACGCGGGCCTGTTTGTCTATCCGGTGTTGATGGCTGCCGATATATTGTTGTACGACGCTCATTTTGTGCCCGTTGGAAAAGACCAGAAGCAACACCTCGAAATGACCCGCGACATGGCCGAAAACTTCAATCGCACCTACGGCGAAACCTTCGTGGTACCCGAAGCCCGCATTGATGAGCGAATGATGGTGATCCCTGGAATTGACGGTCAAAAAATGAGTAAATCGTACGGGAATTACATCGACATTTTCTTGCCAGAAAAAGAATTACAAAAAATAACCAAGAAAATTATTTCGGATTCTACGCCACTTGAGGCTCCCAAAGACCCCGAAAACGACATTACTTTCAAGCTTTTTTCTCTCATTGCCAGCGAATCTGACATCGAAACAATGCGTCAGAATTATCTCAAAGGAGGCTACGGCTACGGGCACGCCAAACAGGCTTTGTTTGAAGCACTAAACAGTCGCTTTGGGAAAGAGCGTGAACTTTTCAATTATTATTACCACGAAAACCCCGCTGCTTTGGAGCAAAAATTGCAGGAAGGCGAAGAAAAAGCCCGCGCCGTTGCGGCAAAAAAAATAGCTGATGTTCGCGAGAAAATTGGTTTATCTTAACTCACGCTAACCCAGCTTCCCACAAACAGGAGGAGAATCTACATGCTCCATCAAATTCAGGAAATCGACACTCATCTATTTTTAACGCTCAATGGGTTACATACCCATTGGGCAGATACGATTATGTATTGGGTAACACAGCGAAATACGTGGATACCCCTGTACGCCCTGCTGATTATTTGGCTCATTTGGAAGTATAACCAACGTGCAGCAGGGATGATTGGCGCGCTGATTCTTACCATTATTATTGCCGACCAAACGGCCTCGGGCTTGCTCAAGCCCTTTTTTGAACGCTTACGGCCGTGCCATGTTTTGTACTTACAAGACAAACTCCACTTAGTAGTTGAAGATTGCGGGGGTAGGTATGGATTTGCCTCCTCCCACGCCGCCAATAGCTTTGGGCTAGCAATGGCGCTGTATTTACTGGTAGGAAAAAAGCACCCTTGGATCACTTGGTTCTTCTTTCCTTGGGCAGCGGCGGTCTCCTACAGCCGTATTTATGTAGGCGTTCATTATCCGTTTGATGTAGCTGTGGGGGCATGCATCGGAGCAGCGGCGGCGTGGATTGCGGTCAAAAGTGTTGAAAGAATCCTAAGGTTACGAAAAAACCCTGTGTAAGATTCTTCAAAAAACTTCCCAATCATGAATTCAGTAAAAGAAAAATCCGTACCTTTGCGCAAATTTTTTCAGGGCATGGCCTCATTTAATCCGATAAAAATATTCTCTGGTTCGCAGTCAAATTATTTGGCAGAAAAGGTTGCCCGTCATTACGGGAGAGACTTAGGCGGCTATAATTTACGTAAATTCAGTGACGGTGAAATGTCACCCAGCTTCGAAGAATCCATTCGAGGATGCGACGTTTACTTGATCCAATCAACCTTTAATTCTTCCGAAAATTTCATGGAATTATTGTTGATGATAGACGCCGTCAAGCGGGCATCCGCTCACAAAATTACGGCGGTTATTCCTTATTTCGGATACGCTCGTCAGGATCGCAAAGACAAACCAAGGGTGCCGATTGCTGCCAAATTGGTGGCAAATTTGCTCACCGCTGCTGGAGCCGAGCAAATCATGACGCTTGATTTACACGCGGGGGCTATTCAAGGATTTTTTGACATTCCAGTGGTACACCTAGAAGGTACCAGCGTATTTGTGCCTTACATCAAGAGTCTAGAGCTAGACAATTTGGTGGTGGCTTCTCCCGACGTTGGTGGTGCCGCCCGCGCCCGAAACTTTGCGAAGTTTTTTAACGCCGACATTATCCTTTGCGACAAATACCGTAAAAGAGCCAACGAAGTAGCCTCAATGCAGGTAATCGGTGATGTAAAAGACGCCAACGTGGTTTTCATTGATGATTTGATTGATACAGGAGGCACCATTTGCAAAGCGGCCGAACTCGTTATGAGCAAAGGAGCAAAGTCGGTACGGGCCATTTGTACCCACCCAGTGATGTCAGGCCCCGCACATGAACGTATTCGTACGTCGATGTTGCAAGAACTGATTGTGACGGATACCATTCCATTGCGCGAAGAAAATGAAAAAATTAAGGTATTGTCGGTGTCAGAATTATTTGCCAAAGCCATCGGCCGTATCCGTGACCACGAATCTATTAGTTCATTGTTTATAAATCCTGCCTAGCAGGGGTTAATGAGTGATTCATTAGCTATTTTCAAACTATTTTAAATACAAAAATTATGAAAAGTACAGAGATTGTAGGGTTTAAAAGAGCGAATCTCGGCAAGAAAGAAGCACGCGAACTACGCCTTCAGGCAATGGTTCCATGTGTATTGTACGGTGGAGCGGAACAAGTGCACTTTGCGGCACCTATGTACCTCTTCCGTGAACTTCTTTTCTCTCCTAACGTTTACAAAGTGACGTTAAACATCGAAGGTGAAATTCATTACGGAATTTTGCAGGATGTTCAGTATCACCCAGTGAGTGATATCATCCTTCACGCCGACTTTTTGGCCATTGACGATGAAAAAGAAATCAAAATTGAAGTACCAGTCCGTTTTACAGGAACTGCCGTTGGGGTAACCAAAGGGGGTAAATTGGTACAGAAATTACGTAAAATCAAAGTAATCGGGTTGGCAAAAAACATCCCTGATTTCGTTGATGTACCAGTAGGTGATCTTGATTTAGGAAAATCAGTAAAAGTAGGTCACTTAAAAGTAGAAGGATTTAAAATCGTAAACAATGCTTCGCTACCAATCGCGGGTGTTGAAATCCCACGTGCATTGCGCGGTACGTTGAAGTAAGCTTTCCCCATAAAATGGCTAATAGACAAGAAGCCCCGCAAATTGCGGGGCTTCTCTTTTATATACCAGAATTTTGTACGGCAAATTAGGCAGTTACGGGCAATTGAGCTTTCAATTTGTCTTCCAACACTACCTGTGGTACAGCTCCTACTACGCGGTCTACCACCTCTCCATTTTTGAAAAACAACAAAGTTGGAATGCTACGAATACCAAATTTCATGGCTGTTTCCGGGTTCATGTCAACATCTACTTTTCCGATAACTGCCTGTCCTTCATAAGCTTCTGCAAGTTTTTCTACTACTGGGCCAACCATGCGGCAAGGTCCGCACCATTCTGCCCAAAAATCTACCAAAACTGGCTTATCTGAACCTGCGACCAAGTCGCCAAAGTTTGCGTCTGTAATTTCGACTGCCTTTCCCATTTTATTATTGATGACCGGGTCGCCGGTACGATTAGTGAATGATTGTATTTAGTGAAGAAACCATTTTGCCCCCGGCAAAAGTTCCCAAACTTTAAAATCGACAATCTTCCTACAATAGCCTAATGGGGTTCGGGATGCTCTATGGAAAGCGATGCGGATTCCGCACTCACCCGCGCCCCGCGCCCCTGTAACGCTTTGGCGTAGGCATTGTAAACAAACCCCACAATATTGCCGTCGTTAAACGGAAAAAGTAATGAACTATTTTTGTATTGAAGGGCATTCACAAACAACACACAGGTAAGGTTATTGGGAAATTTAACCCATATTGTACGAAGTCCACGTCCCGCAGGAGTAAGCGCTTCGTACCACCAACCATCATGATAGACCATCGTACCAAGATTTGAGGTGGCTTTATAACAACCTAAGTTGTTCACTATCAATGAATCAGCCAAGGCTGTGGCAAGCACTTCATTGGTACCCGACGATAATGCCGCTGCGTAGATTTTACCCGCTTCGGTCGCAGTTAGGTACATGCCATAACCACCGAGTACTGGCCCGAAACCACCAGGATTCCAGCCTCTTTGGTCGGCGGTAAGCGGGAAGTTGTAGGTGTAAGTGGGATTATTGGCGGGAAAAGCCGCGATGGCATTTTGAACACCTGCTTTTTCAAAAATTTCCTGCTGTAAAAAAGCCAAATAACGCTGTTGGGTTTGGGCATCGTCGGTGGCGTCATTCCCCGTAAAAGCATAGCCCAAAATGCGGGGAATTAATATCCTAAACAGCCCAAAATTAGCATTTTGGTAGCAGTAATTTCCCCGCGAAGTTACCCCCAATGCCATCAAACTTTTTAGACCAGTGTATATATTTTCACCGTAAGCACCGTTCAGGCACGAGCTACTTAGCCCCCTGATTCCGCTTTTATGGGTTAGTAAGTCGCCAAAAGTAATTTTATCAACACCAGCCCCTAGCTTCCAGGATGGGGGCAAATAAGGTGCAATTAAATCACTGGTTTTCAATCCTTTTTGGGCAGCTAGCTTCAAAAAAGCCATTGCCGTAATCGTCTTGGTCATGCTGGCAATGTGCAGCTTTGTATCGGGTGTAAAGTCCTTTTGCCCTCCTAGGTCTGCCGTGCGGGATTGAAACCCTCCACTTCCTTGTGCCTTTAATTCTGTTCCCTCATAAATGGTAAAAGCGTAGCCAACTCCCCTATTTTGAAGCGTATCTTCCAATTTTTGGGCAAACAAATCGGCTAAAGTTGCCGTCGATGGCTCGGGCTCTGTTTCCCGACAGCTGTGAAGGCCAAGCGAAATCGTCACAACGACGACGATGAGTGATTGAAAAAGTGTTCTAGCTTTTTTCATGTTGCTGTTATCCATAGATTTTTACAATTCTGCCGTTGATTTTATCTCTCTTATTAATTCTTCCGTGGGCAAATGTGCATCCAACCAATGAATGACCAAACCATCCCGTTCCATTTTTCTAAAAAAAGTCATCTGTCGTTTGGCAAATTGGTGAATCGCTACATTTAAACGCTCAACCATCGTACCATAATCTAACAAACCAAGGAGATATTGGGTAATAAATTTATATTCCAATCCATAATAAATCAATTGCTCGGCCGAAATACCCCGTTTTAACAGCGCCTGTACTTCATCAATCATTCCATTTTGCAATCGTTCATGTAGGCGTCGGGTAATGCGGGCCCGCCGCTCCTCTACGGGCAGCGAAAGTCCAAATAAATGATAATCAGGAAGAACTCCCTTCGTATTTGATGAATTAGGAAAGGGATGATGGGTGAGAAAAACCGCAATTTCGATGGCCCGAATGAGGCGTTTTCGGGTGGACGTATCCGCCAAATGGGCGTACTCAGAGGGCGTATTTTTAAAATATTCCCGCAATTCTTCGTCCGATAATTGCAGAAGTTTTTCGCGAAATTCTTCATCAATGGGTATCGCCGTAAACTGATGTTCTTTCAACACCGCTTCGATGTACAACCCTGTTCCACCACAAATAATTGGCAGTCGATTTCTAGCCTCAATCTCCGCAATTGCTTCATAACAATCCTGTTGAAAACGATGAACATTGTACATTTCACCCGCCTCTAACACATCAATCAGATGATACGGTATCCGCTGATTATAAACCACATACTCTTTTAAATCCTTCCCCGTTCCGATATCCATTCCTTTGTAAACCTGACGCGAATCGGCACTGATAATTTCCCCCTCCAAGGCATACGCCAACTGCGTTGCCAAGTGGGTTTTGCCGCAGGCCGTGGGCCCGAGAATGACAATTATTGGCTTCATTTTGGATTCTTTAGGAGGTCAAGCAAATACTTTATATTGCCCGAATTATAAACTTTTACCGCATTTTCAAGCTTATTTTCAGGCGTTGCGTATTCTCGCACAAAGGTTTCAGGATTAACAAAAAAAGCCTGAGGGGGCGTTGTCCCGAGCCGTTCAAAACCCAGTCTTTCGTAGCTTTGTCCGTTTGACCAATCGCGGTCGGCGTAGGTCATGATGTCGTCTGGATGCACTTCTTTGATGAACGCTTTTAACAATTTATCCAGCCCACCCACAACCGTCGCATCCAATACATTGGCAAAACGAATCAACTCAAACGAACGGTATGTTTGTGAGTTTCTAGGGATATTTTTTCCTCCACTAAAGGATGCCACCGCTACAAGAAGCGAAGCCGGTTCGGGCGTGTGCAGTGAGAGGTGAGGTTTCTCAACCCATTTTTCCAATACCCTGAAATAACGTTGTGGTAAAAAAAGGCCGTACTTATACTTCGCCGTGGTCGAAACCTGCAAATGATTGATTTTTAGAAAGGCATCCAACGACGGCTTATCGATTCGGCGCACTTCCGTCAAGCGGGCTGGGATTCGATACGAACGCCCAAATAATGACTTCAGTCTGGATTGCACGACTTCTTTTTTTGTCCGCCACACATCTTCCCAAATATGAATCACTTTTATGCCCATAGCCGCCCACGCATCAGATACGTTTACGAAGGTGTCTGGCAAAGTGGCAGTTATGCCTTTACTTAGTGGAATGCAATGAATAATAAGGCGTTGCGTGGAGAAAAACAAGTAAGAAAAGGGCATTTCAATCGAAACTGGCGGTGCTTCTATCTCCGCCAAAGTACGTAGAAAATCGGCTATTTCACGGGTAAACGGCGGGGTTGATTCCAAAGGAAATTGGTTAATTTTTCAAGAACATACGTTAGATAAAACGTTCTTCAACTTTTTATAATAAGTTGATATTTTTATCCCGAAATCAGCCCTAAAAATCGGTCAAAACAAGTCGGGATTAATGACAAAAATAACATGGTTTTGGATAAGTGGCTTGAAAATAAAACAATTATTATCATCGGGGGAACCACCGGGCTGGGCTTGTCGGCGGCAAAGGCATTTGTAGCACAGGGCGCCAACGTGGTGGTGGTCGGAAGAAATCCTGATAGCTGCACCGAAGCCGAAAAAATCTTGGGAAAAACAAGAGCCACGGCCATCCAAGGTGACGCCACTGAACCACATACGGCCGACAATGCCATTCAAAAAGGAATTCAAACCTTCGGTGGATTCGATGGATTGTACCACGTAGCAGGCGGCAGCGGGCGCAAATACGGCGATGGGCCGTTGCACGAGCTGTCGTTGGAAGGTTGGAACAAAACATTTGAACTGAACCTTACCTCGCTGATGCTTTCCAATCAGGCGGCTATCCGTCAGTTTTTAAAACAAAATACGGGCGGAAGTATCCTCAATATGGGCTCGGTGCTTGGCTACTCCCCTTCTCCCAAATACTTTGTCACGCACGCTTATGCCGCGACCAAATCGGCCATTATCGGGTTTTCTCAATCTATTGCTGCCTATTACGCCCCAAACAACATTCGAATCAATGTATTGGCCCCAGCTTTGGTAGAAACGCCCATGAGTCAGCGCGCATCCAAAGATGAGGTTATCCTCAATTTTGTTAAAACAAAACAACCGCTAGACGGCGGTCGCAACGGACAACCCGCTGATTTAGACGGGGCTGCGGTGTATTTTATGTCCGATTATTCAACATTTACCACGGGACAAATTTTATCAGTCGACGGCGGCTGGTCCCTTTCTGAAGGACAATATTGACTATGTATATCATCGGAATAGATCTTGGTGGCACCAACGTAAAAGGAATCATCATTGACGAAAATGGGACCGTTTTGAAACAACATTACGTGGCAACGCACGACAATGGCGACACCACTTGGCGCGTAAATGTGTTGGAAATGGTGCTTTACCTCAAAAGTTGGTTGCAGGAACCCGTAGCGGCCATTGGTATGTCGGCACCTGGCCTGCCAGATGAGAAGAATCAATGCATTGCTTTTCTACCCAATCGTCTGAACGGATTGGAAAATTTTGTTTGGAGCAACTACCTAGGCGAAACCAGTTATATCCTTAACGACGCCCATTCCGCATTGATGGCCGAAGCAACCTTTGGCGTGGCAAAAGGGCACAAAAATGTCGTTTTATTGACACTCGGCACGGGAATCGGCGGCGGCTTGCTCATCAACGGGCAATTGTATCAGGGCCTTAGTCAAATGGCAGGACATTTGGGGCACTTGTCGCTCAATGCCACCGACGACGAAGTCAGCATTGTAGGAATGCCCGGCAGTTTGGAATATGCTATCGGCAATTATTCCGTTGCCAAACGCTCCAAAGGGCGTTTTGAATCGACATGGGAGCTGGTAGAAGCCTACCGAAAAGGAGACGCTTGGGCTACGCTGGTTTGGCTTTCATCCCTCCAAAAATTAGCCGTGGCACTCAGCTCGCTGGTCAATGCTTTTTCTCCTGAATTGATTGTACTCGCGGGCGGAATCACTTTTGCCGACGATGCCCTGTTTGAACCTCTCAAACAATTCATGGATTTTTATGAATGGCGACCCGGTGGGAAGAAAACACCCATCGTTCAGGCCGAGTTTGGCGACATGGCGGGCGCCATCGGAGCCGCAGGTTTTGCCATGTCAAAAATCAAAAACACGTAGTAAATCAGCAGGTAGAGGCACAAAATATTGCGTCTCTGCAAAACAATTCTATATGTCAGTAATACAAGACTTTATCAATAAATCGCGCGGTATTTTAGATACCATTGAAGCGCAACAACCGCAGATTGAGCAGGCGGCGCAATGGTTCGCGGCTTCTATTTTGGCGGGGCGAATGGTCCATGTTTTTGGCAGCGGACACAGCCGAATTATGGTTGAAGAAATGTGGCCGCGTTACGGTTCATTTGCAGGATTTAATCCCATTGTTGAACTTTCCCTTACGTTTCATAACCTCGTCGTAGGGGCCAACGGACAGCGGCAAGCGATGTTTTTGGAGAATGTACCTGGATTTGCCGAGCGCATATTACGCAATTTTGACCTTTCAGACACCGATACCGCCTTGGTTATTTCCTCTTCGGGCACCAACATTGTTCCCGTAGAAATGGCCGAAATTTTTCAACAGCGCGGCATCAAAGTCGTAGCGTTGGTAACTAGCCTACATTCGGCGGCGAGTGCCTCCAAACGTGCAGATGGCAAGAAATTAACAGATTTTGCCGATTTGGTTCTCGACACTGGCGCACCCGCTGGCGATGCCATGGTTTACGTACCCAACCTCGACACGCCCGTTGCTCCAGGCAGCACCGTGGGCGGCGCAACACTCATCAACTGCCTGAAAGCTGAAACCGCTCGCCTCCTGACCGAAGCTGGGCAGCCCCCGAAAGTACTCAGCGCCGCCGCCGTGGTAGGCACCCAACGGGCGGTAGAGCTTTTTGAAGGTGCTTATGACGAGCATGCTCACCGCATTGCGAAAATGTATGAGAAAGTAGGAATCCAGAGCTATGTCTCTGAAAATAAAACAGTTAAATAGAATTTCCATTCAACTGATGGTTACCATACGCCCAGCCGAAATAAGCGACCAAGATACCGTTTGGGAAATTATAGAACCTATCATTCGAGCGGGCGACACCTACATGTACGCGCCAGATTCTTCCAGAGAAAAGATGATAGCCCTCTGGTTTGATTCCGAAAAGTACACGTACGTTGCCGAAAAAGGAGGGCAAATTGTAGGTACTTTTTTCCTAAAGGCCAATCAGCCCGACCTAGGAAGCCACGTAGTAAATGCGGGATACATGGTTCATCCAGCTTATCGCGGACAGGGCATTGCGGAGCAGTTGTGCCGTTATTCGTTGGGAGAAGCCCGAAGTCTCGGGTTCAAAGCCATGCAGTTTAATTGCGTCATTTCGACCAATACCGTTGCCGTTCGTCTTTGGCAAAAATGTGGTTTTGAAATCATTGGAACATTGCCCAAAGCCTTTCAACACAAGGAATTAGGATTGACGGACGCACTTGTAATGTATCAATGGCTAGATTAGTAACTTTCACATTTTTCGGTTCAACAACGCCACCGCGCGAAGATTTTATTTTCTAATCAAAACCCTAAAGAATATGCAACCACTCCCCATAAAAACAACCGTAGTTGGCTCAATGCCTTTTCCGGGCTGGCTCGAATTTGCCAGTATGAATCTGGACAAATTTGGCCCAGCCGACATTGCCGAAATGATTGACGATGCCGTGATTGCGGCCGTACATGACCAAGTAGCCGCGGGGCTTGACGTAATCACGGACGGCGAACAAACGCGTTTGGACTTTAATCTTTCCTTTTACGGTTTTATCAAAGGGATTGTCAACGACGGCACCGAAACCCGCAAATATGGCCCGCCCGCCCATGACCAAAGGGGCAAAAACAGCATCATTGAGCCACTAACCGCTCCCAAAGGCTTAGGAGTAGTGGAAGAATACAAGCGACTGAAACGCCTCGCTCCCGAAGGGCAACGCATCAAAATGTCTATTCCAGGTCCGTATACGCTTTCAGGGCGACTCAATCCTGGAGGGCTGTACAAAGACCGTTGGGAAGTAACGGAAGCTATTTTACCGTTGGTTCGCAAAGAAATTGAAGACCTGGTGGCGCTCGGTGTACCCGAAATCTGCGTCGACGAACCTTCCATGAGCTGCTACGCGTACCGCGAAGATACCCAGCGTTTTGTGGATATTTTTAACCGCACTGTGGCCCCTGGCGTGGGCAAAACCCGCCTTTCAATGCACCTTTGCTTTGGAAATTACAAAGGCCGGTCGGTGGGCAAGAAAACCATTGCGCCCATGTTGCCTAGCTTTTTGGACATGACCGTGGACGAACTCCACAGCGAAATGACGGTACTCAACTTTACGGATGTACATTTATTGGAGCGCTTCGCCGAGAAATTTGACGTTGCCGTTGGCGTCATTGATGTAAAAAGTTACTACATCGAAACTGCCGAAGATGTAGCAGAGCGCATCCGCAAGGTGTTGCCGTACGTCCCTGCCGACAAACTCGCCGTGGCACCCGACTGCGGCATGAGCCAAACTGCCCGCTGGGCTACCAAACAAAAATTGAAAGCCATGTGCGATGGGGCAAAGTTGGTAAGAGCCTCTCTATAAAAATCTTTTCCACGCAGCTACATACTCGCTGCGTGGAAAAGATAAAGGGTTTATTTACAGATTTTTCCAGAAAGCCTTCTCCAGTTTTTTATCGCTTGCATACGAAGACGGCGCAGCATTTTCGCGGGCTGGTAACGAACTGCCAATCAATTGATAAAGCTTTGTTTCTAAGTTTTTTTTCTCCGTTTCGGTGAGGGGTTTATCGTTTGCCAGTTTCTGCAATGAACTTAAAATCGACCAGTTTGACAACCGACTATTCATCACTTTTGAGGTCAATAAATTACCTAATTCGAGTACTTTTTGTTTTTGAGAACCTTTAATCTTTTGGTTTTCAGACTCCTCAAGAATCCCTAGCACCTCCGAAACCAAACGTTCGACCTGTTGTTTTGAATAGTTTTTTTCACTCCTGTACGCTTCGTTGTAGTTTTTCAATTCTCCCGTCAGGCGCTTTTCACTTTCTTTGATGGGTGGCGGGTCATAACTTGTTTTTTTGACAAAGGTCCTTGCCCGGTGCTGCGCAGATTTCAAGTATTCCAAGGCTTTTTTCTCAAACGGAATGGCCTTTTCTGGCTCGTACAACCGCAAATGCAGTTCCGACTGCCACATTTGTTCCAACGCCATTTTCAAGAGCGAGCGCGTTGATTGTTCATAAAACGTATTGGCTTCCCCATCGTCGTGGGAGTGAACATACTCTTCCAAAATCGAAGCTACGGGGTCTTTTTCTTCCGTTTCGCTTTTTGCACCTCCCCCATGATTATGCCCCTCATGCGAATTCCCGCCCGATTCGCCCCCAGGTTCGCCCGTATCATGGGCGTGTACAAAACCATGCAATAATGCAAACCCCACGACGGCATCGCCGTCATTGTCTTTGGGCAAAGCATTTCCTCCACCGATAGAATTCTCAAATTCTTCCCCCAAATATTGTCCATAGCGCAAACGAAGGGCTTTTTGGTCAAATCCGATTTCGTTAGAAGTGCTGTTAAATTCTTTGGCCGTTGCTTTCTTTCGTTTGGCAATCAGCTTCTCGGTATCAATGATAATTTGCCGCTGACTTCTAAAATATTCAGGCAAAATATTCATCGCCATGGTCGCCAATTCTGATTCTTCCACGTTGGCAGTATCTTTGTAAACGACAAAATAAGTGTCTGACTTTGAATAGTTTGGTTCAGGGCGTTTGTTATCAATCGCCGCCCAATAGTAATACAACTCATCGCCCGGTGTAAAATTAAGGGCTTTTAGGTCAATGTTTTTGACGATGTTTGTTTCCTTAAAATTAGCTTGACTAATGGGCAGTTTTACTTCCCTGAATTTCACATTTTCACCCGACCCTCTGGCTACCGTAGCCACGATAAACGCCTGTTGGACCGCAAAATCATCCGATATTTTGGCCGAAATCTGAAGGGTTTTAGGGTCTTTCAAGAAATGATATTGGTATAATTCCTTGGAGGCAGGTTCAATCTTGGGGGCCAAATCAGGAATTGCTTCTAGGCGATAATAGTCTGATTGATAGACCAATGAGTCTTTCCAATACGCCTTGATACCGTACAACCCTGAATTGTACAATTGGTCGCGGTATTCAAATTGATTCCCCACTTTTTTAAAGGGTAATTCTTCTCCTCGGTTATTCGTTAATTTAATCGCCACATTTTGCGAATAACTAAACGACACTTGCCATATCAACCCCGAACCACTGATGGAAGATGCGTTCAAATCCGTTCCTTCCCGAATGGGTAACTTGGTATACGCGGGCGGTGTAACAATCAGTTTGGCCGAAACCAACGAGGGGACTACAACTTGATTTTCAAGTACTTGTCCTTTTGTTACGTCATCAACTAGGTCCTTAAATTTATCTTTTTTCAGCAACGGCAATCCAAACCTCAAACCCAGACAAACCAAAAACAGGGTTACAAAAACCCACAAGTGAGATGGTAAAACACGGGGTGTTTTTTGGCCTTGAATTTTTTCGGCTAAACGTTCCAATTGTAATTGCTGTGCGACATTAGGCCGCTCTATTTCAAGCAATTGCAGGCTATACTCGGTGTCGTGAAGGTTCTGATGAATGAATTGAATTGCCTCGGTCCGCTTGCTTTGAAAAAGCCCTTTCCAGTACGCAGTCACCACAAATACCGCCAAAGCCGCAAGCGCAGGCACCACGACCGTGGATGTGACCAACGAAACCACTAAAAAAGCCGAACCCGCCAGCAATGCGCTCATCAGCAACACGCCAGCGTAGAGTTGGTAAGTTACCCAAATGATGATTTTACGGAGATGATTCATGCGTTTTTTCGGATGGCTAACCAACGTTCAATGCCCAACATAATGATAAAAAAAAGAAAAATCCATTTTGAAAACTGCACCCCTTCTGCTTGATTCACCGCGAGTTGACTTTTAGTATCTAACGTTTTAAACAAGGCTTTAATTTGCTGATTGCTTAATGATTTCGAAGAAGGATTCAGTTGAAAATGACTCACCAACACTTCACCCAACCATTCGGGGAGCCGCCCATTTGTAAGCATTTCCTCCGAAAATTGCGCCGTTTTCCACTCTCCATTTATCGGGATGTGGTTTTCACTAGAAAAAATAAAACGCGTTTTGGTTGAAAAGACTTTCGCATCAGGCGGTAGTTTGCTATCCGTAAAAACCCAGTCGTACTGTTTTTGCAGTTTTAATTTTTCGTCAATCGAAAACGCTATTTGGTACACGTCCGTCAATGCTTTCAACGCGGCCTGAATGGCCTGCTTTTCGGTCTTATTTTGGAGAGCGACCAACACATTTACCAAATTGTTGGATAGAGGTTGTGCTTCAAATTTTTCATTTGGAGGTAACACCGCCGCAACCGTCAATTGATTGGCTTGATTAATAAACAACTTATGTTTGCCGGCAAATTCCAAGTAGGGTTTGGTTGTATTTAGAAGCGTATCCACAACGGAATGTAGGGTGAATGTCCCCGGCACATAGATGCTTGGTACTTGACTTAACACCTGACTATTAACCAAATAAATCTCAAATTGCTTCGTCTGTACTTCCCGATTCAATTCATGAACCTTGTTGATACTCGTTTGTAATTCCAACGGATGAATCGACCCCGAATAGGTTAGGGAGGCCATGTCGTTTAATGACTCCAATGTTGCCCCAATTTTATATATTTTTTCCCCTTTTTTGAGGGCTTCTTCTAGTTCAAATTTATAATTGTCAACCACCAAAGGATTCAGTTGTACCAAGTGGATTTTTTGAGGATTCTGAGTGCCTGTTGCCCAATGCAGGATAGGTTTTGCTAATAAAAAAGCCAACATCAATACTAATAAACACCTGATTATCAACAACAAAATATTGTCTAGCCGAATCCCTCGTGAGGGTTGTAAGTCCTTCTCCGTCAGCCACTGCGTAGCAGCCCAATTGAGCAATTGTCCCTTTTTCTGATGCCAAAAATGGAGGGCGATAGGAATTCCGACCGCTAAACTTCCCCACAACATCAAAGGGTTTAAAAATTCCATTTATATTATTCTTTTATGTTTCCTGCCCTAAAGGACAGGACAATTCAGAAATTTATCATCAAACTTTTCTCATTCTCAACGCCTCTGAAATCACCGACGCAATGGATTCGTGCAAAGTAGTCCGAATCAAATGCACGTGCGGGATTTGTAAGGCTTCGTCTAAATCGGCCAAGTAAACGGCGGCTTTTTTTTGAACTTCTTCTTTAATTGTCGATGCTTCCAGTTCCATTTCTTTTCCCGTTTCCAAATCCTTGAACCGATAAAAACCATTTAGGTTGAAATGTAATTCTTCGGCGCCAAGTACTTGAAAAATAAGAATTTCGCGACGCGGGTTTGCTACACTCTGAATGAGTTTCATCCATTCATCATTCACCTGCAGGAAATCAGACGCAAATACGAACAGCTCCTTTTGTTTTTGTTGAAAATGCGGAAATTTAGGCTGTTCGTTCTGCCACGTTCCAACTGCTTCAGCTTTTTCTAACTCGTACAAAATCCGTTGAAAAGCCTGCTTTCCTGCGGGAACGAGGGTTTCTAAGTCTCCATTTTGCAAGGCATACAAACTCATCTGGTCACTTTGTCGGTACCCCAAATACGCCAACGAGGCCAGCAGAATCTTACAATAATTTAGGCGGCTGATATTTTTTTCAGCATAATTCATCGACCCCGACAAGTCCAATACAAACCGAATATGGAAATTACTTTCCGTGGCGGATTCTCGTACCAAATGTTTTTGGGTACGGGCGTAGAGTTTCCAGTCGATGCGTTTAGGATCGTCACCGGGTTCATAGTGGCGATATTGCTCAAATTCAATCCCAATCCCCGATCGTTTACTGCCATGTATCCCCAACATCAGCTCTTCACTGACCAGTTTCCCCGCGATTTGAAGGTTATTGAGTTTGATGAGTTCGGTAGTGAGCATAGCTATCCTTTCAACAATTCTGCCACCACATCATCCGTTGTGATATTCTCGGCTTCTGCCCTGAAATTGAGCGAAATACGGTGACGCAATACAGGATACGCCAATATCTGAATGTCTTCGGGGATAACCGAAAACCGTTGGTTCAACACCGCCCGGGCCTTGGCGCAGAGAATCAACGCTTGCCCCGCCCGTGGCCCCGCCCCCCATCCGCACCATTTTTTGACAAAGGCCGATGATGTAGTAGCCGGACGCGTGGAACGGACCAATTGATTCACTTTGACAATCAATTCGTCGCTGATATGAACCTGACGTGTCAGTTTCTGTAAATCAATAATTTCTTGGTCCGTAAGAATGGTTTGAAGACTTTTACTGCCAAAACCAGTGGTATTTTTCAACACATCTAATTCCTCCTGTTCGGACGGATAGCCCAGCTTGATATACAACAAAAAACGGTCAAGTTGGGCTTCGGGCAGCGGGTAAGTACCCGCCTGTTCGATAGGGTTTTGGGTAGCAATAATCAGAAAGGGGCGCGGTAAGTCGTAATTCATACCCGCATAAGTCACTTTGTACTCCTGCATTGCCTCCAACAACGCCGCCTGCGTTTTGGGCGGCGTACGGTTGATTTCATCGGCCAAAACGATGTTGGCAAAAATGGGACCTTGGTTAAACTTAAAAAACTTTTTGCCAGTTTCGTGGTCTTCCTCCAAAATCTCGGTCCCGATGATGTCGCCCGGCATTAAATCGGGGGTAAACTGCACCCGTTTAAATTTCATTTCGAGGGCTTCGGCCATCGTTTTTACCATGAGTGTTTTGGCCAATCCCGGTACGCCTTCCAGCAAACAATGTCCACCAGCGAGTAGTGAAATCAGAATTTCATTGATTACTTCCTCTTGCCCGACGATTACTTTGCCAATCTCTTTTTTCAGGTGTGGTAGTTTCGATACCAGTGTTTTATAGTGGGTTAAGTCCTGCGTTTCCAATGCTTAAACGGTTGTTAATGCGTAACTAATAATGTTTACTCCAAATTTTGTATTGTCTTCGGCCAACCAACGCTTATTCCTAAAATCATAATCCCACTCGCAGCCGTAATCTTTATTGCTGTACAAAACCCCGATTCGTCCGTTGATTTCGATGGCTTTCAGGTAATCATGGACCAAATCATCGCCCCACCCGTTGAGTTCGAAACTCGTCGTAGGCGGGCCTTCAAAATGAAAAAACGAATGGTAAATGGGATGATTGTTGGGGATTTTCTGCAAAGCCTTCGGCCCAAAAGTGCGCGCCATTTCCTGCTCAAAAGACTTAGCAAACAGCCCGTCGATATCATGATTACAATCATCCACAAACACAAAACCACCGTTTTCAACGTATTTTTTAAAATGGTCGCGTTCCTGACTGGAAAACTCCACCAATTTATGTCCGCTCAAATAACAGAAAGGGCTTCTAAACAACTCAGTACCCGTCAATTGCACAATTTTTTCTTTTTCATCAATCGGAATGGTAGTATACTCCACCAACGAATTGAGGAGATTGGACGGCATCCGTTGGTCGGTGTCCCAATCTCCAGAAGCATACTGAATCCGGGTAAAAAAAAATGGTCTCATGCGTGGAAAAGATTAAACCTCATTTCCCAACCCCTTCTCCTTCAATAAGGAGAGACTGATATACCCCTCTCCTTGATAAGGAGAGGGGCAGGGGTCAGGTTGTTATACCGCGTCGGAAAGGGATGAAAATGTAAACTCCCTGATTTTCATCGGAGGCAAGATATAATTTTGGTCTGATTCCGTACTAACGACCCGCTCAGGAATCCCTAAGGTTTCAAGATTATTCAGCATGATGATTGGACTTTCGTTGAAACGGAAGTTTTTGATAGGATATTTGATTTTCCCATCTTCGATGTAAAATGTCCCGTCGCGGGTGAGGCCCGTCAACAACAGTGTTTGAGGGTCAACGGGACGGATGTACCAGAGTTTGGTGACCAAAATACCGCGTTTGGTGCTTTTAATCATCTCGTCCAAGGTCGCCGTTCCTCCTTCCATAATCATGTTATTTGGGTTTGGAACGGGTTTCACCCCTTTTTTCTGCGCCCAAAACCGAGAATAAGAAAGGTTTTTTACCACTCCTTTGTCAATCCAAAGCGTTTTGGCCTGCGGTTGTCCATCTCCCGACCATGCCGCTGCGGGCAAGTCAGGATGCGTTGGGTCAGAATAAAACGTAACGCGCTCATCTACAATCTTTTCTCCCAGCTTAGTTTTCCCACCTGGTTTGCTAAAGAACGAGCGCCCTTCGTCGGCACTGCGGGCATCCATTCCAAAAAAGATACTTTCGACCAATACCGCCGCCGCCGTTGGCTCTAAAATCACGGTGTATTTTCCTGGCTCAAGCGCCTTTGCGCCTTTGGAAGCCAACGATTTCTGAACGGCAATTTTGGTAGCCGCCGCCGTATCCAGTTTATTGAAATCATTGTATCCTTTGGCTACGTAGCCCGAGCCCGTTCCGTCGTCAGTTCTGACCGTAAGCGAAAAGTTAACGTTTGTATTTTTGTAATACGCAAACAGACCTTTCGAATTCATCATGGCGGTAAACCCTTTGCGGTCTTCCATAAACCCCGCCGCCGCAAGGCCCTGTTTACTCGATAATTCGAGGCTTTTCGCTACTGCTTCGGCCCGCTTGTCGGGGGTGATGCTGGCGGTAGATTCAAAATAACCGTTGGATTTAATGTATTGCTGCGGCTCCATGACGCCCACGTGTTCGGGGTTTTCGGGCGCAAGTCGGGCCAATTCTTCAGAGCGGCGCACCACTTTTTCGAGCGAGGCATCGTCAAATTCATCGATAGAAGCCACGCCTACTTTTTTGCCGAAGGACGATTGGACCGAAATATCTTTGTTGGTCATTGCTCCACTGGTGGAGACTTCGTTGCGGGCGTAGCGCAGATTGCCGCGTATTTCGCCCAGCAGATTCACTTCACATTCATCCGCTTTTGAAAAGCTCAACACCTTTTGTAGCAAGGCCTTGGCTTCCGCTTCAGTTAATATAACTGCCATTTCTTTTGATGTTAATTGTTGGAGATGAGGTCAATGCTTAAATTTTACGAGCGGTGTTAATGACATTTACACCGTTAAAACGGGCCGTTGAGCTACCGTGCGATACCGCACTGACTTGCTGCGGCTGGCCCTTCCCGTCAAAGAATGAACCGCCCAAACGATAATCTCGCTCGTCGCACACTTTTACACAAGAATTCCAGAATTCCTGCGTATTTGACTGGTATGCCACATCTTTGAGCATTCCCGCAATTTGACCGTCCTTGATTTCGTAGTACAACTGACCGCCAAACTGAAAATTATAGCGTTGCTGGTCAATTGAAAACGAACCGTCTCCAATAATATAAATCCCTTTTTTCACATCCTTAATCATTTCACTGACCGAAAGGGGTGTTTTCCCCGCCGCCAAAGAAACATTGGCCATGCGCTGAAACTGCACCGAGCCCCAACTGTCGGCGTAGCAACAGCCTTGTGATTCTTTTTCTCCAATGATGTGTACTTGGTCACGAATGGCTTGATAATTGACCAAAGTTCCCTCTTTTACCAAATCCCATTGCTTGGTTTTTACGCCTTCGTCGTCCCAACCAACAGCCCCCAACGAGCCTACCTGGGTTTTATCGGCAAAGAGATTTACTTCTTTGCTACCATAATTGAAGTTTTTGCTCTGCCATTTATCCAAAGTAGCAAAACTGGTCCCTGCAAAATTGGCTTCATACCCCAACACGCGGTCGAGTTCGAGCGGGTGTCCTACTGATTCGTGAATGGTCAGCCACAGGTGAGACGGATCCAGCACTAAGTCGTACTTACCTGCTTCCACCGATTTGGCCGCAAGTTTTTCTTTGGTTTGTTTGGCCGCCGAAATCACATCTTCCAGCATATCATAGCCCTTATTATAGCGCGTCGTGATGCCAGTTACTTTGTCTTTAGGGTTGGATTGTAGGTATTCATACCCCATTCCAACGGGGGCGCTCAACGCCTGACGTGTTTCAAACTTACCCGTTTTAGGGTCGATGGTGGTCACCGAAAAAATAGGCCAAATCCGGTGAATGTCCTGATCAATGTAGGACCCGTCGGAAGACGCAAAGTATTTTTGCTCATTGACCATAAACAACACCGAGTTCACGTAATTAGCGCCGTTTTTTAGAGCAGCATCGTTGACACCCAACAGCAAATCTACTTTTTCTTTGATGGGTACTTCAAAAGAATTACGTTCGATGGGCGCTTTCCAGCTTACTTCACCGTAGCCTTTTTGGGGAGCCAACTGCACAGGTTGCTTCATCAATCGGGCATTGGCTTTGGCGATGGCCACGGCTTCTTCGGCCGCTTTGGCGGTATCGTCTTCGGTCTTAGCGTCTACCACCGCCGCAAATCCCCAGCAGCCATTGGCAATGACCCGTACGCCTACCCCGTAGGATTCGGTGTTGACGATGTTCTGTACTTTGTCTTCGCGGGTAATCACAAATTGACGCAGATAGCGGCCAATCCGTACATCGGTGTAAGTAGCGCCTTTGGATTTGGCGGCGTTGAGGGCAGCATCGGCCAGACGCTTTTTGAGGGCAACATCAATGCCGCCTTCCAATAGGGCTTCGGGAGAAACTGAATTCCCCACAATCGGGATATTGGGCAACATCATTGCGCCAAATCCCATGCCCGACAGTTGCATGAAATCTCTTCTTTTCAAGGCTTAGTTTGTTTATAGATGGTTGTATGGGTAATTGAAAAGACGTTTGAAATTGAATCATATTTAATTCAATTTCAAAAATCCTGATAAATATAGTCTTAATTCTCCCCCAGACAGGGGGATTTTGATGAACGGCAAATGAAAGTGAACAGCTTAAAGTCTGACGATCGTCAGACTTTAAGCTGTTCGTCTGACTACTGGCAATAACTTAACCAGCAAATTCCTTTAACCTTTACACTCAACTAGACTGCGTCAGACAGACTTGTAAAGGTAAAATCGCGGATTTTGAGCGGAGGAATCATGCTTCCGTTCACGCGGGCGGGCACGCCCATCGCTTCAAGGTTGTTGAGCATGATGATTGGGCTTTCGTTGAAACGGAAGTTTTTGACGGGGTATTTGATTTGTCCGTTTTCAATATAAAACGTCCCGTCGCGGGTAAGCCCGGTGTATAACAAGGTTTGGGGATCAACGGCACGGATATACCAGAATCGAGTCACCAAAATTCCCTTTTGGGTTCCTTTAATAAGGTCTGCTAGCGATTGCGTACCACCCGCCATAATGAACCCCTGCGGCGGAGCCACGGCTTTGACACCCTGTTTTTCGGCCCAATAACGCGAATACGCCATATTCTTAACCACGCCTTTGTCGACCCAAGTCACTTTTTCTTGCGGGCGACCGTCCAGTGAAAAACCTGCTTTGGGAATATCGATGTTGGTCGGGTCGGAATAAATAGTTACGCGCTCGTCGAAAAGCTTTTCTCCCAACCGCGTTCCGCCGCCTTTTTTGCTCAAAAAGCTGCGACCTTCGTCGGCATTACGGGCGTCGATGCTGCGCATCATGTTCTGAATCAAATCAAGGGCAGCGGTAGGCTCCAGAATGACGGTATATTTTCCAGGCTCAAGGGCTTTGGCCGACACCGAGGCCATGGCTTTTTGCATTGCAATCTCCGTCGATGCTTTGGCGTTAAGCTTGGCAGCATCATTAAAATCGCGGGAAACGTATCCTGAACCCGTTCCATCTGCCGAACGAACGGTGACGGAAAAATCGACCGACGTGGATTTGTTGTAGCCAAAAAGGCCTTTGCTGTTGCCCATTGCAAAAAAATCAGTGGTATCTTCCAGATAACCCGCCGCTGTTAAATTCTTTTTACGACAAGGGTCGATGCTGTCAAATGCCACTTTTGCCCGGTATTCGGGGTTAATATCGGCTGTACTTTGCAAAAAAGTATTGCTTTCCAAATAGGTTTGCGGCCCTAGCATCGGCACATATTCGGGATTTTCGGGCGCTAATCGGGCAATTTCTTCGGCCCTTCGCACCGTTTTTTCCAGCGATTTGTCATCAAACTCATTGATGGTCGATGTGCCCGAGCGTTTGCCATATACGGCCGTTACTGACAAAGACAAGTCGTACGACTCACCGCTGGTCGACACCGTATTACGG
Organism: Runella rosea; assembly: GCF_003325355.1. GTDB lineage: Bacteria > Bacteroidota > Bacteroidia > Cytophagales > Spirosomataceae > Runella > Runella rosea. The sequence continues at coordinate 1,079,543 of NZ_CP030850.1, forward strand.
GCATAGCGGATGTTTCCTGTGCGGCTGCCCGTCAGGTTCACGCTCATTTCGTCGGCTTTTGAATAAGCCAACACTTTATCTATGATTTTTTTAGCTTCTTCTTTCGTTAAAATAGCCATTGTTGATGTCGTGGTTTAATTATCCGATTTTTCTGCCCGTATTGATGATATTCACGCCGTTAAAACGCGTTGTCGAACTTCCGTGCGAAACCGCACTCACCTGCGAAGGTTGCCCTTTGCCGTCAAAAAACGACCCGAACGTACGATAATCATCCTTGTCACAAATCTGCACGCACGAATTCCAGAACTCTTGCGTGTTTGACTGGTAGGCTACATCATCCAGCATTCCCACGATTTCTCCGTTTTTGATTTCGTAGAAAAGTTGGCCACCAAACTGGAAGTTATAACGCTGTTGGTCAATCGAATACGAACCACGACCAATAATGTATATTCCTTTTTCAACGCCCTTAATCATTTCCTGAACGTTGAGTTTTTCTTTCCCGGGGCGCAGCGACACGTTGGGCATCCGCTGGAATTGTACCGAATTCCAGTTGTCGGCGTAGCAGCAACCGTGCGAGGCGTTTTCGCCCAAAATATTCACTTGGTCACGAATCGCCTGATAATTCACCAAAATACCGTCTTTAATCAAATCCCATTCCTTGCACGGAACGCCTTCGTCGTCGTAGCCAACGGTTCCTAAAGTGTAGGGTTGGGTTTTATCAGCCACGATATTGACCTGCTTGCTGCCATAATTGAAACTCTTGGTTTTCCATTTGTCCAAAGTCGCAAAACTGGTTCCTGCGTAATTGGCTTCGTACCCCAACACGCGGTCCAGTTCAGTCGGGTGACCTACGGACTCGTGAATAGTCAATCCCAAGTGATTTGGATCCAGCACGAGGTCATACTTACCGGGCATGACCGACTTAGCGGTCATTTTTTCTTTGGCTTGTTTAGCCGCCATGATGGCATCTTCAACCATATCGTACGAGTTGCGGTACCCGACCAGCCCATTCGGCCCCGCGATTTTTTCGCTGGCCAAACCGTCAAGATATTCGTAACCCATACCCATCGGTGAACTGATGGCGTCACGACTTTTGAATTTACCCGCTTGTTTATCAACGGCCGTTACGGTAAAAGTTGGCCAAATACGGTGAATATCTTGGTCAATGTACGACCCGTCGGAGGAAGCAAAATATTTTTGTTCATTGACAAAAAACAGGTTGGAAGTGACAAAACCCGCGCCGTTTTTCATTGCCTCACCGTTTACTTTCATCAACAGGTCAATCTTTTCCTGAACCGGAACCTCAAAGGCATTTTTCTTGATGGGCGTTTTCCACGTCACCTCCCCCACTCCTTTTTGCGGAGCCAACACGACCGGCTCGGTCTGGATTTTTGAATTCGCTTTTGCAATGGCTACGGCCGTTTCGGTACATTTGGCAATGCCCTCGTTGCTCACATCACTCGTGGCGGCAAATCCCCAAGTTCCGTTGGCAATTACGCGAATTCCTACGCCGTACGATTCCGCATTAACGATATTCTGAACCCTGGTTTCACGGGTAAAGAGGTATTGTTGAAGATAACGGCCAATGCGAACATCGGTATAAGTTGCCCCTTTCGACTTGGCCACGTTGAGGGCCACATCGGCCATCTTTTTCTTAATGGCCGCATCGACGGCAGGTTCGAGCAGCTGCTCAACGGGAACCACATTGCCCAAAACGGGAATGGATGCTCCCATCATAGCCCCCAAGCCCATGCTTGACAACTGAATAAAATCCCTTCTTTTCATGCTTGGTCTAGTTTTGATGAATAGTTGTAATCGGTTGAAGTGAAAAAACTTCTTACCATCGGTTAGAACGTAACATTCAAAAATAAGGAAATTATAAAACCAGCCTACTATTCCGCGACAAATTTGCTTTTTTAAGCGACGTTATCGAAAAGCCAATGCAAAGCGACAAAATTTTCGACGCTGAGTCCGCAGACGCGCAGTCCGCAGACGCGCAGTCCGCAGACTCAGCGTCTCTACCTAAAATTATCCATTTTGAAAGGCTTTGTAATCTTCAGGAGTATCCAAATCTATTCTTCCCGCCTCAAAAGTCACGAGGTACGCTTCGTCCAAATGATTCATTACAACGGGTTTCGCCCCTTTATCGCCCGTCAGGGTCAACAGTTCGTCAAACATTTTACGGTCAAACAAGGCAGGAACGCCAATCTGGTCGCCGTACTTACAAGCAACAATCGGCGGTTGTTTTTCTTCATAAATTTCTACCATCCGCTCCAACAGCGACACCGACAGATAGGGCTGGTCGCACACCAAAATTAGTACGGCATCTACGTCTTTGTAAGTCATATACAAACCTGCCATTCCCATCTTCACCGACGACGACATCCCTTCAGCCCACATGGGGTTATCAATGACGGTCAGCGGCAGATTAATGATTTCGGGGACAATTTGAGCTTTATTGGCCCCAATGACTAATACAACAGGATAACAATCAGTTGCCAAAGCTACTTCTGCCGTCCGACGCAGGAGGCTTTTCCCGTTAATGTCCAACAGTTGTTTAGGCGAGCCCATGCGCTTGGATTCGCCAGCCGCCAATAATATAATCCCAATCTTCTTCAAATGTATATGTACGTTAAAGTGTGTCAATTTTAAGAACGTATGCGAGGCATAGAGCCTCGCATACATTAAATATCGTCCATGATGGATGCCCAATCGTAGCCGACTTCTACCAAAAACAGCCCACAGGCAGGCGCTTGAGCTGCGGCATTTTTACGGTTCTTGGAAATAATCAACTGTTCAAAATCCGCGTACGACTTTTTTCGTTGCCCAATTTCCAACAAAGTACCCACAATGGCACGCACCATACCGCGCAAAAAACGATTGGCTTTGATATGAAATATCAGTCCCAAACGAGTTTTCTCCCAATAGGCGTGCTCAATGCTACACAAAAAGGTTTTGACATCGGTATGGATTTTACTGAAACATTCAAAATCGGTGTATTGAAGCAATAATGCAGCGGCCTCATTCATTCGCTGAACATCCAACTCGGGTCGAAATACGTGGGCTAAATCGGTAAGAAAGGCGTTTTTTTGAAAAATAATGCGGTATTCATAACAGCGGTGCGTAGCGGCAAACCGCGAATGCACATCGGGTCTGACGGCCACAATTTTGGGAACGGCAATGTCTTTAGGCAAAAGACTATTCAGCCCCAACGCCACGCGGTCGGGAGCGGCAATGGGATTTTCTACGTCAAAGTGCGCAAATTGCTGCTCAGCATGGACGCCCGCATCGGTTCGACTACTGCCGATGATTTCAACAGGCTGACGCAGGATAATTGCCAACGCTCGCTCAAGTTCTTCTTGCACGGTATTGCCGTTGGGTTGCCGTTGCCAACCGTGATAATTTGTTCCTTTATAACTTACTTCTATAAAATAACGCATGTGCAAAGATAATTGCTAAAACAGATTGGCAGGGGTGAAAAGGAGGTATTGTTTAAACTTTCAGAAAGTTGGCGTAACTTTGCAAACTTCACAATAAATGAAGGCGCATTCCTGTTAAGATTTAAAAAGTTAAGATGAAGTATCGTTTTTGGGGTTTTATTGGCGTATTTATAAGTATATGGGGGTGCAAAACGTCCAAACCGGCACCACAGGCTCCCCCAGAACCTGTGATTCTTTCTATAGGTGACCGGAAATTTACGACCGATGAATTCTTTCAATCTTTTACCAAAAACCAATTTTCGGACGATACGTCCAAATCAACCAATATTAGAGAATACCTTCAGCTTTATACAAATTTAAAGTTGAAAGTAATCGCCGCCCAAAGTGCCGGCAAAGATACCACGGCGGAATTTCGGGAAGAAATGGCTTCTTTTCGGAAACAATTGGCCCAGCCCTACCTTTATGATAAAGTATTTGTGGAAAACCTCGTAGCGGAAGCTTACGAACGTTTGAAACAAGAAGTCAGCGCTTCACATATTTTGTTCCCAGTATCTCCCGACGCCTCTCCCGAAGATACCTTATCAGCCTACCGGGCAGCCATTGCGCTGCGTAGCCGAATCATCCAACAAGAAATTACGTTTGAGGATGCCGCAACTCGTTTTTCAAAGGATGCCTTATCCAGCCCTAAAGGGGGAAATTTAGGGTATTTCACCGTATTTCAGACAGTTTATCCTTTTGAAAACGCCGCTTACTCCGCACCCATTGGAAAGATAACGGACCCCGTACGAACGGGCGCAGGCTATCACTTAATCAAAGTGAATGACCGTCGCTCTTCACGAGGAAAGGTGCAGGTAGCCCATATTTTGGTACGTATCAGTTCCAATGCCACCTCTGAAGGAAAAGCCGCCGCCAAGGCCAAAATAGAAAAAGCCCACAGTTTATTGCAACAAGAAGCTTGGGAAGTGGTTTGTCGTGACTATTCCGACGAGCCCACCACCAAAGATAACGGAGGCATCCTTCATGAATTCGGTACAGGAGCCATGACGCCTGCTTTTGAAGAAGTGGCATTCTCTCTTAAACGCGTCGGCGATATTTCACCGCCTTTTTTAAGCAACTACGGTTGGCACATTGTTAAATTGATTAATCGTAAGCCCATCGAATCATTCACCGAATTAGCCCCGCAACTTCGGCAAAAAGTAACCACCGATTCGCGCGGCGAGCTCATTCGGGAGGCATTAATCACCAAACTGCGTGCGTCGTCCAAAATGACGGAAATTGCCCCTATCAAAGCGGCAGCCATGGCCCAACTTGACACATCCCTGCTAAGAGGCAAATGGAAGTTCAAAACACCGCTCAACGCTTCGATTGAAAATAAAACGCTGGTGCAAATTGAGAATCAGCCGTATAGCGTCAATCATTTTTTTGAATACGTCTATAATCGTCAGCAACCCACCCCAGCGGGCACTTCGCTACCCCTCCTTGCCGAACGTTATTTTCGTCAGTTTGTAAATCAGAAATTGGTCGAAACGGAAGAAGCAAATTTGGAAAAAAAGTATCCTGAATTTAGAGCATTAATGACCGAAATGCGCGACGGAGTCTTGTACACCCAAGCCATGGAAGCCAACGTATTGGAGCGCTCCTTGACCGACTCATTGGGCCAGAAACAATATTGGGAACAAAATAAAGCCAACTATCGCTACCCCGAGCGCGCTTTTGCTACCCTCGCAGTCAGTGAAAGCGATTCGCTGTTAAAACGAGCCCATGAGGCGCTTGCTTCAAAGCCGTATCAGTTGCGAAGAAAGGGGACCGATTTGCTTTTCCCTTCTAAATCGACTGTCCTCAGTGTGAAACACCGGGAAGCCCTATTTGAAGTAGCATTGACCTTGCTCAATAATGAAAATTATTCGGTCGAAGTTTCCGCTTATGGCGATGCTGATGAACCAGATTCAGTTTCCACTATGCGCCTTCATAATGCCATTAAGGCGCTTACCAACAACAGTGTCTCCTTGACCAGAATCATTGAGAAAGATTACGGCAAATTCAAACCAGTGGCCAATGCTTCTCGCAACCGCCGGGTAAGTTTTCAGTATTTCAGCACGTCAAAAAAAGACCTCGAAAAAGCCCTTAACGCCCTAAAACTGGGCAATATACTCATTACAGAAGGGGCTTTTGCCAAAGGAGCAAACCGCTTTGTGGATGCCGCCCGCTGGGAAGTTGGCGAGCAATTGGTGAGCGTCAACAAGGAAAAAGTATGGGTTTCTATTGCCAAAATCGAACCTGCCCGCCTCAAAACCTTCACTGAAGCGCGTGGGGCCGTGATAAACGATTACCAAAAACAACTAGAACGCAATTGGCTTATGCAATTGCGCCAAAAGTTTGCCGTACAGATAAACGAAGAAGAATTACGTAACTTAGCAAAGTAAAAAACGGCGTAAGTCCGTTTACAATAGAGAATCCGATTTTGAAGTAGCCTACCAAATTATGAAAAGAACATTCATTCAAAACCCATCTTACCTCTCAGTTCTTCGCTCCACCTTGGCAACGCTCGTATTGGCGTGTATTGCCTTCATCGGCGCTCAGGCACAGGGAAAAAGTACCAGCCTCAACAAAGTGGTGGCGCGCGTTGACAACTACTACATACTGCGTTCTGAATTGGAGGAGTACATGATTCAGGCACAATCTCAGGCCCAGGGCCAACAAGCCCCTACCATGTGCCAGGCCTTAGAACGCTTGATTGTAAATAAAATGCTGTTGGCAAAAGCGGAGATAGACTCCGTTATTGTTGAAGACAAACAGATTGAAAGTCAGGTAGCGGCCCGGATGGACTACATGGCCAAGCGTTTTGGCTCGGAAAAAAACATCATTGAGGCCTACGGAAAGAGCATTGAAGCCCTTAAATATGAGTTGCGGGAGCCTATCAAACAGGAAATGATAGCGGAAAAAATGCAAAGTAAAATTACGGAAGCCATCAAAGTGACCCCCAATGAAGTAAAAAAATTCTTCAACAGCATTCCCAAAGACAGCCTACCTTATATTCCCGCCGAAGTTGAAATCGGGCAGATTGTTCGTTATGCCAAAGTAACAAAAGCACAGAACGACGAATTACGTGCGCGTTTGCTCGATTATAAAGCCCGGGTAGAAAAAGGAGAAGATTTTACCTCATTGGCCTCTGCTTATTCAGAAGATTTAGGGTCAGCGCAACGGGGTGGAGATCTTGGTTTTGCCAAACGCGGCGATATGCTACCCGAATTTGAAGGAGCCTCCCTGAAACTCAAACCAAACGAACTATCGGAGCCTATTGAGACAGAATATGGTTTGCACTTGATTCAATTGCTCGAAACGCGAGGCGCTGAATACCACGCCCGCCATATTTTATTGCGCCCCGATTATAACCGCATGGACATGTCGGCCCCAAAAAAAGTATTGGATAGTCTCTACAATTTGATCAAAACTGATACGCTAAAGTTTGAAAAAGTAGCAAAAACGTGGTCTGAAGATAAAAGTACGGCCGATGCAGGCGGTTTGTTGAAAGACCAACAGTCGGGTTCTTCGCGCTTGCCACTAGATGCTTCGATGGACTATGGCCTGTTTATGATGCTCGACACTATGAAAGTTGGCACGATAAGTGCGCCAATGAACTATCGGACGGACGACGGAAAAACCGCCATGCGAATCATCTATTACAAAAGCAAAGTGGAGCCGCATACGGCTAGTTTGAAAGACGATTTTGAGAAACTATCCAACATTGTTTTAGCTAATAAAAAAACAGAAGCGGTGGATAAGTGGTTTAAGAAAGCAATCGAAGATGTCTTTATTAAAGTAGACCCCGAGTTTCAGGGATGTAAAATGATGGGTATTAATCTGCAGGATAATTAGCGGCGATTGTTTTTTTGCGGCAAACAGCTATATTCACAACAACCATTTATAAACCACTAACCATAAACCTTAAATGAAGTTTTCTTCTGACGTCGCTGCTGCTGAGGCACTTAAAGAATCTTATGAAAAACTCCGTGCAGAAATTGGCAAAGTCATTGTTGGTCAAGATGATACGGTTCGTTTATTGCTCACCGCTATATTCTGTCAGGGGCACTGCCTCTTGGTTGGGGTTCCCGGATTAGCAAAAACTCTCCTAATACAGACCATCGCGGGTGCGTTGGATTTGAGTTTTAATCGTATCCAATTCACGCCTGACTTGATGCCTTCGGATATTTTGGGTTCTGAAACTTTGGACAATGAACGCAATTTCCGTTTTATCAGAGGACCCGTATTTGCCAATATTATTTTGGCGGATGAAATCAACCGTACCCCTCCCAAAACCCAGTCGGCACTCCTCGAAGCGATGCAAGAATACGCGGTAACGGTGGGCGGCCAAAAACATTCGCTAAGTCGTCCGTTTTTTGTGTTGGCTACCCAAAACCCCATCGAACAGGAAGGAACGTATCCCCTACCCGAAGCGCAGTTAGACCGTTTTATGTTCATGGTTTACTTAGATTATCCTTCTTACCAAGAAGAGCTTAACATTGTCAAATCCACCACAACTGATAATAAACCCGTGATTAATACGGTCATTTCAGCCGCCGAAATCGAAGCATTCCAACACCTAGTTCGGCGCGTTCCCGTCACGGACAATGTGGTAGAATATGCCGTTAAACTTGTTCAAAAAACCCGACCAATGGGCGATTTGGCCACCGCAGACACCAAAAATTACTTGGAGTGGGGAGCAGGGCCACGTGCGTCTCAAAACCTGATACTTGCCGCCAAATGCAATGCCCTCATCAACGGAAAATACTCACCTGATATTGAGGATGTAAAAGCAGTAGCACTTCCTATATTACGTCACCGCATCGTGCGTAACTTTAAAGCAGAAGCAGAAGGAATTTCGGTCAATGATATTGTAAAGCGATTAGTGTAGTTATTCACTGCATATAGAAATCACGCAAAGACGCAGAGGAGCAAAGAAAACCCCTCTACCTCTTTTGCGTGATTTTTTTTTGTTCCCTGCTCATTTTACAGCTGCAAAAACAGAATGATAAAACACAAAAGTAATAGCCAACTTCCATAAAAAGACAGTTAATTAGTACGACAAATGCTTTTCATTCGTACCTTGCAAACCCAAATTCAACCCCCAAAAAATCGTTATGCCTCCAAAAATTCGCAAAGAGGACGCACTTTATTACCATTCCAAGGGTCGTCCCGGCAAGATTCAGGTAGTGCCAACCAAAGAAACCAACAACCAACTTGACCTGTCTTTGGCCTATTCGCCCGGCGTAGCCGAGCCGTGTATGGAAATTTTTAGAAACGTTGAAGATGTCTATAAATACACCGCCAAAGGCAACTTAGTGGCGGTAATCAGCAACGGAACGGCTGTATTAGGTCTCGGAAACATTGGCCCCGAAGCAGGTAAACCCGTCATGGAAGGGAAAGGACTTCTTTTTAAAATTTACGCCGACATTGACGTGTTTGACATTGAACTCAATACCGAAAACGTGGATGAGTTTGTCAGAACGGTTAAAATCATGGAGCCTACCTTCGGTGGGGTTAACCTCGAAGACATCAAAGCGCCCGAATGTTTTGAAATCGAACGTCGCCTCAAAGAAGAGCTTAACATTCCCGTCATGCACGATGACCAGCACGGGACAGCCATCATTAGCTCGGCGGCCCTGCTGAATGGACTCGAATTGGTCGGTAAAAAAGTGGAAGATATTCGCGTCGTGGTGTCAGGAGCTGGAGCCTCGGCAAGTTCTTGTACCAAGTTATATATTGCCTTGGGCGTTCGTCCCGAAAACGTCGATATGTTCGACAGCAAAGGCCACATCAATACCGCCCGTACCGATTTAGACCCCATGAAGCAAGAATTCGCCTCTGAGCGTCGTTTCGCATCGCTGGCCGAAGGAATGGTGGGTGCCGATTTATTCCTCGGGTTGTCTAAAGCCAACGTAGTATCACAAGACATGGTGCGCTCCATGGCCAAAGACCCGATGGTATTTGCGATGGCCAATCCAGACCCCGAAATTCCGTATCCAGACGCCGTAGCCGCCCGCGAAGACGTCATTATGGCCACTGGTCGCTCGGATTATCCCAACCAAGTCAACAACGTATTGGGCTTCCCGTACATATTCAGGGGCGCATTGGACGTGCGGGCCCGGGAAATCAACGAGCCGATGAAATTGGCGGCAGTGCACGCGCTGGCCGAATTGACCAAAAAGCCCGTTCCTGACATCGTTAATTTAGCTTACAATGCCGACAACATAAAATTCGGTCGTGAATATATCATCCCTAAGCCTGTTGACCCACGCCTGCTCACGACCATTGCCCCCGCGGTGGCCAAAGCTGCCATGGAGAGCGGCGTAGCTCAGTACCCCATTACGGATTGGGATGCGTACGTTCAACAGCTGGAAAAACGTTTGGGTCAGGACAATCAGATTTCTCGGGTGATTATCAGCAAGGCCAGAAAAGCGCCCAAACGCGTGGTTTTTGCCGATGCCGAAAACGTGCAGGTACTCAAAGCGGCCCAACAGGTACGCGACGAAGGCATTGCGTTTCCGATTTTATTGGGTAAAGAAGAAAAAATACGCGCCATCATTGAGCAGAATAAACTGGACCTCGCCGAGATTCCAGTGATTGACCCTTATAGCCCTGAGCAATCGGCTAACATTGACCGCTACGCTGAAGTTTATTTCCAAAAACGCCAGCGCAAAGGTGTCAACATCATCGAAGCTCGCAAGATGATGTATTATCGGAGTTCATTCGGGGCCATGATGGTCGAAATGGGTGAAGCTGATGCCCTGATTTCTGGTTTGACCCGCAATTATCCCGATACCATTCGCCCTTCTTTGCAAATCATTGGGAAAGAAGCGGGGGTGAAAAAAGTGGCGGGTATGTACATATTGCTTACGCGTCGTGGGCCGTTATTTTTGGCCGATACCACCGTCAATTTTAACCCTACGGTCGATGACATCGTTGAAATCACCGAATTGACCGCCCAAGCCGTAGAACGGTTCAACATAAAGCCGCGCATTGCCCTCCTTACTTACTCCAACTTTGGAAGTGCGAAGGGCGAAGATGCCGAAAAAATGAGCACCGCCGCCACCATTTTACACAAAAAACACCCTGATATGGTGGTAGACGGTGAAATGCAGGCACACTTACCGTTTGATTTAGAACTGTTGCGCACCAATCATCCGTTCAGCAAACTGGCGGAAGACGGGGCCAATACCCTTATTTTCCCGAATCTTTCGGCCAGCAACATCGCCTACAACCTACTCAAAGAAGTAGGGGAATACGAGGCCATCGGCCCGATTTTGCTCGGAATGCGTAAACCTGTTTACGTACTGCAATTGGGTAGCTCCGTTCGCGAAATCGTGAACATGGTAGCTATTGCGGTGGTAGAAGCACAAATGAAAGGGTAGTTTTTCGCCCTTATTGATAAACTTAAGCGCGGCAGACTTATCACTAGTCTGTCGCGCTTATTCATGTTGAGTTGTTCTCGTATACTCCCAAACGAAGGCGTGCCATGACTCCCAACGAATTACCATCAACCAACATAGACCCTTTCTACGAAACGCAAAGTATTGCAGTACCTGAAGCGTTCGAGGAGTTTTTTACGCATTTTTATTATGCCGCCAATCATACCCCCTACCCTGTCCATAAAAAGCTAATTCCTTCTTTTCAGACCATTTTGGTCTTTAATCTTGGCAGTAAGATTTCGATTTCGTTCGACCAAAACCCCTCTTTCGACGCGCCGAATAGCCTGATTGTGGGGCCCATCAAAAAAAACATTGATTATAGTCTGTCACCTGGGGCCGAAATGCTCGTGGCGAATTTTAAGTGGGATGCTTTTTACCGTTTTTTTGGACAATCCTTAAAGTCATTCAATGAATTCATCATCGAACCCGATGATTTAGTCAAAGAGCAATGCTTTGCCGACGTATGGATTCGGCTCAAAGAAGCCCCATCGCTCGCTGAAAAGATCGACCTTTTGTTGAATTTCAGTTTGCCATATTTAAGAGAACGTAAAAGCAACGTGGCACAGGTTCTGGCGCAAAATGAAGCTAACGGAGCTATAAACACGGTCAAGAAAATAGCCGCAGAAAGCGGCTACAGCGAGCGAAACATTCAGCTCAACTATCAAAAATATCTGGGATTCAGCGACAAAGAACTCAATCGTTATCAACGGTTTAAAAAAGCAGTTGAACTTTTATCAAAAGCCAACGCCACATTGCAGCCAATTGATTGGCTTGAAATTGTAGCGCAGTGCGGCTATTATGACCAAAGCCAGTTGATTCATGACTTCAATCACTTCATTAAAATGTCGCCCACTCATTACCTTAAACTCCAAGAAGACCTCTGCATGACGGCGTTATAGCGCTTTTCGTTTTCTTACAATCAGGGCAAAACCGTGGGCGCTAGTTTTGTCAAAAAAAGAAAACAACATGAAACACTTAATCATTTATGCCCATCCCCACGCTGGGAGCCTCAATCATTTTCTCAAAGAAACGGCCGTTAATACGCTGGAAAAAGCGAATCACGAAGTTAGAATCCGCGACCTTTATGAATTGAACTTCAATCCTGTTTTATCATTGGAAGATATGGTGGGGCAACGCAAAGGGCAAGTGGTGCCTTTGGTCGGTGAAGAGCAAAAACACATCGAATGGGCAGAGGCGATTACCTTTATTTACCCGATTTGGTGGACGGGGATGCCCGCCATCATGAAAGGCTACATCGACCGCGTGATGTCGTACGGGTTTGCGTATCGGTACGACCAAGGCATTCAAAAAGGATTGTTGAGCGGCAAACAAGCCTTTGTCGTTAATACCCACGGTAAATCCAAGGCTGAATACAACGCCAACGGGATGGATGCAGCCCTGCGCCTCACCTCTGATACGGGAATTTATACCTATTGCGGATTAGACCTTAAAAGTCACTTATTTTTTGACAAAGCCGACCGGGTCACCGAAGAAACCATCACAATTTGGGCTACTGAAATTGAAGGAATGTATTTGTAGACTTTCCAAGCCTTTTATGAATGCTTTTTCAACGCGGCTACTGCCGCCACGCAATCCGCATCAATGGCTTTTTTGAGGGCTTCAAGACCGTCGAATTTGAGTTCGGGACGAATAAATTCCACCAGTTCGACGGTCATTTTTTCACCGTACACATCATCATTGAAGTCAAAAATATATACTTCCTGCGTGCGATTCGTACCGTTGACGGTGGGTCGAAAACCAATGCTCATCACACCGCCCAACGTTTGCCCCCGCACTTCCACCCGCACGGCGTAAATACCGTCGGCAGGAATCAGTTTATAGTTTTCTGCCACGTGAACATTGGCCGTTGGGTATCCAATCGTGCGCCCCAACTGCCTGCCTTTCACCACAATACCCGTAAACGTGTAGTTTCTACCCAACAGTTCAGTAGCGATGGTTGTGTCTCCCTCCAATAGCGCCTGACGAATTTTGGTTGAGCTCACAGTGATGTGTTCAATCTCCTGACGCGGAATTTCTTCAATTTCAAAACCGTAACGGGGCGCGTGTTGTTGCAGGTACTCAAAACTACCCTCACGGTTGCGTCCAAAATGATGGTCATAACCGATGACCAATTTTTTGGTCCCGATGGTTTCCACCAAAATCTGTTGGATAAACTCCTCAGACGACAATTCACTAAACTCCCGCGTAAACGGAATAATGACCAGATGATGAACGCCGTTCTGCCGTAAATACGCAATTTTTTCTTCTAAGGTAGACAGCAACTTTAGGTTTTGGCTGTCTTTTGAAACCACCATACGTGGGTGCGGCCAAAAGGTCAACACTACGGTTTCACCACCCATAATTTGGGCAGTTTCGGTCAAGCGGGCGAGGATAATTTGGTGACCCAAATGCACTCCGTCAAAGGTTCCGCTGGTCACAATGGCATTCTGAAGGGGCTTAAAATCAGCTATATCGTAGTAAACCTGCATGTTATTGAAAATGGACGCTAAATTTCAGACTCAGGATTGAGATTGGGTTTTCCAAGGTCGAGATTTAGCTCCAGTCGTTTTCTTTTTACGTAATCTTCAATTTCTTCCGCGTCTTTCAGCCAATACGTTCCGATTCGGGTACGGCACAGTTCGCTCATGTAAGCACCAGACTCCAGCAACATGCCAAAATCCCGTACTAAACTGCGAATATAAGTCCCTTTGGAACAAACAATGCGAAAACTTACTTCGGGAAAGTTGACGGCATCAATCTCAAAGACAGGAACCGAAACCGAACGCGGCTTAATCTCAACCACTTCCCCTCGGCGGGCTTTTTTGTAGAGGCGCTCCCCTCCCATTTTCACAGCAGAATAAATGGGAGGATACTGCGAAAGTTCTCCTGTCAACTTTGCTACAGCCGCCTGCATCAAATCGAGCGTAATATGATCAGTAGGGTATTCACCCTCGAAGGGCGTTTCAAGATCGATAGAAGGAGTCGTTTTTCCCAGCACCAATTTGCCAGTATATTCTTTTTCAGCTCCTTGGTACGTATCTATCTCCTTGGTTTTCTTACCCGTACACAAAATCAATAAACCAGTAGCGAGCGGGTCAAGGGTGCCCGCATGGCCAATTTTTTTGATACGACAGGCTCTCTTTATTTTGTTGACGGCGTCAAAAGAAGTCCATGTGAGAGGTTTATTAAGCAAAATAACTTCTCCCTCGTCGGGAGAAGCAGCAGATTCATCTATCATAGGTCAATCATCAAACGATTTCAAGCTTGTATCCAGCCAGCATCAAGGCCAAAATAGCCCCTCCAACGATAATGCGGTACCAGCCAAAAACGCGGAAACCATATTTTGTTAAAAAGTCAATGAAAAACTTGATGGCCAGCATTGCCACAACAAAAGCGACAACGTTGCCAATGGCAAGCAACTTGATTTGTTCGTCGGTCAGTACAAAGCCATCTTTGTAAAAATCGTAGGCTTTTTTAGCAGTAGCCGCAAACATGGTAGGCACTGCCAAAAAAAACGAAAATTCGGCGGCAGCTTTACGTGAAAGACGCTGCGCCATCCCTCCCACAATCGTGGCGCCCGACCGCGAAACGCCCGGTATCATGGCAATACACTGGAAAAAGCCAATTTTAAAGGCGGTTAGGTAATCTATTTCGTCAGAGCTTTCAATAAAGGTTTTATTAAACCATTTATCAACAAACAACAGAATAATCCCTCCTACCAGCAATGAAATGGCTACGCCCAACGGGCTTTCAAGAAGCGCATCGATGGCATCGCTGAACAACACCCCAAAAACGGCACTGGGAATAAACGCAACAAAGAGCTTAAAATAAAAATCAAAGCTGCGGAAGAAACGCTTGAAATACAAAACAACGACCGAAAGAATGGCACCGAGCTGAATGGCCACGGTGAAAAATTTCACGAATGGGTCGGATGCAATCCCCATAAAAGAGGACGCCAAAATCATGTGACCCGTGGAAGAAATAGGTAAATATTCCGTAATACCTTCGATTACGGCAAGAATAAGTGCTTGAATAAAATCCATTTTAAAATTGTAAGGGGTGGGCAGTGAGGTTTTTTCTTCCTCACTCATTCATAACGTTTTGATTATTTGCCGTCGGCAGGACGGCGTAAAATGGCAAAAAACTCAACGACAAAACCAGCCATTACTACCAATGGACCCACGGTTAATCCTAGAACACCGAATCCAAACTCTTCAGAATCCATGCTCATAATGACAAATCCACCCAAAATCAGCACGATACCAATAATCATGAAGGTGTAGTTACTTTTACCAAAGGGAAATGCGTTCTTTTTCATTTGACTATTTTAAATGTTGAATTGATAAAAAAAGGAGGTATGGGTTTATTAATACAAATCATCTAGGGTCATTCTCAAATACCTCGCCAATGCTTGAAACGTGCTTAAAATTCCAATCAGCGCCCCTAAAATAATAACACCTAGGAGCAGAAAGCCCAGTTTTTCGTATTCCTGCAACGTGTGTAATCCTTCAATTTGGCGAAGGGCCACTTGCTGTAAACCCACAATCAAACCCGCCGCAATCAGGCCACTGATGAGCCCTTGCACCGCGCCGTTTTTGAGGAAAGGCATCTGAATAAAATTATTGGTCGCGCCCACCAATTGCATACTACGTATCAAAAACCGTTGCGAATACAAAGCCAAGCGAATGGTATTATTCATCAACAATACAATGATTATGAGCATAATAACCGCAAAAGTGGCCAAAATGATGTAAATTTTGGTGAGGTTTTTATTAATTTGGTCGGCTAGGTTTTCCTGATACACTACTTCAAAAACGCCCTCCAATTTTTCAACGTCTGCTTTGATTTTTTGGAGTTTGGTATCTTCAAAATAATCCTCTTGTAAGCGCACCCGATAACTGTCATGCAGGGGATTTTCGCCCAGAAACGCGCTAAAATCCTCCTTCGTATCAGCAATAAACTCGCGGGCGGCCTCGTCTTTTGAATAAAAAATCACTTGAGGCTTTCCTTCAATATTCAACACAAAAGGGTTTGCAATCAGTTTTTTCTGAATATCAGCCACTTGCGTTGAGTCAAGACCTTTGTCGAGCATGACTCGCACCTCAATATTTTGCTTAATGATAGAAATAAGCTTTTTGGACTGCATGACCAGCAAGCCACAAAATCCAATCAAAAATAACGCCGCGGTTAAGCTAACAATAATCATGGCGTTGGGATAACTGCCAACCTTTTTCTTTTTCAGAGGCATAAATAGAATGTAAAGTGAAGACGGGGTCGCCCGTACGGTTCAGTGTATTAAAGACCAATTACGTTCGTTCATAAACTCATCCATGAATCATTGCAAAAATAGGTAATTATTTCAAGAACGAATTCAAATAGTAGATTCGTAAATCGTTTTTAAAGTTTTTTAACCAAATTGCTGGTCATTCGAGTCCAAAATGTTATCCAAAAAAAATCTCCTTCTTTCGGTTTTGCTATTATGGCCCTGCGTATTATTGGCGCAGTTACCAAACAACCTTCTCTTCCAGCGCTATTCTACCCACGAGGGGCTTTCTGACAATTATGTTTTTAACGTAGTGGAAGATCGGCAACATTTTATTTGGGCCTCCACCTTTCAGGGAATTGATCGCTTAGATGGGGTCGAAGTGCGGCACTATAGCTTGATAGACAGCTCACAAACCGATGCCCAACCATCCATCGAAGTCATTAGAGACTACAAGGGTGGGATTTGGGCCACTAGAAATGCGAATTTGTTTAAATACAACCCTGTCCAAGACCAATTTGAACTGAAAGTACAAACGAAGAACAAAGAATTCAGCGCTAACAATAAAAAAATAAAGCAAAAATTTGCCCTGTTACACGACTCCCACAACCAGTGTTTTTGGATAGCCAGTGAAAAGGGGCTCTTTCGTTACCAAATTGAAACTAAACGTTTAGAATCCACGCCCATTCGTTCATTCAGTACACCTTATAAAATCATCAGCATCAACACCAATACCCTTATCATCGCAACCAATGAAGAATGGATAAGTTATGATACCCGCACCCAAAAGTCGTTTCGGATTCCAAAGCCATCAACCGAATGGGTCATCTATTCCACAAAGGCAAATCACTGGATTTACAGCGATGAAGGCCGCAAAATATGGGAGATTTCCTTCCAAAACAGCCAATTTTCACTCCCAGTACTCACTGAAATCAATCCCGAACGGCAGGAAATCAGAAGCATCGCTACCCTGCCAAATCAGACTGGCGCAAAAACACTTTGGTGTGGATTGGTTACGGGGGGATTGGCGGTACAGGATACCGAAAACAAAAATCATTATCAACTTTTCAATACCCGTATCAATGAAATCAATGGTTTTCATTACCGAAGAATCTTGAATATTTTTCAGGACAGTAAGCACAACATTTGGTTAAGTACCGATCAGGGCCTATATCGAGCCAATCCTACGAAATTCCAGATTCAGAAAGAATTGTTTCCATTTTTTAGAAAACTGAACATCAGTCGGGTGCGGCAAATTGTCCAACACGCTTCTAAGCCACATCTTGAATGGGTCGCTAATTCAAACTATGGCTTATTTTTATATGATAAAGTACGTCAAAAAATCATTAAGTCCTTTGAAATGCCAGGGAGTGGAATCACCCAAATCAAATACGACCGTCACGGAAGGCTTTGGGTATTGTCGGCCAAAATGCTAACAATCATAGATGCGCAGTTACGCATTAAGATAATAACAACAACGCACCTAAAGCCCAATTTGCTTTGTTGGCGAATCATATTTGACCGATACGACAACGCGTGGATTGGTTCAGAAATCGGGTTATTAAAAGTAGCTTTTCCCACCCACACACTAACGGTACATTCTCCCGACATTACCGATTCACAATCCATCAGCCACGCTTTTGTGTATGATTTAAAAAAACTTAACAATCAAAAAATAGCCTTAGCTACGCGCAATGGGGTGGATATTTTTGATATCGACACTGAAAAAGTAGCGGAAAAAATCGGCCCTCGTCAAAATGTATTTGCCCTAGATATTGACTCCACCGAAACGATGTGGGTAGCATACAGCAATGAATTCTTAAAAATCAGCAACCATCAAGTAGTTAAAAGCTGGAAAAGCTATGGAAATAACAGGGCGCTTCGGTTCAAAAATGGATTATCCGTTGACAAAGGCGGTAAACTGTGGATGAATACCAACGATGGCCTGCTTCATTTTGACCCTAGTACCGAAAAATTTCAATTGTTTACTGAAAATGACGGGCTGATTAGCAATTATTTTTACGGTTTTATCTATGAAAACAATGGTAATCTTTACCTGAATTATGAAGAAGGTGTCAATTATTTTGATCCACTCCAAGCCCACATACCCCCCAAAATATACGAAACACTCCTGACTGATTTCAGCCTGTTGGATGTACGGCAAGGCATTGACTTCCGAAAGCAACAAAGCCCGTTTAAGGTCAATTACGACCAAAATATCATCACGTTCCACTATTCAGTTGTAGAGTTTGACCAACCTGAAAAAATAACTTTTCGGTACCAACTGGAGGGATTTGACAAAGGTTGGAAAAATGGGAATACTCGTCGGGATGTCAGTTACACCAATCTCAGCGGCGGCCATTATACCTTTAGAGTACAGGCGTTGAGTAGCGACGGCAACGTAGCTTCCAACATTGCAGCGTTCCCAATTTTTGTGACTACGCCCTATTACCGAAGTTGGTGGTTCTTTGGATTGATTTTTTGCGGCATTAGTTCATTTTTCTACGGTCTATATCGTTATCGCCTAAAGCAAATTCTTAAACTTCAGCATTTACGCAATTCGATTTCTCGGGATTTACACGACGAAGTGGGCTCGACCCTGAGCAGTATTACGATGCTGAGTGAATCCGCAAAAAAATCAATTGACATCGACGAAGCACAAACGCGTAAGTTCATGGAAAGCATTACTACAAATGCCCAAAAAGTACTGGAAAACATGGACGACATCGTTTGGGCCATCAATCCCAAAGATGACTCCCTCGAAAGCATCGTTTTGCGCATAAAGGAGTATGCCTATACCATCACCGAAACCAAGGATATTCATCTCAGTTTTGATATCGACCAGCGCTTCCAAAAGCTTAAGGTACCGATGAAAACCCGACAGAATCTTTATCTTATTCTGAAGGAAAGCATCAACAACGCCGTAAAACATTCTGGCTGTAATGAGCTCAAAATAACATTAAAAATAGAGAAAAAGGCGCTAAATATGATTGTTCAGGACAATGGACAAGGATTTGACGTACTGAAACCTACCCTTCGTAACGGATTAGAAAACATGCGACAACGCGCGGAAGAACTTGACGGAAAAATAAGGATTGACAGTCAAAAAAATAAGGGAACGACCATTTACATTCAATTAGGAAGTTGACGTATTTCCCCCAATCATGTGATTTGTGACTGACTTCAAATACCTACTTTTACTGCTCTCTTACAAGCAAAAAAAACTACATGTCACAGGCATATAACATCCGCGTAGTAATCGTTGACGACAACGACGATTTTCGCGAAGGTCTTTTCCATTTTCTCAATTTTAGCACTGGTTTTGAAGTGGTGGGGTGTTTTGCCAATCCAGTTAATATCGTAGAAAATATCACACGTACCCAACCAGATGTGGTTCTGATGGACATCGATATGCCTCAAATTACGGGCATCGAAGCGGTAAAGTTGTTAAAAGTCCATTTCAAGCGTTTAAATATCCTGATGCTGACGGTTTTTGAAGATGAAGAACGGGTCTTTAAAGCCATGCAGGCAGGGGCAATTGGGTATTTGTTAAAAAAAACGCCCCCGCAAAAAGTCTTGGAAGCGGTTCAGGAAGTCATGGAAGGTGGCGCTCCCATGTCGCCACTAATTGCCCGAAAAGTAGTGCATTTCTTCTCCAAAACGGCCCCAACGGATTATAATCTCACCCCCAAAGAACTGGCAGTTTTGCGGTGGTTGGTCGAAGGACTCAGCTATAAACTAATTGCAGCCGAGCTTAACCTAAGTATTGATACGGTTCGCACCCATCTTAAAAATATTTATGACAAGCTTCACGTAAAATCCAACACCGAAGCGGTAGTCAAAGCCGTGCGGGATAGGATTGTGTAGCCTCATTGCATCACGTGAACAACCCTCCACCGCTTTTCTTAGTTTCTAAAGCCAACCGATCAGAGTCAATACGTATTTATACCTAATTTATAGCGTAGAATCCCTTTCACCCTATGATGTGATTTTTGAAAAATTTCAATTGCCGAACTTTGTTGAAATATCATCTTTGATTTTTATTCTTTTTGACGCTGTTGTCGTCATTTGGAGAAAGTAATTTTCCAGCGTTTTTGCGAAAACAAGAGGGTATTTTGACGACCTAACTGGGCAACTACGGCAAAAAAACATCCCGCAGTTACCGTCAGAAATGCCCCCTGAAAAACCATTCAAACCGCTATTAGCATTTTACCTTTAAGTTCAACACATAAAACATTACCATTTATGAAAAAAATACCAATTGGAATATTATTGTTGTTATTTGCCTTTAGTTGCGTCAAAAAATCAGAAGAGGTGGTTCCCCTCAAGCCTTCTTTAGTAGGAAAGTGGACGATTAAGTCAGCAAAAAATCTATCTGCTACAACATTGACCGCTAAGGCCAACGCGACCATTGAGTTTACTGACACAAAATACACGGTAAGCCAAACGCAACCTTTTGCGAACTATAAAAATACGGCCAATCTCACTGAGTACTTACGATTTACGAGCAATTCTACCTATAAGCTGTTGCCCATCGACGAAATTCAGCCGTTGGTAGAGGCCGATTTGAAACTGTTTTTTGGGAACAATATCCCCAACGCTTCCAAAAATATTGCTGCAGTAATTGCACTTTACAAAAAAGAAGGCATCAATTATGTAGCGATTATCAATGGTGCAACAATCGTTACCACCAATACGGCGGGGGGTACCGAAACGACTGATATTCCTGCCTTTGGCATCGTAAACTTTACGGAGAATGGGTTTACCTTCGAAGAAATTAGCTTTGGTGATATTTTCCTTATCAATGACGCGAAGTACGTTCCCCAACTTCCCGCCGCCAATATTCGGGCTCAGATTCTGCTGGAAAAATAACAAAGACCGTTTATTGGAATCAGCATCTTTAGCCAATCACATCAAAAAACTACCCAAATGAAAAAAAAAATATTTTTTTTAATAGTCTGTTTTATCTATAACCCCAAAAGTATTGCGCAAATTTTTTTGCAAGAAACAATCGACAAATCCATCGAGATTACCCCCAGCGGTATCAAAGGGCCTACTACCCTAATACCAAGTAGTGTGACCGTGCTTGGAGCAGGTATCCCTATTTTGCAGCGGGTTGATAATACCATAGTCGGAACTGAAGCAGCAGGTCAGGGAGGCTATTTTTTAAACTCAACAATTTTGGGGTATCGTGCCTATTACAACAGCAGGAACCTATCCAATGGAAGTACACCTCATACAGTAGCCGTAGGTTCTCAAGCCATGCTCAATTACTTTGCAAGTCAAAATGTGGCAGTTGGTTTTGAAGCGATGCGGGGTAGTAGCACGCTTGCCAATAATACCGGACTTCGAAATGTAGCAGTAGGCTATTCGGCACTTCGACAAAATTCGACTGGTAGAGAAAACACCGCCTTAGGGGCTTTCAGTCTTTATTCAAATACCGTTGGTAATGAAAACGTAGGTATTGGCGGTTCTGCTTTGCTTTTAAATACAGTTGGGATTCAAAATGTGGCCATTGGTGTCAATACGCTGAGGAGCAATGTCGGGGGAGATGACAATGTAGCCGTAGGCAAAAACACACTTTACAGCAATATTGAGGGCAATTCAAACACAGCGGTTGGATTTGAGGCAATGTCTCTCACCAATAGTAGTTTCAATACGGCAGTAGGAGTACACGCATTGAGAGGGAGTGATATACCTGCCAACAACACAGGAGGAAGCAATACAGCCATAGGAGATAATGCCTTACAGAAAAATTCTACTGGTAGCAATAACATTGCCATCGGTACAAACGCACTCCTAAATAATACAACAGGAATTTATAATACGGCATTGGGCAGTGGCTTAATCGGCAATACCATCGGTTCAAACAATGTAGCTGCTGGCAGTTTGGCATTATTTGCCAACAATGCCAATAGTGGCAGTACGGCAATAGGTACCAATGCCATGCTTTATGCCGATAACCGCAGTACCTCCGAACGTTATACGTACAATACTGCGGTGGGATACGAGGCACTCCGAGGTAGCACCACAGCTGCCAATAACACGGGCCGCTACAACACGGCTGCAGGTAGGCAGGCGCTTCGTTTGGTCTCTTCTGGCAACTACAACACAGCCGTTGGGGCTTTGGCTGGAGACGGTATCACTACGGGCAGTTATAATATCGCCATTGGTTATAATGCCGACGTGCCAACGGGTACAGCAGATACTCAAGTTCGAATCGGTGATGCCAACGTTTCTTTTGCGTGTGTACAGGTAGCCTGGACCATAACCTCCGACCGCCGTTGGAAAGAGGCCATCCGACCTTTGAGTCTAAGCAGTGATTTTGTAAAACAACTACGCCCCGTTGCCTATCATCGAAAAAATAACGAAACTCCTGACATTGAAACAGGCTTGATTGCGCAAGAATTGGCTACAACGCTACATCAGGCAAAAATTCCAGCCCTGGGTTTGCTCAAAAAAAACCCCGATGGAATGCTCAGCGTACGTTATACTGACTTGTTGATGCCACTCATTAACGCACTCCAAGAGCAGCAACAACAAATTGAAGAGTGGAAAACAGCAAACGAAAAGGGAAAACAAACCAACGAGCAACTTACTGCTAAAAATGAGGAGGTAGCTGCCAAAATAAAGAAGATTACGGCATTGCTCGAAATGATTGAAAACAACCAAAAATAAACATCCACCCTTTTAATTCTTGATAAAAATGAAAAGGCAATTTTATTTATTTATAGGGGTGATGCTCGGCTTCCAATTCGCAACTGCACAAGTTAGCCCGATTTTAGGCACGGACCAATCTATACAAGTTACTCCTCGTGGCATTACAGGCAGACTATCCGGAACACTATCGCCTTCCAATCTTTATTTTGGTGGTGGGAGCTTCGGTTCCGGCGGGACAGGGACACAAAATACAGGAATTGGATCTGATAGAAGTATGCCATTGTCGGGTGCCAATAATGTGATGGTCGGTACGGTTGGCGGAGCAGCTCGTGTCGATTTTAGCGGCAGCGAAAATACACTCATTGGCACCAATGTATTTGGCTATATCGAACCCGGAAATACGGCAATCAATGGAAATGTCATTGTTGGATTTAATGCTTTTACTGCACCGGGCACTCCATTCCCCAGATTTACTGCCTCATATACAACAGTAATAGGGGCAGAAGCCATGCGTAGCACAAACGAAAGTACGTATAATACGGCTATTGGTGCTGAAGCATTCTCATTTCCAGAAACTGGAAGTCCATATACTTACGGCTCCACAGGTATTAACAGTGTAGCCTATGGTGTTAGAGCATTGGGGAATCAAAGAAGCGGCAGCGACAATGTAGCCTATGGCTACAAAGCCATGGAGATGTCGCTGGGCGCAGATAGCTGCACAGCCATAGGTTATTTGGCACTTAATAAAAACGTAGCCAACGGCCGAATGACGGCTATTGGACGGTCGGCAATGGAAAATACCGAAGCCAATGCACTAGGTATAAACAGTTTTAATGTGGCCATTGGTTACATGTCACTTGTCAATGTACTCTCTACTGGAACCAACAATGTTGCCATCGGTAGAAATGCCTTATTAAATACCTCCTCAGGAAGTTCAAATACAGCCGCAGGTTTTGGGGCACTCATCAGCAACACTACGGGTGCATTTAATGTTGGCATTGGGTCGGGGGCTTCCAACGACAATACCACAGGTACCGACAATGTGGCCATTGGTTATAGAACACTATCAGGCAATAAAATAAACACCCGCAATGTCGCCGTAGGTTACGAGGCCATGCGCTATGCAGATAGCCGCACCACCTCGGGGATTCAGGCTTATAATACCGCCGTTGGTTATAAAGCAATGCACGGAAGTACTACCGCCGCCAATAACACAGGGGCAAACAATGTAGCCATCGGCGACAGCGTTCTGGTCAATGTTACGTCAGGGAGCTTCAATACGGTAGTGGGAGCCTTTGCAGGCAATAACATCACCACCGGCTCTAACAATACGGTCATTGGCTTTGGGGCTGAAGTTCCTTCGGGTACTTCCAGCAACCAAGTAAGAATTGGCAACAGTGCCATCTCTTATGCAGGCGTGCAAGTGGCATGGACCATTACCTCCGACCGTCGGTTGAAAGAAAACATCAAACCCATTGCCAACGGATTGGCATTTATAAAAGCGTTACGCCCCGTCGTGTATCATCGAACAAACAATCTCATGCCCGACCGTGAACTGGGATTCATCGCTCAGGAGTTGCAGGAAGTAATGCCCCAACTCGGAATCACAAACTGGGGGATGATTCGATCCGATGACAAGGGGTTTTTAACAGTTCGTTACAACGACCTCATTGCCCCGATTATCAGCGCGGTACAGGAGCAGCAAACCCAACTTGACTCAGGCAAAAAGCGACGCAGCACATTAAAAACAATCAGTGTGGTGGACTACAATTTGCTCAATGCTCAAGCAGATGCAATATTGGAGCGTTTTGAAAACGTGACAAAATAGCCAATGTTTTTTTTAACAAAGCATAATTATGAAAAATACATACATCTTATTAATTCTGTTATTTTCCCCCTTTTTGGTTTACTCCCAAATCTTTGTGGAAGAAAGCACAGCTGGGTCAATAACACTCACGCCCAGAGGCCTTAGCAGTGCCAACAGCAACGTTACAGCTTTGGGGCAAAGTGCCCTCAAAAATGTCAGTCCAACCGCTACAAATAATGTGGCTATCGGAAGTTTTAGCTTGTTTTCAAATACAATCGGTGAATCCAATGTAGCTTTTGGTTCAGAGACACTCTATTCAAACGTGGCCAACAATGGAAGCACTGCTTTGGGGTACCGAGCTATGTACAATGCCGACAATCGTGCCACTGGTATCTATACCTACAATACGGCAATCGGCAGTTATGCTTTGCAGGGAAGTGGAACACCATCGGCCAACACAGGCATTAAAAATACCGCAATCGGTTTTGAGGTCTTGCTGCAAAACAGTTCGGGGTCTGAAAACACCGCGAGTGGATATTGGGCATTAAAGGCTAACACCACCGGTAGTTTCAATACGGCGAGTGGGGCATTCAGTATGAGCAAAAATACGTTGGCAAATGCTAGTACAGCTGCGGGGGTTTGGGCACTTGATGATAACCTAACTGGCGAACAAAACCTGGCTATCGGCTATGCTGCCTTAAAGTCAAATAAATATGGTGTTTCGAATACCGTTGTTGGCAGCAGTGCTATGCAAAATGTAGATTCTTTTGATTTGGCAAGCAATAATGTAGCCATCGGTTTTTCCGCGTTAAAAGGTGAGGGATTTAATTTTAGGGGTACATTCGGCGGCATAAACAATGTGGTAGTAGGTGCCAATGCGGCGGAGAGGGATACCTCAGGCAACGATAACGTGGTGTTGGGGGCGGGAGCTTTAAAAATCAAAAATGCCGGCGATGGAAATACGGTAATTGGTCGCAATGCCGATATAGGTGGCTTTAACGGCTATTATTTAGTCTCTCAATCCACCACAATCGGTATAAATAAAGGGGCTTCTGTACGCACTACTGCTGTGGGGACCTACGCCGTGGACATCCAAAGCCCCACTAATACGGCCACTTACAATACTGGTATCGGTTACAATGCCATGAATGCATATAGTTCTTCTACGAGTACACGCAATACAGCATTGGGTAGCAATTCGCTTTCGAGCTTGAGCAGTGGTGCCCAAAATACCATGATTGGAGCAGGAGTAGAATCTTTCCCTGGGCCAGTAAGTAGTGGCAACAATAATATTTTGATAGGTTTTGATTCAACCGTGCCTTCTGCCACGGCCAATAATCAAGTAAGAGTAGGACGCAACAATATTACTTATGCTGGGATTCAGGTAGCGTGGAATTGTTCCTCTGACCGCCGTTGGAAAGAGAACATAGTACCCTTGAAGTTGGGTATAAACTTTCTGAAAGAGCTACGACCTGTCACGTATCACCGCAAAAACAACCCCAGTAAAGACCTCGAAATGGGGTTAATAGCGCAGGAAGTAGAAGAAACACTCAACAAATTAGGAATCAAAGACTTGGGATTACTCCACAAAGACGAAAATGGCTATCTTTCACTCCGCTACAATGACCTCATTGCAGTACTTGTGAAAGCTATACAAGAGCAACAGGCTGAGATTGAAGCCTTAGAAAAAGAAAGCATAGCGATAGGCCAAAACCGTCGGGAAATCATCAAAGAATACGATGCTCTTTCTGCAAAAATGAAAGCCCTTTTAGTGAGTTTTATTAATACACCGTCGAATGTAACTACGGCAAAAATCACAAAATAAATCACAAAACCTCATGAAAAAGCTAATTCTTTTGAGTTGGATTTATCTATCGAGTCATTCTATTTTTGCCCAAACACCTGAATTCAAAACATATAGCAAATTTGATTTTGTGGCAGGAGAAAAAGTGGTGGCATTTGAGAATTTTGACCAAGACCAAATCGGCGATTTTCCTGCCAAATGGAATACCAATGGTAGCGGTGAAGTTGTGCTTATTGAAGGAACACCCAGACGATGGCTAAAAATCAACAGCAACACGGCCGCTTTTCCAACATTTGTCAATGACCTGCCAGAAAACTTCACTTTGGAGTTTAACTTAGCGGCTAATCCTGAATTAAATTACGCAGCACGTTTTATTGCTATCATTTTTACGCCAAATACCGAACCCAAAAAACTGTTTACTGCCAATTTCCCATCAAGGGTCAGGGCATCTTTTACCCCACTAAAAGGAGGAAGAGGAAAAACGTCAGTAGATATGTATGGCGCTGACTCAAAGGCCATTGCCCATAATGAAATCACCACTGACAAGTTTTGTTTGCCGCAAAAATCCACGGTAAAAGTATCTGTTTGGCGACAAAAAACACGTCTGAGAATCTACTTAGACGAAGAAAAAGTATGGGATCTACCCACCGCGTTTGATGCTTCGGTCAATTATAAAAAAGTGGTGTTCAGCACAAGTAACTTAACGTCTAACATGGCATTTTACATCTCTGACATTCGGCTAGCGGTAGGCGCACCTGACACCCGCAGCAAACTCATTACCGATGGGAAATTTACCACAACTGGTATTCTGTTTGACAGCAATTCGGATAAAATCAAGCCAGAATCTTATGGCATCCTCAAACAAATAGCGCAGGTCTTGCAGGAAAACCCAACCCTGAAAATACGCATCATCGGCCACACCGACTCCGACGGGGAAGATACCAACAACCTTGATCTTTCTAAACGCCGCGCCGCTTCTGTCAAAGCAAATTTAAGCAGTGAATTCAACATTGAATCACCTCGCCTCCAAACTGACGGCAAAGGAGAAACCCAACCTATAGCCCCCAATACTACGCCAGAAGGCAAAGCAAACAACCGAAGAGTTGAGTTTATCAAACTATAAGTCTCACGTTATTTCAGAAACAAAAAAAGCGCATCTCAATTGAACCAAAACATCATTTTCACCCCAAATAACCATTCAATGAAATAACCCTTTTTTATTTTTATCTGTCTTATTTTGATCTCTTCCTCCTGGGGTGGCACCTCCGAAACCGATATGGTTTCTACCCCAAATGGCACAATCACCATGAAAGTAAATGGCGTGAGTTGGTCGGGAGCTGCGTCAGCCCGATTTATTGAGAATGAAAATATGGTCATCAATGGTATCAACACTACCGCTGCCAATCAGGAATCCATTGGCTTAGTGATTGGAAAAGTGACGCAGGTAGGTACTTACAAAGTCAAAGGCCGAACTGGCAATGCCATGTTATATTCGCAAAAAGCGGTCATTCATTCAGGTTGGGAAGATGGCGAAGTCACCGTTACTTCCATCACAACCACTGGAGGCAAGCGAGTCCCAAGCGGAACTTTTTTGTACTTATATCAACAATAGCGGAGGAAAAGTATCAATCACTTAAGGGAAGTTTTAAGCCAAAATCATTTATTTGTTAGGCTTTTGAACCCTAAAACGTGTACACCTAAAAAAGCAAAAGGGCTGAAAACCATCTGGTAGTCAGCCCTTTTATTGTTATTTATGCTTCTTAGATATTCCCTTTCTTTTTCTCTTTCACGGCAAAATCGGCCGCCCGAGCGGTCAAAGCCATATAAGTAAGCGATGGGTTCACGCAAGATGCGGAAGTCATACAGGCACCGTCTGTCACGAATACGTTTTTGCAGGCGTGTACTTGGTTATTGCCATTCAAGACCGAAGTCTTGGGGTCGCGGCCCATGCGTGCCGTGCCCATTTCGTGAATCGCCATACCCAACCATGAACCACGGTCATAAGATTTTACATTTTTTACTCCTGCTTTTTCCAACATCTCTGCGGCATCATTCGCCATATCAACCCGCATTTTTTTCTCGTTTTCCTTCAATTCGGCGTCAAATACCACCAAAGGCATCCCCCATTTATCTTTTTCTTTGGGGTCGAGGTACATTTTATTTTCGTGGTAAGGAAGCGTTTCACCAAAACCACCCAAGCCCATCGACCACGGCCCCGGTTTGGTCAGTTCTTCTTTGAAATCGGCCCCGAAACTCAATTCGGCTACATTTCGCTGCCAACTTGCACGGCTTCCACCGCCTTGATAGCCAAAACCACGCAAATAATCGCGCTTATCATTTCCGATGTTACGATAACGTGGCACGTAGATACCATTGGCACGGCGCCCGAAATAGTATTTGTCGGCATCTCCCTCCCAAGTTCCGCTTGCTCCCGTACGGAAGTGGTGATCCATGAGGTTGTGTCCCAATTCACCGCTGTCATTTCCAAAACCAGTCGGGAAGCGATTAGAAGTAGAGTTGAGCAATATCGCCGTGGTTCCCAAAGCCGAGCCGCACACAAAAATGATTCCTGCGTTGAAAATACGCTCTTCCATCGTCACGGCATCAATTACACGCACACCAGTGGCTTTCTTTTTGTTTTCGTCGTAAATCAGATTTGTAACCACTGACTCAGGACGAAGGGTTAATAAGCCTGTTTTTACGGCAGGTGGCAAAGTACACGATTGCGTGCTAAAATACGCCCCAAACGGACATCCCAAGGCACATTTGTTACGATATTGACAAGCCGCCCGACCGTTGTTTATTTGGAGTTGAGTCGGTTTGGAAAGGTTGGCTACCCTACCAATCGTCATATTACGACCTGGGAATTCCTTCTCAATACGTTTGCGAACTTCTTTTTCTACGCAATACATATCCATTGGCGGCAAAAACTCACTGTCGGGCAATTGAGGCAAGCCTAATTTTTCGCCTGAAATCCCCGCAATTTTCTCCACGTAGCTATACCAAGGCGCTACATCTTTGTAGCGAATCGGCCAATCAACAGCGATGCCGTCCTTGAGGTTAGCTTCAAAGTCAATGTCGCTCAAGCGATACGATTGGCGCCCCCACATAATAGACTTTCCACCGACGATATTGGGGCGATACCAGTCAAATCGCTTCACTTCTTTATACAAAGAATCAGAATCGTTCATCCAGTATTTTTCCGACATCTCATTGTAGGGGTAATCGCGACTCAATTTTGGATGAGATTCTTTCTGAGCCTCGGTCAACCGACCGTTGTAATTTGATTGCCATGGGTCTTTCATGGCATTTTCATAGCCTGTTACGTGCTCCAGTTTATGCCCTTTTTCGAGCATCAACACACGCAATCCTTTCTCTGTCAACTCTTTGGCTGCCCAGCCACCGCTCACCCCCGAGCCGATTACAATGGCATCGTAGGTCATTTCTTTTTGTGCATCTATATTTAGGTACATTTTTTGGTCAAAGTTAAGTGTGAAAAGGTAAAAGTATAAAGTTGACTTTTAACCTATAAATTTGATTCATCTGTCATTACAACGCCCAGGCTTTCTGACCGGGTTTCAAAGGAACACACCCTTCAAAACGTCCGGGAATCGGCAGGTATTCTAGGGCCTTAGTCGCCCCGATTTCGGACGTAAAATAGCCAGTCACCGTCAATTCTTTCATTCGCATAAAGAACGGTTTGTTGCTAGTAGTCAACGCTTTCACCGCGTCAATCTTTTGTTTTGAGTCCAGTTCAACAAAACTCTTTCCAAAAGCCGAGCGGCTATCGGTATTGAGTTGGGTAAGACCTGAGTAGAATTTTTCTTGGTCAGCTTTGGGGTAGCAATCGCGCATCACCCGCACAATAAATTTCTCAACGCCAGCGGCTTTCGCACCAGGTGTAGTGGTAGTGGGAATAATTACGTCTGCTAATTCGGACAAAAATGCCTCTTGTTCGGCACTCACGGGAAGGCTTTCCCCTACATTCAATTTTTGCCCCATTACTCCTGCCATTGTCGGAGCGGAGATCACGCTTCCCAGAAGGATAGCAACGTGCTGAATAGCATCTCTACGGTTCATGTTTTTTCGGGTGGTTAAGTATAAATAAAGGTTGGCATCTAGTGTTTTTACTAATGATACGTATTAAAAATTAAGCAGATTTAGTTGTACTTTTTTTTGACGCCTCAAAAATATCACGGAAAATTGGAAAGTAACAAATTACCTTCCAGTACCTTTGGTGGAAGAACCATTACTTTTTGATAGGATACCGATGGACACTACGATTCAATGCCCATTAAATCTTAAGTTAAAAAGGCACAATTCGGCGGTGAATTCTTCGTATTATTTAATCATACTCAACGATTTACATAAAACGTTTTATTCACTTATTTGTTTTTCAGAAATTCTTAGCCAATGATAATGTCTTCATTCAAACATAAAGCAACAACCGTACTTATTTTAGTAGCAGCCGTAGGAATAGCCTCTTTGGTGTTGTTGATGTACCAGCTTAACGAAAAAAAATACGTCAAAAACTTAATTCCGGGCGCCACCAATATTCTTGAAAACGCTTTTCCGAATTTATCATTTAATGAGCCCGTAGAATTTACCCACGCTGGCGACAGTACCAATCGGGTGTTTGTGGTGGAACAGTCTGGCAGAATCAAGGTATTTAACAACAATGTCGCCACGAAATCATCGGAGGTTTACCTCGACATTCGTGACCGTGTAAGCGACGGCGGAGAAATGGGATTGCTAGGTCTTGCTTTTGACCCCAATTTTACCAAAAACGGCTATTTTTACGTCAATTATACCCAACGCAAACCCCTCCAAACCATCATTGCCCGTTACCAAGCAACCTCCTATAAAGACATAAAAGTAGATGCCTCTACCGAAGTAATTCTGTTGAAATTCACCCAACCCTACGACAATCATAACGGCGGAAAAATGGCCTTTGGGCCCGACGGATTTCTTTATATTTCTACGGGAGACGGGGGCGCTTGGGGCGATCAGCACAATTATGCCCAAAATCGACAATCACTGCTCGGAAAAATCCTCCGTATCGACGTGGGCAAAATGGATAAAGGGAACTATGGCATCCCTACCGACAATCCCTATGCCGCCAATACACTGGGGTATCGGGAAGAAATCTACGCGTACGGGCTACGGAACCCGTGGAGGTTCAGTTTTGACGCCCAAACTGGCCAACTGTGGGCGGGCGATGTAGGACAAAATGAATTTGAAGAAATTGACATAATCACCAAAGGCGGCAATTATGGTTGGCGGTTGAAAGAAGGCAACCGCTGTTACAATCCCCGCAAGGATTGTGACCCCGCAGATAGCCTCATAAACCCGATTCACCAGTATCCTCGCAGCGACGGTACTTCGGTCACCGGAGGGGTTGTATACCGTGGCAAAAGGCTGCCAGCATTGCGTGGCAAATACCTGTTCGCAGACTACAGTAATGGAAATATATGGACATTGACATTCAAAGAAAATACCAAAACCAGTCATGAGTTACTCACCGCCAACGGAGGGTCAGTTTCGGCCTTTGGCGAAGATGCCAACCACGAAATATACGTGCTTGACCATTACAAAGGCCAAATAAAACGTTTTG
This sequence comes from Runella rosea, assembly GCF_003325355.1. Lineage (GTDB taxonomy): Bacteria > Bacteroidota > Bacteroidia > Cytophagales > Spirosomataceae > Runella > Runella rosea. The sequence continues at coordinate 1,111,597 of NZ_CP030850.1, forward strand.
TATCCTCAAAATAAAAGCTTTTCGGTATGCTTTCGACAAAAAATACATTTATGGAATTGTTAAGAAGCAATCAAGAATTCAAACCATTGATTTTCAGACACTAAAACTAAAATCTATGCATTTTAGGGTGCTAAACAGGTTAAATAATGGCTAAAAAAAGGCGTTTTAAAGGGTTTTAAGAAGTACCTTTCCTCATTTATTTTTAAATCATAATATATAATTAATCTAATAGGAAATTATTACGCACTTTTTTGCGTTGATACTAAACAGAATACCAATATTTCCTGATTTTTCCGTCCAACTTATGCCTTTTACGATCACTCGTAGGGGCATCTCTAAGTCGTATAGTAAGCTCTCATTTTATTGGTATTTCTATTCAATAAAACCACAACACCATCTGTTTTTTAACCCCCTCATGCTATTGAAAAACGGATACAACGCTCAAGAACAATAAAATATGGCTAGTTCACAGGAGACATTTAGTAAAAAAGAAAGAGAGAAGAAAAAATTAAAGAAGAAAAAGGACAAGGAGGAGAAAAAAGAAGAACGGCAGGCAAGTGCCAAGAAGGGTCAATCCCTAGAAGACATGATTGCCTACGTTGACGAGAATGGCAACATTTCCAACACGCCACCAGACCCCCGCAAAAAGAAGGTGGTTAACAGTGAAGATATTACGCTTGGGGTCGCCAAACAGATTGACGAGCCTGTAGAGATTATCAGAGAGGGAGTTGTGAGTTTCTTTAACGAGCAAAAAGGCTATGGTTTCATCCGAGACCTTAAGTCTCAGGAAAGCATCTTTGTACACATCAATGAACTGAGCGGTCCAATCAAAGAAAACGATAAAGTTACTTTCGAAATAGAAATACGCCAAAAAGGTCCAAGTGCCGTTGCGGTAAAAAAAATGTAGTGAAAGTACCCTAATATATTCACAACAAAACCCCGAGAAGAATCTTCTCGGGGTTTTGTTGTGAATATAAGTCTCAATCAACAGTAGCACAACGTACAAAATACGCCGTTTTATTCGTTAAAATATATACCATTCTGTTATCTTTGATATACCCATAAAGAATAGCACGGGAAGCTTGATAATTCCCGCTAATTTAATGTCACTTATGAACTGCCCCGTCCATAAAACCATTACCCTACCCTACACGTTGAAATTGTTTCTGGTTTTACTTTTCTTATTCGGTTGCAAAGGAAATGCAACCCCGATTGACAACCCCATTTTTGAGGTAGACGACCAAGTGCCACTCATTCCCACCCGCACCTTGGGTTCGGGTTCGGGCTATTTGACAATCGATGGAAAAGCACTTTCTATTAAACCTGGCGAAATTATAGCTATCACTCCCGGCACCTACAAAGACCTGTTATTCATCGATCTGAATGGCACATCCAGTCAACCCATTACGATTGTGGCAAATGGTCCCGTAGAAGTAGTTGGCGGCGGAATCACGTTGGAGAATGTATCCAATCTGACGGTCACGGGTTATCGTAAAGCTAAAAACATTTTCCTGCACGATGTAACTTACCGGGCCATTACCATCACTGGAAGCATTCCACAGGCATTGACACTGGAAGGAATACGCCTAAAAAATGTGGAAGACTACGCCCTTTTCTACGACAATACTGCCCCCTACAACGGCACTGATGCAACCGCTTTTCTCAATTTTAAACTTCTCCACTGCGATTTTGATAATACAGGAGGCATTCAAATCAACGGGAACCTCAATAATTCGGTGGGCATAGTTAATAACGGATTTTGTAAAAACCCCGAAATCGCCTATTGCACTTTTAAGAATTGTCCAACGGTCGAAACCCTACTTTACATCGGAAACGTGGAAGGATGCGACATTCACCATAATGTACTCGACAACATCAACGGAGGCACTGATAAGCACAACGGGATTTTTTTACTGCTCGGGAACGGCCGTGTTCACCATAACAAATGTACCAATCACCAAGGAAATTTTGTCCGATTCTGGCCGTTCTCACAAGGCAGCCAGCCCAAAGAAGTCCTACTTTATAACAACATTGTGTGGAACAGCCGTAAATACAGCGCGTTGGAAGTTCAAAGTTTTGCTCACCACATCATTGCAGGCGTAAGCACTTATTGCAACACCAAAGTATATAACAACACAGCGGGCAAGATGAATACATCCAAACCTACCGTATTTGTGGGGGTAATAGTGGATGTATACAATTTACAAGGAGGTGATATTCAAATATTTAACAACTTATCTTTCCAACAGATTGAAACATCTGCCAACGATAAAATATGGAGTCAGCAAAGCGTAACCAAGCCAAGTTTAGTAACGAATAATCGCTATTTTTCCACGCCAACTGCAGCGGGTCTGGCGGATGAAGTAAGTTTTAAACTGCTTGCTACTTCACCCGCCAAAAAAGCTGGCTTGTATCAGTCCTTTCTAACGGACGATTTTTACAACACCCCACGGGCCAATCCGCCGTCAATCGGGGCAGTAGAATAAGAAAAGTACTATTTTACAAAAAGCCACCAGTTGCCCTGAGAAACAAACGTTTCTTCCCTAAGTTTGGAAATCATTTGAAGATTTTTCACAAACTTATCGCGGTGCTCAATAAGAGCATTGCGACTTTCATGGTCTTGGAGAACATTATTTGAGATTGACACCAGCAGTTTTTCACTGATACTGGGAATGATGTACTTGTAGCCGTTGAAGGTTTCATCGGACTTAGAACAAGGTACAATCTCAAGCCCTGTAATTGGACAGATTGCGTAACGAATAAACATTTTTTATGGTATTTAGTAGGGTAACTTCTTCAAATATAGCAGATAAGCTAAATCAATTCCAAATTAAATTTATCTTGTTCAGCGCTATTTGATGGATCAAAATCAATCATCATTCTCCATTTTTGATCGAAAAGCACCATCGATTCGTAATATTTTGTTGAGGCCAAAACCTGTTTTGACTTTAAGTATATTTTGGTAGTTATCTGAAAAAATATTCGCAACCAGTCGCTTACTTCAATTACCCTTTAACTTATTTACTTGAGATGTAGAAATATAGCACAATATAAATGACCTACATGCCAAAATATTTAAATAATACAAAATTGAATACACATTATTATATTTATAAATTCCTTGTTGACTTACAACAATTACGGGTAAATGAGTAGAAATGCTGATAAATAGAAGACAAAAAATATCCCATAAAGACAAAAAATAGACAATCCAGTCTGTTATCGAAATCTATAAAATTTCACGGTTACATCTACCGCAGTAAGTAAAAAAAGAAACCTGTTATGGCTATAAAAAAAATAGAAATAATTAAAAAAAAGCCTTTATCGTTGTTTTCAAAGGCATTTACTTGTCATTTATCCAGTTTCTTCAATCCTCTTGCTCTATCCCCGAACACATTCATTTTGCCGTCAATTTCCAAAAAACAATAAGAAGCAGCAACACAATAATCCATACCCACCAAGGTGTTTTTTGGAACATTTCTCCCATCACATTTTGTGACGGTCTTCCTGAGCGGCGACTAGTTGGTCTATAGCGATTACGAGCCATCGTTTGATTTTTGAAAAGTGGAGGAATAACTTGAATATTCCCCCGCTAGATTGCTTCGGTTCTACTCATCATTTTGTTCTTCGAGGTCGATATGATTGTCACCTCCCAGGCTGTAATAATTATTCTCTTCGTCTTCAGACCCGATAGCTTCTAGGTCATCGTCCAATTCCGCGCCAGGAATATCCAAATCGCCCCCCGAAATATCATCTTCAAAGTCTTTTTCATTCCATTCCCCAACGCCATCGTTTTCCGACTTCCGATGGGTCAGGTCTTCGGGGTCCAAATCCCCTTCTTTCGTTGCCTGATTGTAAATATCCTCACTTGCTGGATAAAGCGGATAGCCCGGAAACTCTTCCCCTCCGTTTATGTCATTATCATTCTTTTTCGTTGCCATGATTGTACCGTGATTTCATTAGTTAGCCCTGAATAAATACTAAGTTGATTAAAAAGGAGCAGAATCTTTATGACATACTCAATTTTAATGCCAGCCCTTAACTCTCGCAAACGGGGAATCAAATCCACATTTATGACCATAAACCCTGTATATCAAGTAAATAAAGGGATAATGGTTCCTTTAGATAGTAACGTATAGTGTATATCACGTATTACATTTAGTATCAAAGACCAAGATAATTTTATAATTTTAAAAGGAATTTATATAACCAAACCTTTCCTAATATCCTATGCACATTTTACGTCTGCTTCTACCTTTATGCACCGCCTTATTTTTGGCATTTCAACACGCCATTGCTCAGCAATCCAAACCCCAATTGCCTCAAGATACCACACGCTTTGACCGCGATTATGCGCTAGAGGCCTCAATGGTTGGGTATTTTAGCCCTGATGGGGCGCGAAACCCTACCCTGCGAGCCAATAAAGGCGACCGGGTTCGGATAAAAATCACCAATGCTGAATTGATGACCCACGACATTGCCTTAGAAAAAATGGGCATAAAAAGTAAGACCATTCTGGAAAAAGGAATGAGTACCACCCTTACTTTCACCGCCACTCAAAATGACGTTTATTATTGCTCCGTACCCGGCCACCGGGCTGCTGGGATGGTTGGAAACTTTGAAGTGGTGGAAGGTATTATTTCTACCGCGACTATTCAAGGACAGTTGCCAAAAAAGGAAGGGCAGCCGTTAAACCTTAATTTTGAAACAGGTACATTAAAAGATTGGACTGCCACTGGAACTGCCTTTGCCAACCCTTTGATTTCCCTAGACCCCTCTCCTATGCACGAAAAAGATATGCGTATTGGCTTTGAGGGGACGCATTTTTTGAGCAGCGGAGGTACAACCAACGCAAAATTGACTGGAACATTAACCTCTACTCCTTTTAAAGTCACTCAACCTTTTGCTGCTTTCCGGGTTTCAGGGGGAGCATTAGAGGACACCCGCGTCGAATTACGTTTGGCTGGCACCGATCAGATCATCTTTAATATCACAGGGCAGGGGCGCGCCACCCTGCAACCAGTCGTGGTCGACCTTCAGGGATACTTAGACAAAGAGATTTACATTAAGATTATTGACAATGAAACGGGTATTTCCCAAATTCCGTATATTCCGCACGATAAGTGGGCACACATCAACTTTGATGAATTTCTATTTTACCCCACCCGTCCAGAATTTCCTAACGAGCTGAAACAGAAAGACATCATTATTCTACCCCCGTTAGATCCTGTCCTGAATGCGGGGCTGTCGGGCATCGAAGCGGCCAAAGCCATGACACTACCCAAAGGTTTTAAAATAACCTTGGCCGCTGCCGAGCCAGACGTAATTCGTCCCATTAGTTTTACGATAGATTCACGGAGCCGCCTTTGGGTGGTGGAAGGCCACACTTACCCCGTTCCTGCTCCCGAAGGACAAGGTAAAGACCGCATTTTGATTTTGGAGGATACCAACGGCGACGGCACCCTCGACAGCCGAAAAGTATTCATGGAAGGCCTAAATCTGGTCAGTGGCATTGAGATCGGCATGGGTGGCGTATGGCTCGGTGCGGCTCCTTATCTTTTATATATCCCGATAGACGCCAAAAATGACAAACCCGCTGGGCCACCCCAAAAACTGTTGGATGGGTGGGGAACGCAAGACACCCACGAAACCCTGAACAGCTTGCGGTGGGGCCCTGATGGTTGGCTATACGGAACGCACGGTGTATTTACCCATTCCAACGTCGGAAAACCCAGCGCGCCCGATACTGAACGTACCAAAATCAACGCTGGTGTGTGGCGCTACCATCCTACTAAGCACCAATTTGAGGTATTTGCCGAAGGCACGAGCAATCCTTGGGGCATTGATTTTAACGATTACGGGCATCCTTTCATTACGGCCTGCGTGATTCCGCACATGTACCATATCATCCAAAATGCCCGCTATCAGCGGCAAGCGGGAAAACATTTCAACCCCTACACCTACGACGACATCAAAACCGCCGCTGACCACGTACACTGGGTCGGTGAGCGCGGTCCCCACGCTGGCAATTTTCGTTCGGCAGCCAAAGGCGGTGGTCATGCCCACGCGGGAGCCATGGTATATCTAGGCGGTTCATGGCCCGAAGAGTACCGAAATGAGATTTTTATGAACAACATCAACGGTGCCAGACTAAACAGAGACCATCCCCAACGGAACGGTTCGGGGTACGTGGTTAGACACCAGGATGATTTTTTGGCCATGAATGACACTTGGTCGCAGTGGCTCAACTTCAAATACGACGCCAGCGGGTCGGTTTTTGCCATCGACTGGTACGATAAAAACCAATGCCATAGCCCCAATCCCGATGTTCATAACAAAACCATGGGTCGAATTTTTAAAATTACCCACCAAAATGACAAATGGGTACAAGTAAACTTGGCCAAAGCCTCAGATATGGAATTGGTCAACTACCAACTAAACGCCAACGAATGGTACGTACGGCAGGCTCGCACGCTACTGCAGGAGCGCGGACCCAACAAGAAAGTCCACAAAGCCCTCAAAAAGATACTCACCGAAAATCCTGATGCCACCCGAAAACTACGCGCACTATGGGCACTCCACGTCACCCAAGGACTGACAGAAAAGGATTTAATTGAGTTACTTTCCCACGAAAACGAATACGTCAGAAGCTGGGCCATCCAGTTAGTGACCGAAGACAAAAGCGTGAGCCCTGAAACCCTAAAACGCTTTGCAGAATTGGCAAAAAATGACCCTTCCGCCCAAGTAAGACTATATTTGACCTCGGCCATGATGCGGCTCGAACCGTCGCAACGATGGGACGTGGTTGAAGCCCTAGCACAAAAAGCCGAAGATAAAGAGGATCATAATCTGCCGTTGATGCTATGGTACGCGGCCGAACCTCTGGCAGTCATAGACGCAAAACGCGCACTGCAAATGGCAGAAACTTCCAAGTTTCCTAAGCTGCTACCTTACATGATTCAGCGCGTAACGGCGATTGGAACAGAAGAGTCTAAAAAGCTACTCAAAGACCTGAAAGACCGTTTGGGGAAAGTGCATTCGCACGAAAATCACGAAAGTGAGATGCTGATTGATAAAGCATTAGGAAAATAAAAACTTCGCAAAAATGAAGACTAAACATCTGATACTCGTCCTTTCGGCCCTCATTTGCGGGGTTGCATACAGCCAACCTGTAACCACCACGCTCCCTTCAGGCTTCAAGAAAACAAAGCTAACGGGGGATTTTATTTCGGAGGGTGTGGCCGTAGCCGACCTGAACAAAGATGGGAAGCTAGACATCGTTGCGGGTTATTATTGGTTTGAAGCTCCTTCTTGGATAAAACACCAAATGGCTCCCGCAGAAACCACCACCGCCGAAGCCTCGGCTTCGACCGTGGGTTTTGGGATGTTTTCAAGGGTATTTAACCCCCGAAAAGAATACAGCAACTCGTTTTTGAACATGGGAATGGATGTAAACTTGGACGGTTGGGACGATGTTGTCATCATTGATTTTCCAGGAAAACCCGCCTTCTGGTTTGAAAATCCGCGCAATAAACCCGGCGTCTGGCAAAAACACATCATTGCCGATTCGGTTGGTATCGCCAACGAATCGCCAGGTTTTATTGACATGGACGGCGATGGACGCCTTGACATTCTTTGCGGTGATAAAGCTAAAAAACAGATTATCTGGTTGAAAGCCCCCGTGAAACGTGGTGAAACGGAGTGGAAACGCTACAACCTAAGCGCCGAAAATGTGCCAGGTACTGAGATTTTTTCGCACGGAATTGGGTATGGCGACGTGAACAAAGACGGTTTAAACGATGTGGTCATTCGCGAAGGTTGGTTTGAAGGAACCGCCGACAAAACCGCTGGCAACTGGAAATTCCATCCTACCGATTTAGGACAGCCCTGCTCGCACATGCAGGTTGTAGATGTAGACGGTGATGGCAAAAACGATGTTATCAGCGCCTCAGCCCACGCGTTGGGCATTTGGTGGCACCAACATATTACAGACAGCGAAGGCAAAATCAACTTCGCCACCCACGTCATGAGCACCACCACCGCCCAAACCCACTCGTCAATTATGGCAGATTTGAACGGTGATGGCCGCAAGGAATACATCACTGGCAAGCGGTTTTTGGCCCACCACGGCCGCGACCCAGGCGACGCAGATGCCGCCTATCTGCTGTGGTTTGACCTAACGCCAGGACATAAGCCCTACTGGACGGAGCACGTCATCGACAATGATTCAGGGGCAGGCTTAAACATCACAGTACAGGACATGAACAAAGACCACAAACCTGACATCATCATTGCCAATAAAAACGGCGTATTTCTGTTTGAAAATAACTTAAAAAAATAAGCCTTTCCTCTGGTAACGTGCCGCTATGGCACGTTACCATTCTCCAAAAAAGCGAAAAAAAAATAAAATAAAGCATACAGCCAAAGAACCCTAATCTTGCTTTTCTGCAACTAAAACACCTATAGAAAATCACTAATTAGTATATTTTTTCTTCAAAAAAAAAGAGACTCCTTCAAGAAATTTTTCAATTCTAAATCTTTCCGATTACCTTTGAGCACTTCAAGTATTTATACTTATTATATGGGTTATCTATGGTCAATTACCATAGATATTTTTTTTATTTACCAAACCAATTTAAATGCAAAAACCTATCGACAAAAAACCAAAAACAATTAATAATCAAGCAATTAACGACTAAACGTGCCGCAAGAAATGAGAAAAAGAAGTCTACTTTTACTGCTCCCTTTTGTGTTTTTTTATAATTTCAGTTTTTCCCAATCCCCCAATCCGCTTTCTCCTAAGGCCGATTCCATCCCTAAAACCCAAAATCTGAGGGCCGGAGCTTCCACTTCTACTTCCGGTAATATTACAAGAAACAGTCAACTTGCCCAGCCACCCTCCAAGACTGATTCAGCCGCTAAGTATATTTTATTTTTGCCTGGATTTTCTACCTCTGCTACGGGTTCAAATTTCTATTTAGGAATTATTGTTGGCCGACAAATTGAAGTTGAATTTCCGAAACCAAATCAAATTATCCAACGAAATAACTCGAATCAAGCAGTATTGAGGATTGCAGGTACCTGCGACAGTAGTGCCGCTGCTGTAGAAGTAAATCTGATTCCTATTCAAGGCGGAACGGCCCAAAGTGATTTGTTTCAGGTAAACAACGGTAAGTACGCCGACAGTCTCTGGATTACGGGGGGAGATTACCGATTGGAGGTCAAAACAATCCTACGATATATTCCCTCAAGCAACGGGGCAATGCCGATTTATGGTACTTCTCGGACCGTAGAACGGGTTGGCGTTGGTGAGGTTTTATTGCTTTGGGGGCACAGTTTTCTGGCCGGTGACCCATCCTACGATGAGCCTGCTTCCGACCCCAGAGTGCGCACAGTGGCGGTACTTCGTAACCCTTCCATACCCAATGAACCCGGTAAATTGCAGGATCTTGATGCCCTTCCAATCGCTTTTCAACCCATTACTACCTCCAATATTGGCCCTTTTGGGGTTCATAGTTGGATGTGGGGGCGCTTTGGTGACACGCTTGCCAAACGTCTGAATGTCCCAGTTTTGCTGTACATGACCGCCTACGGCGGTTCCAATGTCTGGATGAACATGAAAAACATCAAAAGGGAACGGTTTGGATTTGACTGGTTTGGCGGTCAAGACCAATATTGGATGCCTTACCGCCCCGTAGAGGCCGCTTTCTACAAATATATCCCCCTCACGGGGCTAAGAGCAGTGCTGGTTGAGCACGGAGGCAATGATGCCTCATCACAGTTTTTATCCACCCTTTACGAAAATTTCGTTTTTGTCATCAACCATACCCGAACGGTTCAGGCAAATCATTCACAACTGGCTTTTAAATTAAGCAAGGAAGGGGTTGACTTTTTAAATCAAAACTCCGCGATTGTCAATGACAAAATACAGCAGGTTTTAAATACAATACCCAACACCAGTAAAGGAATTGATTTGAGCGACCCCGCTACCCAAGGCCCTTGGCGGGATGATGGCGGGAAAGGACATTTTAGAGGGAAATTAGGGCATGATAAATACCTTGAACTATGGAAAGCCGCCGTTCCAAACAGTTTCTTTTCTACCACCACTCCTAAACCAGCCACAAAGCCCAACTAAAGCGTCTCTTAGTTCAGAATATTATTGGCGGGGATAAAATTCCCCGCCAGCTTATCCTTAGATTTAAGTTATTCTTTATCTTTCAGACTAAAGTGAAGTTGATGCGCTGTTGCGTATATATCTAGCAATAAAGGTCGACCAGTCTTGGTAGAAATGTCCAGTATTCTACTCCAACGTACTTGATTGAGTAAGCTCATAAATTCTGTATCTTTTTTATAAGCTTCCTTCACTTTTTTTCGACTCACCCAACTGAGTTCTCCCGTTGGGTGTTTACTAAAAAAGTAGGTGTAATTAGGGCTTAATTCCGACCAGTCGCGGCGGCGATACAGCCATAAGCCTTCATAACTCAGCAATTCAAGCGACTTATAACCAATGATTTCCACCAACTCCCCACTACGATAACACCAATCACGACCTGCTTGACGGTACCCAAATACGGTAGTTAAATCATACTGATAGGTTGAATCGGGGGTTTTGATTTTAATACGGTTCATACGGGGTGTCCGCAAGTTAAACCCTTCCCTTTTGTCGTTAAACTCGTGGACCAAACGATGATGAATATAATCATCCACCGTCAGATAGACCCCATTATTAGGTCTATCTGTCACTTTTTGAGCTTGGATTTTGGCCATAAATACCCACAAACACGCCCCCATAAATATCGCTTTCATCCGTTTGCGGTGTTGTTATAACTATTGTATTTCCGTTCCTTCTTTCAGGTCTTCGCGGGCATTGATGACGATTTGGTCATTGGCCCGCAAATTGCCGAACACTTCCGTCAAATCCCCCGATTGCTGACCGCGCCGCACATCGACGTACTGCGCCCGGCCGTCAATCACCCGAATCACGTACTGACGCTCCGTAGAAGCTACCACCGACGTAAGCGGCACCGCCAACGCACCAGTGGTGCCTTCTGAGTCCAGAATTACTTCGGCAAACATGCCCGGCTTAAATTTTCCAGCGTTATTTGCAATGTCTATTTCAACGGTTTCGGAGCGAAATTGCTCATTCATGTTTCCTGAACGACGCGTAATTTTTCCCTTAAATACCTGACCAGGCAACGCACCAACCGTAAACAAAACCGTTTTTCCATGTTTAAGCGTTATGCTGTAATTTTCTGGTATATCCAGCACGAGCCGAAGGTGATTTTGTTGTTGTAACACCATCATCGGACGCTCCATTTTAGCGCCCGACCCGACCAGCGCGCCCGGATGGACATTTCGCTCAGTAATAACGCCATCAAACGGCGCGCGTACTGTCAAGTAGGATTTGATTTTGGTAAGCGCCCTAAAGTTGGCCTCCTCACCCAGCATCGACGCGCTGTCGGCCATCATACGAGCGTTGGCGGTTTCCAAATCAAGCGCCGAGACCGAGCCCGCCACTCTGCTACTCGCCTTCAAGCGACGGTAATGCTCCCGACTAGCCACCAGTAGTGCATTGGCTTTCAGAGCATTAGAACGAGCTACTGCCAACCTCTCTTCAGATTCTGGCGAATCCAAGACCATGAGTATTTGGCCTTTTTTCACAAAAGAACCCCGGTCAACCAACACCTGCTCCACAAATCCGTCGGCCTTGGGATAAATATTTACCTCCTGAAAAGCCTTAAATTCGCCCGGAAGTCGAAATGTCTGCCCCACTTTTTGCGGAACGGCTTTTCCAATTTGGAATTTGGGTCGGTCGGTCGGTGATTTTTTGGTCTTCTTTTCAGCCGTCTCTGAAGACGAACAGCCCGTCAGGGTGACCGAAACGACCAGCGCGGCAAGACCGCTGAATACGATTGTTTTCATATTTCTTTATGAACTAAATGATGGATTTCAAGGGACTCTTCTTCAAAAATGGGATGCGTGACGGGCTCCTCTTCGGGCAAAAGGGATGGGTTTTGGAAGTTGGAACTACCCTGCAACCAAGCATATACCTGCGGAACGATGTACAAAGCCGCAATCGTTGACGCAATCAAGCCCCCAATCACGGCCCGCCCCAACGGAGCCACCTGCTCGCCCGCATCGCCCGTACCAAGTGCCATCGGCACCATGCCTGCTATCATGGCAAAACTCGTCATCAGCACAGGGCGCAGGCGGATACCCACACTTTCAATGGCGGCCTTACGGGCGTCGCGGTACTCCCACCGAAGCTGCTCGGCATTGGTCACAATCAAAATAGCGTTGGCAACCGAAATCCCTACCGACATAATAATCCCCATGTAAGATTGCAAATTGAGCGTACTACCCGTCAGCAACAGCAAACCAATCGCCCCGACAATCACCGCAGGAATGGTGGACAGCACCACAAATGACAACTTGAAAGACTGATAATTGGCGGCCAACAGCAGAAAAATAACCAACACAGCAATCGCCAATCCCACCTGCAAACTGTCGAGGGTTTCGACGAGCAACGACGACATCCCTTTGATTTGCGTAACAAGTCCCTTGGGTGCTTCTCCCATCCCCGCCACTACCTTCTCTACGGCCGTGGTTGCGGCCCCCAAATCGGTGTGGTGAATATTAGCAGAAACCGTCACAAACCGTCGCGGTCCCGTTCGGGCGTATTCTCCAGGCAGGGTATCCATCGAAAACGTTGCCACATCCGACAGTACTGGGCGTACCTGACCTGCCACCAACGGAATTTCCTGCAATTGGGGTAAGCTCCGCATGGCATATTCAGGAATCTGCACCTGCACTTGGTACGTGTACGCTGATTTTTGATCCAGCCACTGATTTTTTTCGGTAAATCGACTCGAAGACGTTGACGCCGTGATAGACCGGGCTACCTGCTGAATGTTGAGCCCCATCATAGCTAGTTTTTGTCGGTCGAGTTTGATATTGATGACGGGAAACTTGAGGGGCTGAATAATTCGCACATCCCGCAAAAAAGGCACCTCCGCCAAACCGCTCACGAGTTGATTGGCGTAACTTTCAATTTGGGCCATGTCCCGACCAGCCACCTGCACTTCGATGGGCGTGTACGCGCCCTGACTCATGAGTTTTTCGGTCAGGTCGGCGGGCTCAAAGGAAAGCGTGATGCCGGGCATTTGTTCTTTTACCGCCTCACGCAAGCGTTCTTTAAAATCTTGCATATTGGCATGGTATTCTTTTGCCAAGGCTACTTTAATCACCGCATCGTTGGAGCCGCTCGTGCTGACGTACAGGTTGGTGGTGGCATAGTTGGTAGGCACCACGCCCACGTAAGCCGAAGAGACAGCCAGATTCCCCTCGGCCACTTCATTGACCAAATTCAGGAGTTCTTTTACCCTTTCTTCGGTGCGTTCGAGGCGGGTGCCGTCGGGGGTTTTCATCCGAATCACCATCTGACCAGAATTAATTTGTGGCAAAATGTCTTTACCGATATAGACAAATCCAACGCCCGCCAAAACGAAAATAATCAAAAGATATATACTGACAATCAGCCTATTTCGTCGCATCAGTCGGCTAGTTTGTTGCACAAATCCGTCGCGCATCCATTCAAAATACGACGTCTTTTGTTTGATATTAACTTTGTGTTCGGAAACATGAGGGTGGCTTTTCATGAGGCGGTTGGCCAAAATCGGCACCAGACTTTGGGCCAAAAAATAAGAGACCGTCATGGCAAATCCAATGGAAAGTGATAGCGGTAGAAACATAGCTTTCGGTACGCCTGACATCAAAAAAGATGGAGCAAAAACGGCCAGAATGCACAATAAAATCAGCAAAAGAGGCAAGGCAACCTCCCGACAGGCATCGTACACGGCTAGTTTTTTGGGTTTCCCCATTTCCAAATGTTGATGAATATTTTCAATGGTCACCGTGGCCTGGTCTACCAGAATACCAATGGCCAACGACAGCCCCGACAACGTCATGATGTTGATGGTTTGTCCCGCCAAATTCAGCAGTAGTACCGCCGCAATAATCGAGACTGGAATCGTGATGATCACAATCAAAGAACTACGCCAATCACCCAAAAAAAGCAATACCATCAGGCCCGTCAAAATGGCCCCAAGCGCCCCTTCAAAAATCAGGCTTTTAACCGCATTAATCACAAAAATGGATTGGTCAAATTCGTAGGAAACCTCGATATCTTCGGGAAGGAGGCTGCGCATTTCGGGCAATTTTGCCTTCAGTCGAGTCACCACATCCCAGGTTGAAGCGTCGGCCGTTTTGACCACCGGAATATAAGAAGAACGGTTGCCGTTGACCAACGCATAGCCCGCCGTTACGTCAGAACCATCGGAGACCGTCGCCAAATCTCGTAGAAAAATGGTGCGGTGGCCCTTGGTGCTGATGGAAATCTGATTAAAATCTTCGACTTTTTCTTCAAGTGAATTGAGGGTGGTAATGTAAGTTCGGTTTTCGACGCGAATATTCCCCGAGGGCGTCATGACGTTATTGGCCGCCAAAGCCTCGACCACTTCATCGGGCGATACGTTCAGGCTCCGGATTTTATCGGGGTCAAGGTTAATCACAACCGTCCGCGAGTTGGTTCCAATCGGTGGCGGAGCCGTAAGGCCCGGAATAGTCGAAAACAGCGGTCGAATACGCGTGACGGCCAATTCGTGAATCTCCTTGAGCGCGCGTGTTTTGCTGCTGAAAACCAAATCGCCGATGGGCACCGAGGACGCATCGTAGCGTACCACTTGCGGTGGCAACGCCCCCGGCGGAAAAAATTTCATGGCCCTGTTGACCTGAATCGCCACTTCGGCGGCTGCCTGCGCCATGTCAGACCCTTCATAAAAAGCCAGCTTTACGATGGTAAGCCCCTGCACGCTGCGGCTCTGGATTTCTTTGATACCCGAAATGTACAGAAATTGGTCTTGCATTCTGGTCGCAAAAAAACCTTCCATCTGCGCTGGTGACATGCCCCCGTAAGGCTCAATCACGTAAATAACGGGGGAATTTAGCCGGGGAAATATATCAATCGGAATTTTGGTGGCCGATAAAACAGAGAACACGACAAGCCCCCCAATCAGCACCAAAGCCGAAAGCGGACGTTTTAACGATGTGGACAAGAGCGACATAAATACAATGGGTGGTTAAGGGGGTACTACCGACGAAAAAGGGCGAAAAACGCCTCGAAATTATTGGTGGCTAAAGCTTTTTGGAGTTGCACCCTCAGGGCACGGCTTTGGGTTATTACAACGTCTTTTTCCACCGAAGTAAGCAGTTGCAGGGCATCCGTTAACCCCAAAATATTTTCTAATCCATTATGATACCGGGAAAGCCGTTGGTTATAAGCCGCCGTAGCCGACTGCAATGAAAGGGGCAGTTCCTTTAGTTCGAGTTGTAAAACATAAAGCATCGCCTCCGAAGCATTTAGGGCATTTTTAAGTTGCAGTTGCTCCGCCGCCAGTTGATTGGTCGCTTCTTTTACCCGAAACTGTTGCAACTGAATACGATGGGAAGAACGACGAAAATCCGTCAAGTTGACGGTCATTGCCGCCCCGATCAGAACGTTGGTCCGGCTGTAAAGCAGCCCGTTGCCCAAAGGTCCATAGTTATTTTCAACGTTAATGCTAGAACCTCGCGCCCAAGTCGCCGTCAGCAGTGAAACCCTCGGAAGGGCGGCTTTACGAATCACATCAATTTCTGCCGAGCGATATTTGGCCAAATAATCACGGTATTTCAGCAGTGGATGGTCATTGGTGGGTTCAGAATAAAGAGGAGACAAACCCGCCGATGCCGAATGAAAAGTGGTATCAATTTGCATTTGCTCGACGGGGCGCCCTGTGAGCGTGGCGAGTTGATTGGCGGCCTGTCGATAATCTTCCAGCACCTGCCAATAGCCGAGTTTAGCTTTGGAAAACTGCACCGAAACCAGCGACGAATCAAGCCCAGGTTTGATGCCATTACGCACCAAGTTAACGGTGATTCGACGAACGGTATCCACGCGGGCCATGTTTCCTTGCTCAATTTTCAAGAGTTGATGCAGGCGAAGCAAATCTAAATAGGTAGTAATGACGAGTTGGCGAAGTCCAAATTTTTCCCGTTCCAGCGCAGATTCACCAACGGCAATATCGGTGCGGGCAAGCTGATCTTCGGCCTTAAAACGCCCGAAATTATACACTTCCCAGTCCATGGAAGCCAGCGCAATATTGCCCGAAGCCAAATCCATTCGGTTTTCCGTCCGTCGCCCGCCCGAAGTAGGCACGATTAACCCCAGCGAAAAATACGAGCCCGAATGACCGTTAGCCGTTCCGACATCTATCTGGTCGTGGAGACGAACATTGGGCAGACGATTGTCGCGCACCACCTGGGCATTTGCCCGAATAGCCTCCAGCGCCGAGCGTTGCGCCGCCAGCGTCGGATAATTAGAAAAGGTTGCTTCAATGGCTCTTTCCATCGTCAATACCTGAGCAAACAGGCAAGTATGACTCACTAAAATCAAGGCAATCAAGGAGGAGTTACGACGGGCAAAAAACATCATTTGTACAATAAATTAAGAAATGGGTGGAGGTGTCGTTTCACCCTTCAAAATAACCACCACGCTCATTAAAGACTCATTAGTGATTTATTAGAATTTGATTAGAAACCCAAATCAAGTCGTTTAATGGTTACTTTAGTGGTAGAATTAGCCATTCAAAAGTGTTTTTAGCGTGTTATGAATGTATTATTGGTTGAAGATGACGTCGAACTGGCCCAGTTCATTCAGAAGGGTTTACAGTCGGAAGGCATACCTGTTTCGATGGCCTACGACGGAATCATAGGGCGCAGTTTAGTCAATGAGCATAGCTATGATGTGGTGGTGCTGGATGTAAATATTCCGGGCCTTAATGGGTATGATTTGTGCCGTTTTATCAAACAAAACTGGCCTGCGATTCCAGTGATATTATTAACGGCGCTGGGGAGCCTTGACAACAAAGTACTGGGGTTTGAATCGGGTGCCGATGATTATCTCACCAAACCTTTTGCCTTCAAAGAGCTGGTATTCAGACTAAAAGCCCTTGCAAGGCGGCATTCTTCCCGCCCACTGCTTCCCAAACGGCTGACTCTGCTGGACTTGGAACTAGACACACAATCGCATCAGGTTTGGCGGGCAGGGCAGCGCATTACACTGACCGCACGGGAGTACGCCTTACTTGAGTACCTGTTGGTGAATCAGGGGCGCGTGGTGAGTCGAGTGAGCATTCAAGAAAATGTTTGGGATGTACATTTTAATACCAATACCAACGTGGTAGACGTGTATATCAATTACCTACGTCGAAAAATAGACACCGTAGAGCCAAAACTCGTACATACCGTTTTTGGGGTTGGATACATGATTGGGGCTGAGCCATGAGCATCAAAGAAAAAGTAACGATTGCGTTTGGGTTATTGGTAGCCACGATACTCGTGCTGTTTTCTTTTTTTATTTTTGAAGCTTACGAATCGTACCGACGTTCAATGATGCGCACCCGGCTGCAACGTCGCGCACTTTCTGCCCAGACCTATTTTCTGAATCGCAGTGAATTTCACCGATTCAGCTTTCTGATTTTACCCGAGCAAAAAGAAATGATTTTTGACGTAGAAAATCAGCTCATTTACTCTTCCACGGGTCCGCACGACTATGTACCGACCAAAGACCTGCTCCGCGAAGCCCGCCGCAAAGAGATGTATTTTACCTACAAAACACCCGAATGGCCATCGCCTAAAGAAGGTGTTGCGCTGTCTTTTAATTACCAAAACAGAAATTATGTAGTCGTCGTAACGGCTTATGACCTCAACGGGCACCAGACCAGTACTAACTTATTTGCCATCCTTTTGGGCGGCAACATTTTATCATTGGCCGTAATTATATTAGCAGGCTTTTTGTTTGCTCGGCGGGCCATGCAGCCGTTCGACCGCTTAATCAGTCAGATAAATACCGCTACCGTCAACGATTTTTCATTTCGACTATCCTTTAAAACCGAGCCCGACGAAGCAAGTTACTTGGCCGGGTCGTTCAATCAACTATTGAGTCGGCTGCAAAAATTGGCCGTCAGCCATGAGCACTTTATTGGGTATGCCTCCCACGAAATCCGCACACCGCTGACGGTCGTAAAGGGAATGTTGGAAACGGGCTTGGCCTACGACCAAACCCCCGAAGCTACCCGCGAGAGCATGGCAAAAGCACTACTCCGGCTAGAGGATGCCATTGAACTGGCCAATTCGCTCCTGCACCTGACGGAGGTCGAAGGGCTGAACCCTAATCGACTCATGGAAGATGTCAATCCAGTAGATACAATTTTGGACACCGTAAGTTATTTTCAGGAAAAGTACCCACATCAACAAATTGACTTGCAACTGACCGAAGTATTTATTGAAAACAGCCCGCGCATTAAGGTCGTCGGCAATAACAGTTTGTTGCGTACGGCCTTGATTAATATTATTGACAACGCCTGCAAATATTCTAATTTTAAGCCTGTACAAGCAGTCATCACCTGTCAACCATTTTGGGTAATTATTGACATTATTGACCGAGGTATCGGCATCCCCGACGCCCGGCTTTCAGAGGTCTTTTTGCCCATGATGCGGGCCGAGAATGTAGGAACGATAAAAGGTTTTGGGCTAGGCCTGACCTTGGCCGAAAAAATCATTACCATTCATCGGGGTGTGCTCAATATCCAATCTGTCCCCAATGAAGGCACAACCGTTTCGATCCGTTTGCCAGCTATCTCAATATAAAATACTTCCTATCGAATATCCCAAAAAAACATGACCCGCTCTCAAAGAGAACGGGTCATGCAACAACTTTACCCTACTTGAATAAATCTTCAAAAACCGCTTTCACGGCTCACTTTATCTTTCATAACATTGAGTTGACTAGAGAATACAGGAACACACTTGTTGCTGAATTCTTTAGACTACGGTAGCAAAGTAACATAAACTTTTATTCATTTTTATCCCTAAAAGCCGTGAATCCTACCTATTCACCGGTGAATCCTACCTATTCGCCCGCGAAATTAACCTATTGACGGGTGAATTTGCCGGTCAAAATATACCTCATAATTGTGAATCTTTAGAAAATCGGGGCACTCTCTTGGAAGAATGATGCTTTCAGTATCCCGACAACGATACCTGAGTAGGCGCTTGACGAATGAGGTCTTTTCGTTGATAAATTCGAACGCTGTCAATTTCTTTGACGAAAGAATAATCTCTTGCTACCATACGATACAATGCTAGATAGGATTCATGCCGCTGCGATTTTAGCGTAAACATCAAATTGTTAGGACCTACGGCATCCAAGAACAAAGCGGGTTGGTTTTCTTGAAGATTCCGAATGTATTTTTCAAGGTATACCGCCTGAAACGAATTTTTCATAATACTGCGTTGAGAATGCGTTTCCGCCGTTCCCTGCCGCCTTTGACTTTCAACGTATAAACGACAGTTCCAACCCCACACGGCTATGCAATCTGTCGGCTTAGTGGCCTGTTGAATCCATTCGGCAACGGCTGATTTCTGCAATCGGGCATAACGTGGAAAAACCGCGAGGTAAGGATTAATCCTGAAGGCTACCGAAGCCCCGCGCCCTACCTCATTGTTACTCATTGGCGGATAGGTCACTAACGCCACACTGTAAGTACTGAAATAGCCGTACAGTGTAAACCGCAGAAAAATAAAGAAGAATATCGTCGCCATAAACACCCGAGTTGGCCACCTGTTTTCGGGCGACCCATTCTCTTTTAGCAGCGGCGAAAGACAAACGTTGAGTACCCAGCCCAAAGGAAAAACGGCAAAAAGCAGGTAATGACTAAATTGCGTTTCGGGTTTAAACACCGCAAACAGAGACAGCCCCAATGTAACCACCGCCATGACCGAAATCCATTTATAACTCTCCGTTTTATTGATAAAAGGATTGGCCTTAAAAAAGCGGAGCAGTAACAACGGCGCAATCAGTGCAAAGAGCGCAAGAATATCCAGATGGTGCGCTAAATAAGTTGGCAGGGCAATGAACCTCTCCAAGAGCGAATGGGGCAGCATCGTTGAATATTGGTTCAATTCTTCGTAGCCAATCAAATTTGCCAGCAAATAGTAGGTATAAAAGTCATCCAGTACGCCATAGCGGGCGCATAGCATTAGAATGATACCAATACTGCTCACGCCGCCGCCCATCAACGTGAAAAGGGCCCTGTAGTTGAACCGCTGAAATTGAATCAGAAAAAAGGCAAGAACCAATAACGGACCCGCAATAACAGGCAAAGCCTGCAACTTGCAAAACGGAACCAACCCCGCCATAAAGCCCATCAGGTATAAGTCAATCAGTGATCGTTTTGCGCCACTCATCCATAAACAGGCAATATAGAAGCAAGCCGTCAGTAAGGGCAGAGCGGCCAATTCACTGCTGTAATGCAGAAAATCAGACCAGGTGGTCCAACCAAAAAAAACGGCAACCGCCAAGGAGCTCAAACGAGTGGCAATTGGCTTGGAGATAAGTTGGAGACTGCGATAAAAAAAGTAAAAAGCAACTAAAATCAATCCCAATGCGGTGATGCGGGCCGCCGTATAATCCAGCGGAATTCCCAAAACGGCGGGCAACAAAAGTACATAACTGTTGAGCGGGCCAGAAGTGGTTCCGTCTACCGACGACCAAAAGATGGGTTTTTGACTTAGCGTAATTGCCTGCGCCATCATCTGGCTTTCATCTGGGTTGAGTTCTTCATTGAACCCAATACTGGGAATCCGGAGAAATATAATCATCAGAACAAGCAGCCAAAAATGACTTTTCTCGGGCATTTTGGCGGTATAATCAGGCACAATGCCCGAGGTAATCCCCAAAACAATGAGTAAAACAGATCCGATTGAATAATAAATTAATGGCCAATCCTCAAAAAACCAATCCATTCCATCATGTACCATTCATTCTATTTAAATAAGGGGAGTGTGGATATTTATGGCCTAATAATCAACCATAAAGTGCAGATTATCATATTTTTAGCCCTTTATGCCGTAAAATGTCACGTAATTTGAGTTAAAATTGGGGATAATCAACGTAGAAAACGTTATACATCTATTGCGTTTTCTTACATAAATCGCAGGTTTTACCACCTCATTAAGAAGCTCGGAGATTATGACCTCTTGACAAAATCAACACTTTTAATTTACTTTGTAAACAAAAGTACTTTTTAATAAACTATTTACATTTACCTGCTGGTTCTGATTGTAGAGACGAAAACAAATCTAAATTCATCAAAATGGAATACTTTGCAGCGCCTGATTCCATCGTCCGGAAAATCTGGGGTAAAGCCGACACAATCCTATTTATCTTTGCGGGCGCCTCGGCCGAATTTGCGTTAAACAAGGCCGTAGATTGGCTTTACTTCACAGGTAAACTCCCCTCCGACCCGCTGGGGCGTTTATTTTCGACCGTTTCGTACGCTCGTCAAATCGTTTTTTCGGAGTACAGCGAGGCCATTTTTGCCATTGACAAAATCGCCGCTATTCATCAGGGCGTTGAGCAAAAACGGGGTACTCAAATTCCCGATTGGGCCTACCGCGACGTCCTTTTTATGCTCATTGATTATTCCATTCGGTCGTTTGAGTTATTGGAGCGAAAATTAACCCCGCCAGAAAAAGAGGAGGTATTTGAGGTATTTTACCGCGTAGGCGCAAGAATGGGCATTAAAGGCTTACCCGTCCATTTTGATGAATGGCAAAAAATGCGCGATGAACACATCCAAGAAAACTTACTATCAAGCCATTTTACCCTTGACCTTTACCGGCAGTACGAGAAACATTTAGGTTCATTTCGATTTTTTTTGCTCAAACAAGCGCAAATTTTGGTCGTTCCTACAAGGGTAAATAAGCTTCTTAGACTCGGAAAATTCCCCATTTTTGCGTCGGCAATTGGTACCTACAAGCTTCTGAGATTACTAAAAGTAGAGAACTACCTGAAAAATGTGATTTTGCCAGAGGCTTACAAGCCACAAATTGCCGCATTGGACGTTGTATAATATCAAGCTGAAATATTAAAACATCTTCAACAAAGTGGACGTTAATTCATGTAAATGCTAAATTACAGGAACGGTTTTATTTGAGTTGGGTTTATATCTACACTATGATTGATATTATGTTGATGTTGCAGCGAATATTTCTGCTTTTTTTGATGGGCTTTTTTGGATTGAGCGCCCCCCTATTGGGGCAGGATAGTCGGTTCAAAAGTTTTATAAAAAAAACAATATCAGACACTACCGCACCCGGCAAACCAAGTTATCGGTTTTATCCTACGCTGGCTTACGCGCCCGAAACTAGCTTTGAGTTTGGGGTATCTTCCCTCCTGCTTTTCCAGGCCAAAAATGATACACTCAACCGCCTTAGTGAAGTGCAGGCATTTGGCTTTGTCACGATGAATGGGCAATATGGGTTGTGGATAGATAATGCCATTTACGGAGACCAAGACAATTGGTTTTTGCTAGGCCGAATGCGCTTCCAGAAATTTCCGCTTCTATACTATGGCATCGGGCCCTCGCCTTCCGCCAAAGAGCCTGCATTGATCGACGCCAACTATCTTTTATTCCGCCAAAGGGTTTTAAGAAAAATCATTCCCAATCTTTTTATCGGACCCGAAATAGATTATCAGCAGCTGTATAATACCGCGTTTAAACAGCCCGAAAATCATCTCTATGACAAACCCTTAGGCACCAACGGAACCATTAATGTGGGGCTGGGAGCGGCGTTGGTGTATGACAACCGTCACAACGTGCTGAATGTCAGAAAAGGGCTTTTTGGTGAGCTCTCTTTCCTTCAATATCATCCCCGCATTGGCAGTCAATATACATTTCATGGAGTCAATCTGGATGTACGTTCCTACCATCCGACCAGCCCACGCAATGTGCTGGCTTGGCAGGTATATGGAAATTTTTACGGGGGCAACATTCCCTTCAACCAACTCGCATTGATGGGTGGAGAAATGATTATGCGGGGCTATTATTCAGGTCGTTACCGAGACAAAAACATGATAGCAGCTCAGGTGGAGCACCGCTGGTTGCCCTTCGGTTTTAGCAAACGATTTGGGGCCGCTGCTTTTGCGGGAGCGGCCGTCGTAGCCCCCAAAATCA
Source organism: Runella rosea (assembly GCF_003325355.1). Classification (GTDB taxonomy): domain Bacteria; phylum Bacteroidota; class Bacteroidia; order Cytophagales; family Spirosomataceae; genus Runella; species Runella rosea. Next base: position 1,134,711 of record NZ_CP030850.1, read on the forward strand.
GCGAATTCTCTACCCAATATATCCGCCCTACTGCTGGCGTCGGACTGCGTTATTTGCTCTTCCCAAGGCGAGATATTTATGTCCGATTAGACGTCGGGTTCTCCGAAGACGGCCCCAACTTTTATCTGTTTACGGGTGAGGCATTCTGAGAGTGTAGTAATGGGGTTAAGAGTCTTCTAAGAAATGTTACTTAAGCCCAATTAGGGCTTAAAAAGGGGCCTTTAAACCCCTTTCTGGGAGTTTAAAAAAATAAAAGTGTAAGTAAAGTAATACTTACATCACTCTTTTCCCTTTTAAAAGCATCACAATATTTATTACTGTCTTCATACCAACGTTAAGAATGCGATTATTGTTTCTTTCTCTTGCCCTTATGGCGGTCATTTTAAGACTTAATGCCCAGAATGTTACCATCACTCCCACTGGGGTTACACCCTCATTTAACTACCCACGCCTCACGTATGATGCCATTTTGGCCCTATCTGGGCCAATGGAAGGCGATTTAGCGTACGACCTTACCTTTAAATGCCTTCGTGTTTATAATGGAAGTAAGTGGGTATGTACACTGTCCAATGCTTCTGACATTAGTCCTAACATCACCTCAATTGCCTCTGCCGGTGGAAATGGCTATGACATAGGTCACAGTATCGCGGTCGATAACGCGGGCAATGTATACATCACAGGACAATTTGAAGGAACTGGAGCCGCAAAACTCTAACGTAAGAGGTGTTCACGGAGATACCACTCAGGAAGACCCGCTCGATCTAATCATCAAAAGTTTTAATGAACGATGGTTTCAGGGATGGGATTTAACGCCCGAAGAACAGCGAGTGAAGTTTGTCACCCTCGCGCAAAGCATTCAAGCGCACCCCGATTTCAAAGACAAGTATTCTGAGAATCAGGACTCCCAAAACCGAGAAATAGCGTTCAGGAAAATCTTTGACGAAGTAATGGCCAAGCAACGCAAATCCGAGCTCGACCTGTATCGCCTCATCTCCAAAGACGATGCCTTCAAAACCGCCATGCAGGATACTTTAAAAAGGATGATACGCCCTTAATCAAAAAGTAATGGACATAGACTTCTCCGATCTTATTTCCGAAAGAGTAAAAGACCTAAAAGCAAGAATCACAAGGATTGAAGACACGGCAGCGCAACTCAAACTTTCCGGACCTATTGAATTTTTAGTCTCCGATATTCAACCTCTTTCGCCCAAAACGGGCATTTCCATCGGAGTTGAGCCACTTGAAGCAATGGCAAATCTTGCCTTAGCTAAGGCATCCTTTGTTTACATTTATGAGTTAGTTAATCCCGAAGACAAAAAACTGCTTTCAGAAAACTATAACGCAAGCAGGGGCAAACTATTTCAGAATGAAAGCAGGAAGGTGTTTACATTGGCATTGCCCAAAAAGAACACCGGTAATGAAAGTGAATCGAAGGCATTGTACGTAGGCAGCGTTAAATCCAACATTGCTTCCCGTATCAAGCAACATTTGGGAAATGGGTATCACGGTACCTATGCCATGCACCTAAAACATTGGGCTTCGCCGGATATAAAATTGAGGTTCTATTACATCCAGCTGGATGACTCCAAAATAACCTACGAAGTAGAGGCTGCGCTTACAAAAATGCTTAAACCGCTTTTAGGTAAAGCTGAAGTGTAGAAGGCTAATAAATTAAGCATTGCTAATATTTTGTTAACTTTGTAGACTTAATCAAGCACTACGATCATGGCAACGACCCAAACATCACCATTGAAGCTCAACGAAGCGCAAATGCTGATACTTCAGCTCTTCCAGCATCGACAGATGAATGAGGAAGAATTAACAGCGCTGCGTCGTACTTTGGTTCAGCATTTAAGCAAAGAGTTAGACATTGTAGTGGAAAAAGCTATGCAGGAAAAAGGCATAACGATGGAAAAAATTGAGCAGTCTTCAGTAGAGATAAACGAACATCGAGGCAATTATCTAAAAAAAATCAGGGGTCAGCAATGATTAAAGCCGTTATTGACACCAATGGATTATTGAGTTCAATTCCCAAAAACGGTTCTCTCCGATGGCTTTATGATGCTTTCATACGAGAAGAATTTGTCTGGGTCTTCAGTAATGAAATCATTTCGGAATATGCTGAGATTATCAACCGCGAATTTGGACCACAGGCAATGGAAATCGTGTTTTCTATCCTTCTAACTTCTGTGAATACCCAACGCTACGAACCTTCTTATAAATGGCAACTGGTTTTCGATGACCCTGACGATGATAAATTTGTGGATTGTGCCATTGGTGCCAATGTAGATTATCGGGTCACCAACGACAGGCATATACGTAATCTTCTCAAAATCCCTGAACTCTTTCCTCCTATTCCGATTGTTACCTTTGAGGAATTTCGTACGGTTTTAAACAACCAGTAACTTATAGTATTTCTTTCATTAACTCATCAATACAGTTTTGATGATTCAGCCCCATTTTTGTACGTTCTGTAACAATGATTTTTGAATTTCCGTAGACAGCCGTTGCCTGAATAAAACCCGAAGGACACGCTTCATAGTGAATACCTGCTTTTTCAAAAATTGGCTTAGCCCACGTCTCCAGATTGGTAAACAGGATGACATTTTGGGGTTGAAGGCAGTTAAGGTCTGCAACGAATAGTGCAGCGGCATATTCCTGCGCTTTTATCTCATTTCCATCAGGATTCCAGCCTTTTTGCGGTGCAATTTTCATCAAATTGCTCCAGGCTATTACCTCATTCCAATTTTTGTCCGTCTTCCCGTATTTTTGTTTGACCAGTTTGTAGGTGACATTCCAAAAGAAGGAGCGAAAAAGTCCTGATTTTGTCCAGTTTGTATTGACCCAGTTCAAGGGACAATCTTCTCCTTCGGCCTGCGACTCCTCAAACGCCAATTTTATATGAGCATCCAACACATGCTCATCATCTCCGATAGTAAATCCGGAAGGCAGCCATTCGTTTACGGCCTGTCCTACCACCAACAAATGCTTTCCCTGAGCATATTCCTTCCCGATCATGGGATAAAAGGCAGTGTATTCTTTCTCCTGATTGTGTACTGCCTTCGTAAAAGCCAATATATTTTCTCTAAAAAGTCGGTCGTATTCAGGAGTCATAGGGAAGGAAAAAACGATCAAAAATCAAGAATCTTAAAAACCTGCGCAAGCGCAGAAATAGGAGCAGATTTGAAAAATTAAAAGGCTGTAAATCAGGGATTTACAGCCTTTTCGCAGAGAGAGAGGGATTCGAACCCCCGGACCTGTAACAGTCAACGGTTTTCAAGACCGCCGCATTCGACCACTCTGCCATCTCTCTAAAACTTCCCAGAACCATTGTTTTGGGACTGCAAAGGTAGCTGTTTTTCGTGGTTTGTCAAGTCTTTTTACCAAAAAAATTAACGAAATAATGTAAAAAAACTTCGCTTTAAGAATGAAAATACAGCAATATTTTGATTTTCAAATACTTATATTTACCCAAGCGCCTGGGCTAAATCTGCAATTAAATCATCAACGTGCTCTAATCCGACTGAAATACGCAGTAAATTCTTCGGACTAACCGAATGAACGCCCTCGGCCGTGGCCCGGTGTTCAATCAAACTTTCTACGCCTCCCAAGCTCGTCGCCCGGATAAACACCTTTACTTTGCTCTTAACGGCCAAGGCTTCTTCTGCGCCGCCTTTTACCTGAATCGACAACATCCCCCCACCCGATGCCATCTGGCGCTTGGCTACTTCGTACCCAGCGTGGCTTTCCAAAAAAGGATAATGAACGGCTTCTAATTTGGGATGGGTACTCAAATATTCCGCCAGTTTAGCGGCATTTTCTGATTGCTGCCGCACCCGAAGCGCCAAGGTTTTAATGCCACGGACAATCAGCCAACAATCAAAAGGCGACGGTACCGCCCCTCCCAAGGCCTGAATCATCCGGGCTTTTTCGGCCAACGCACCATTTTCCTTAAAAATCAGGGCTCCACTCAACAAATCGCTATGACCACCAAAATACTTCGTGGCCGAATGCATCGACACATCACACCCCAAATCAAGCGGGCGTTGCAACACCGAAGTAGCCCATGTATTGTCGCAGGCTGAATACGCCCCTTTGGCCCGCGCCAGTGCAGCCACGGCCTTTACATCCGTAATTTTCAATAAAGGATTGGAGGGCGTTTCCATCCAAACCAACTTCGTATTGGGCTGAAATGCCCCTTCTACCGCCGCTAAGTCACTCATATCGACCTTCGAAAATTGAAGTCCCCACAAACTCAGCACGTCCTGCAACAACGCTGGCGTGCCATAATACGCGTCGTCAGGAATGATGACGTGGTCGCCGGGAAGCAGGCATTGAAACAAGGTGGTCGTCGCGGCCTGTCCCGACGCAAATGCCATTCCTACCTGTCCACCTTCCAGCGCGGCATACGCTTTTTCCAGGGCATTACGGTTGGGATTGCTGGCCCGAGTATAAATATGTCCGTGCGGAATACTGCTGTCAGGCTCCCGCTCAAAGTTCGTGGAAAGATAAATGGGGGGTACGACCGCACTCGCATTGGCGTCGTGAAATTGAGTACTCTGAATGGCAAGTGTTTCGAAATTCATAGATTTTTGGGCATTGGTATGTTAAATCCAGTAAGTACCTTGGAGCTTAGCACCTTTTTTATTCTTAACTCCTTTTTTCATTTATCCGTTTTCCATCAGGCCATTTTCTGGAAAAAATTTCTATTTTAATGGGTTAAACACAATTTTACACCAATTCTTTTTGAAACAAAAATTAGTTGTGTAGGTTTGCAATTAGTATGCAAGCAGAATAAATTGCGTAACCATCAGCAAATTTACTTTCAAAACGTAATAAAAAGAACCGATTCATGCCTTTTGAAACCTTTTCCCTGACCATAGAAAATTACGTGGCGCAGGTGGTTTTTAACCGCCCCGAACGCGCCAATGCTCTCAACCAAACAGCATGGCAAGAAATGAAGGCCATTTTTGAGGAATTGGACGAAAATGAGGACGTCAGGATAATCATTTTAAGGGGCAACGGCCGACATTTTTGCGCGGGTATTGATTTAGAACTATTGATGCAAGTAGCGCAATCTGCACAAAAATGCGAAGGGCGGAAGCGCGAAAAACTGCGCCGGCAAGTGCTTGATTTACAAGCCCCCATCAATGCCATTGAGCAGTGTAGCAAACCCGTGGTAGCTGCCATCCACGGCGGGTGCATCGGCGGCGGGGTCGACATCGTCAGTGCGTGCGATATGCGCTACTGCACCCACGACGCTTTTTTTACCATCAAAGAAATCGACATGGGCATGGTGGCCGATTTAGGTACTTTGCAGCGACTGCCCAAAATTATCCCACCAGGTATTGCGCGCGAAATGGCCTATACAGGACGAAATGTATCGGGCCAAGAAGCCGAACGAATCGGCCTAACCAATCGTAGTTTTGTCGATGTCGACACCATGCTGGCCGAAGTGATGAAAATTGCTCAGGTCATTGCTACCAAATCTCCGCTTTCCATTCGGGGCACCAAAGCCATCCTGAACCATAGCCGCGACCACTCCGTGGCCGATGGATTGGAGTACATGGCCACTTGGAACGCCGCCATGCTCCTCTCTGACGACCTCACGGAAGCCTTCCAAGCCAAAATGCAAAAACGCGACGCTGTGTTTCGGTAAAAGACACCAGAAGTAGGAAGTATGAGGTAGGAAGTATGAGGTAGGAAGTATGAGGTAGGAAGTATGAGGTAGGAAGTAAAAAATCAGAACTTCAAATTTTATAAAATCGTCATTTAAAAACTCCTGAACCAATGAATTTTTCTCAACCCATGCTACGCGACGGGTCGCTTGCGGGCAAAACCATCATCGTAACGGGCGGCGGCACGGGCCTTGGCAAATCCATGGCCAAATATTTTCTCGAATTGGGGGCCAACGTCGTAATATGCAGCCGTCGTTTGGCCATTTTGGAAGCAACCGCCCAAGAATTGACCGAAGCCACGGGCGGACAAGTACTACCCGCCGAGTGTGACGTGCGCAAACCCGAACAAATAGAAGCCGTCATTGAAGCGGCCATTGCGCGTTTTGGCGCGGTGCATGGGTTGGTCAATAACTCTGCTGGAAATTTTATCAGTCCTACCGAGCGCCTTTCGTACAAAGCCATTGATACAGTCGTTGATATCGTACTGCGCGGCACGTATTATTTTACGCTCGCCATCGGTAAGTATTGGATTGATAATCAAATCAAAGGAACAATTCTCAACATCTCCACTACCTACGCTTGGACGGGTTCGGGTTGGGTAGTTCCATCCGCAATGGCCAAAGCGGGCGCCCTTGCCATGACCAAATCACTGGCCTATGAGTGGGGCAAGTACGGCATTCGACTCAATGCAATTGCCCCGGGGCCGTTTCCGACCAAAGGCGCTTGGGACCGTTTGTTTCCAAAAGAATTGGCTGAAAAATTTGCCTTTGAAAACCGTATTCCGTTGCATCGCACGGGAGAGCATCAAGAATTGGCTAATTTGGCCGCTTATCTGATGTCTGACTTTTCGGCCTACATGACGGGTGAGGTGATTACGCTCGACGGCGGAGAAGTACTTAATGGTGGCCAATTTAATTTTCTGCACGAAGTCACACCTGAGATGTGGGATGTATTGGAAGCGCAAATTAAAAATGCCAACCGAGCCAGCAAACAAGAGGGTAAAAAAGAATCGTAAAAAGCCAGAACCCGAAAATAAAAAGGCGACAAAACCACGTTCTTGCTTTTTAGAAACAAGAAAATGGATTTTGCCGCCTTTTAGTAGATGTATACCTACTTACGACGCAGTTTTGCTTCAATCGTTTGCTGGGTATGTGGTACCGCCCGCAAACGCTCTTTTGGAATCAACTTACCTGTGTCAATGCAAATACCGTAAGTGCCATTTTTGATGCGCACAAGGGCATTTTCAAGTTGAGTAATAAATTTTTGCAGGCGCGCCGCCGATTGGCTCATTTGTTCGCGTTCGCTCGTATCCACATCTTCCATCAATTTGGTCGCGGCACCTGTATTGTCAGTACCACTGTCATTTTTACGGCTCAATGTGTCTTTGATGTACGCCAATTCATTGCGCGCTGCGTCTAGTTTTTGGTTGATGATACCTTCGAACTCTTTCAGCTCTTCTTCAGAGTAACGTTTTTTGTCTTCCTGTACAGTCATATAAAAATTCCGGTTTGGGGTAAAAACTTAACGGCGGAAGTTGATTAAGGCGCAAAAATACGCTTTATTCTTGTCCTACAAACCATTTAATGTTACCGTTTAATAAAAAGGTATTTTTTTTTGATTCTACAAATTCCGCTAAATACCATGGATTATTTGGAAAATAGTGGTCTTCTCCCTACACTATTCGCCACACAGTTAGATAGTTAATACAACCTTCTTCTTCTAAAAATTGTACAATACCAAGACAAAACTATATTTCTACCTTTTTCGTTTTAATCCTGTTAAGTTTGCAGCTGAAAACTCACTCTTTTAGCACAGCCAACAGGGAGTGTTTTCTATCAACAAATGAATATTCCAAACAATCAGAATTTACAAACAATGATGACTTACATTGAGCCAGCTCCGATAAAAGATAAGGAGAATCCACTGGAGTCTATGATGTCGCGCTTTGACAAAGCTGCCGAATTATTGGGTATCAGCGACGAAATGTACCATATCCTTAAAATGCCTCGAAAGCAAGTCGTCGTGGGTCTGCCCGTGACGATGGACAACGGACAAATCAAGGTTTTTGAAGGGTATCGCGTTATTCACTCTACCATTCTGGGGCCCTCCAAAGGCGGAATTCGATTCGACATGGGGGTAAACATTGACGAAATCAGGGCCTTAGCCGCTTGGATGACCTGGAAATGCGCCGTGGTTGACATTCCTTACGGGGGTGCCAAAGGCGGAATTGCCTGCAACCCACGCGAAATGTCAGCGGGAGAGATTGAGCGACTGATGCGTGCTTACACCACCGCGATGCTCAACGTATTTGGTCCCGATGAAGACATCCCCGCCCCCGACATGGGCACTGGCCCGCGCGAAATGGCTTGGTTGATGGACGAATACTCCAAAGCCAAAGGCATGACCGTGCAGGGAGTAGTAACGGGCAAACCGCTTGTATTGGGCGGCTCGCTCGGACGAACCGAAGCTACCGGACGCGGCGTAACCGTTTCGGCGCTTTCGGCCATGGAAAAAATGCGTATCAATCCCTACCGTGCTACTGCTGCCATTCAGGGATTTGGCAACGTGGGTATGTACGCGGCAGCTCTGCTTCACGAACGCGGCGTAAGCGTGCAGGCCATCAGTGATATTTCGGGAGGGTATTATAATTCCAACGGAATCGATATTGAAGCCGCGATGGCCTACCGAAATGCCAACGGAGGAATGTTGGAAGGATACACCGGAGCCGAAAAAATCACCAACGAAGAATTACTTTCTCTCCCCGTGGATGTGCTCGTTCCTGCGGCCAAAGAAGATGTGATTACCCACGAAAACGCCGCCGATATTCAGGCAAAAATGATTGTAGAAGGTGCCAACGGCCCAACTTCAGCCAGCGCCGACGACATCATCAACAGCAAGGGAATCATGGTTGTGCCCGACATTCTGGCCAACGCAGGCGGGGTAACGGTTTCGTACTTTGAATGGGTTCAAAACCGCATCGGTTACAAATGGAATTTGGAACGCATCAACCGCCGCTCAGACCGTATCATGAAGGATGCCTTTGAAAATGTATACGCCACCTCTCAAAAATACAAAGTAAATATGCGCTTGGCGGCTTACATTGTGGCCATCGACAAAGTGGCCAGCACTTACAAATTCCGTGGCGGTTACTAATAAAGTAATGCGCTGTGAGTAGCGAGTAGTGATAAGATTGTTATTTTTGCGAGGTGAAAGGCTTAAACCTATCCCTCGCATTTTTTATTTTACCTATACGCAAACATGACTATTCATAAAGAAGGAACGGCCAGCATTGGATTAGCGGCTCTTTTTGTACTGATAACCAACGGATTGGTTCGCTATTTCTGGGGAGAATTAGATTGGTTGACCACGGCTTGGCTGGCCGCATCCCTTATCTTCTTCTTTATCATCCTTCAGTTTTTTCGAAAACCAGCCCGCGTTTTTTCTGTCAACCCAAAACACGTCATTGCTCCGTGTGATGGAAAAGTGGTCGTTATTGAAGAGGTAATTGAAACCGAATATTTCAAAGGACCACGCCGCCAAGTGTCGATTTTTATGTCACCCATCAATGTACACATCAACTGGAATCCCATTTCGGGGGTGGTCAACTATTTCAAGTACCATCCAGGCAAATACTTAGTGGCTTGGCACCCAAAATCTAGCACAGAAAACGAGCGCACCACCACCGTCATCAAAGCTCCTAACGGCGTAGAAGTACTTTTTCGGCAAATTGCGGGCGCATTGGCCAAACGAATTGTATGGTACGTAAAAGAAGGGCAACAAGTAGCCCAAGGCTCCGAAATGGGCTTTATCAAATTTGGCTCACGGGTAGACCTTTACTTACCCTTAGACGCCAAAATACTTGTCAATTTAGAAGATAAAACGAAGGGCGGAATTACCGTATTGGCCGAATTAAAATAAGTGTGTTGTTGCCTTTGTTTCATCATACGCATTACTTAAACTAACTATGCTATCAACTTCTACGACTGAATCTACTTCCCGTTACGAAAATCTTGACCAAATGAGTGTTCGGGAACTGCTCATCAACATCAATAACGAAGACAAAACCGTACCCTATGCCGTCGAAAAGGCCATTCCGCAGATTGAGGCTTTGGTCGAACAAATTGTGATTCGGATGAAGCAGGGAGGGCGTCTTTTCTACATTGGGGCAGGTACGAGCGGTAGATTAGGGGTGGTAGATGCATCAGAATGTCCACCTACTTACGGTGTCCCCTTTGATTTGGTCATAGGGCTGATGGCCGGGGGCGACCAAGCCATTCGGCGGGCGGTCGAAAACGCCGAGGACGACCCCGAACAGGCATGGATTGACCTAAAAGAATACGAAATTGATGAATTGGACTCGCTGGTAGGCATTGCGGCCTCTGGTCGAACCCCTTATGTGATTGGGGGATTGCAGAAAGCCCGCGAGTCTGGCATTCTGACGGGTTGTATCGTGTGTAATACGGGTTCGGCGGTAGCCGCCGCCGCAGAGTATCCTGTTGAAATTGTCGTGGGCCCAGAGTTTGTCACGGGCAGTACGCGTATGAAATCAGGAACCGCCCAAAAACTAGCATTAAACATGATTTCAACCTCAGTGATGATTCAGCTGGGGCGCGTGAAAGGCAATAAAATGGTCGATATGCAAATGACCAACTATAAATTGGTACAACGGGCCATCCGTATGGTCAGAGAGGAGCTTCCTCACCTCACCTCAGAAGAAGCGCAGGCGTTGCTTGAAGCCCATGGAAGCGTACGCAACGCCGTAGAAGCGGGCAGAAAGAGCTAAGATGAAACCGATTTGGGACGCGCTTCGCAAACACCTGCGGCAAGACTTCCGTTGGAATCTTTACGGAACTCTTGTCCTGTTTTTAGCTTTGTTAATAACGTTCAATTACTCGGTCAATCTCGAACGCGGAATCATTGACAGCTACCGGGGCAATCCGCTACGCATTGTCTGGTATTTTCTGCTTTACTGTTTTGCGTATTACGGTGGTTTATTGATTTACTTGGGTTTTACCAAAGAATGGTGGCGCCTCAAAAACCCCCGATTCTGGCTCTATAGCCTCTTTATTTTGGCCGTTTTGGGGCTTGACGGCGGCTTTTACGGCTACAACTCCCTGAGTCGAGCCCTCTTTGATGGAGCGGTATACAGCTATCTATTTCATTGCTTCACCAATGTATCTTCGGCGTTGACCGTTTTTCTGCCATTGGCTTTATTTTATTATTTTGTCGATAATCAGCGCCATCATTTTTACGGACTTCAACCCAAATGGACAAAGTTAAAGCCTTACTTTATACTGGTCTCGTTGATGCTTCCGCTAATCGCCTGGGCTTCTTTTCAACCCGATTTTTTACGCTCCTATCCCACTTATTTTGACTCAAATGCCGACGAATTTTTCGGGGTTTCGCGCTGGGTTACGACCTTGCTTTATGAGCTGTTGTATGCGTTTGACTTTGTATCCGCCGAGCTGATGTTCAGGGGGTTTATGGTCATCGGAATGGCCCATTTATTGGGCAGAGGCGCCATTATTCCCATGGTAGTATGTTATGCTTCGCTGCATTTTGGCAAGCCTCTCGGCGAAACCATCGGCTCCATTTTCGGCGGTTATATCTTGGGCGTCATTGCGCTGGAATCACGCAGTATTTGGGGCGGTATCATCGTTCACGTGGGCGTGGCATGGATGATGGATTTGGCAGCATGGCTGCAAAAAATGTAGCCGCCCATCATATCCCTACCTATTTATTTCCCTTCTGGAAAAACAAATACTTTGTTATCCAACACAGGATTGATGGCTATTTTCTCGATGATAATCGTCTGCCCTTCTTGTCCACTTATTCGATAACGCATTTCAAAAGGAAACGTCATTCCATCTACTTTTTGGAAGTTATTGTACATGATTTCCTGCGGAATGCCCCTTACTGGCCCATTATTTATCAAACCACGCGACATTAAAAGGCTGAAATCTTGGGCGTCAAAGTAGTAAACCATACTATTTTCTTCCACTTTTTTATTCCGTTTAAGCCCTTTTTTAGTCAGTTTAAGCTTAATACAATCCACATTACCCACTTTTTCCCGCCCTTGCGTCTCTACTACGTAGCCCTTGGACTTGTAATCTAAAAAAGGATTGGGAAAATCGGCATCGGCTTCCTGCTGGATGTTATATGTATCTTCCTCCGACAGGATTTCGGGAAGTTTTGTCACGGCATTGGTAGCCCACGCGGTTTTTCCATCATAAGCCGTCTGGACAAACTCGACTCCGTTGACAATCGTGGCTATTTTTAGTTTTCCACCCTTTTCTTGAAATATCGTCACGGGAATTTCCACCGACTGCATTTTGATTTTCCCTTCCATTCGAAGGGATTTAAGGGCTGATAGTTTGTCTTTGCCGCCCGTTTGATTTAAATAACCATTCACAACTTCATCGGGAGTTTGCGCCCTTGCCACCACTGCCATTAACCCCACCGCCACAAGCACCATTGATTTGATTGTGTTCATTCTTCTTTCGTTTATTTGCGAGATATTAGTAATAAATAGGTACCAAACCGCCTAGCTACTCAGTGCTACTGGACGTCAAATAAAACGCATTTTTACCTCAGGAGGTATATCTGCACAGGCAGAAAAAGCGTAGCCATGCCATTATTAAACCTAAAATTACAGCACGGCTTTTACTATATACCCCTGTTTTTTAAGCAGTTGTAACACACCTTTTGTTCCTCCCAAATGTCCTGCACCTACCGCAAAAAAAGTGGATTTAGACTTCATTGCCTTTTCCATGATGGGCACCCAAGCCGAATTTCGCTTGGCCAATAAAATATCTTCGTAGCCGTTAAAATCCCATTCGCTGTTATCCATCAATTTTAAAAGTCCTTCCAAATCCTGCTTTTTGTAGAGCGCCACCATGTCGCCAAATTCCTTGGAGGATTCATCTTTCTTTCGGACCATATCCGCCAGCAATCCTGCCTGTTTTTCGTAGGGAATTTGGTCAAAAACACCCATCTGAAGTTCTACCGTTTCAAGTCCGAGCAATTCTTTTTTGGTACTAGAAGCCATCTGTGTAAACACCACTTCATAGGATTGCGGCTGACAACTCAACAACGTTGTGTACAGCATCGACATCAGGGCAAATGGCTTCATCCCCCCCATTTGGTCAAGGTTTGTGCCCATTTTTTCTTTAAAATAGTCACTCAATAGGGTGTATTCTTCGGGTTTGAGATAGTCTTTTATTTTCTTGCCGTTGGTAAGCAGCATCATTTGCATCATCTTGGACATCAGGGTTGGATCATCCATATCGAGTTCGAGGTAAACTTGCTCTGCCTTTTGAAAAGCAGCTTTGGTCGAATCGGTCAAAAAATAGTCGTTGGGACAAATCATGTGGATGGTTCCGTAGAGGTACGACGGCTTCGGCAGGCCATTGCCCGATACTTCCCACAAAAGGGACTTTTCTTGGGCATAACTCCACTGGACGAAAAAACAAAGTACGAGAAGCTGAATTGTTTTCATAGTTGTTGATTTATTCGTTCTTAAATTCTAGCTAAAAGCATCTATACCACAAAACATATTCTGAGGTATCCCATCACAGAACGATGAGAAGATTATTTTCGGTAAAGATAGAAGAATAAATAAATCACCAACTGCCGCCACCACCGCCGCCAAAACCGCCACCGCTAGAACCGCCACCGCCACTACTACCACTCTTAGAAGGAGCGCTCGTGAGGGTATTGCTCATGGTTTGGGAAGCATCCTGAAAACGACGGGCAAACTGGGAAGTCGTAAATCCGTTGACGTTGGAAGAATACCAATTAGGCGGAGGAACATTGAGCAACTCAAATTTTTGGGACCAATTATCGGTCAGGTTAAAAACCATTGCGTAGGGCAGTGTTTTATCAAAATAATGCGGATCTTCCCGAATGAGTTGCTGAAGGCGAGGCAGTTCTACGGTTTGCATAAACATTCGATACCCTGCCAATTGTCGATACATCTCCACCCCTAAAAGCGACTTTTTGGGCATTTTTCGGCTGAGCACCACCATCACCAGCCCAAGAACCAGCGCTCCAACGCCCGTTTCTACGGATACAAACCCAATCTCTGGTATTCCTTCAAACGAAAAAGTAAACAACACACAAAGCCCAAACAACACATAGCCTCCAATTTTCATGGCTTTGCCCGCGTCAATTCCGCTGCCTTCGTAGTGGCGATTTGCTTCAATTTTATTCTTAAGCAATTCGTTGACTTTCTCCATTGTTTTGTAAAAAGTAAGCCGCAACGAAGAGAGCAAGACCGAATTTTGTCCGCTGAAAAGTCCATCAAATAACCGCTTTTCGTAGGAAGTAGCTGCCTCTGGCAGGAAGTTTAGACGGGTCAATTTGTAGTCCGTATTTTTCAATAGCCCGAGCAATACAACGGTTTCTATTTCTTCGATTTTAATCAATCCCTGCGACGCCCAGTAGGGAATCAAGGAAATAATATCGTGGTCGTGCAATTTATCATCAATCAAAACACCCGCTTCGGCAGGGGTCATATTTGGGGGTGGATAGTACTGCGGAACAATCGTAATGGGCTTGTCTCGGCCTTTTTTATGCCAAAACCAAAACACAAAAATGAGCGGAAGGAGGGAATAAAGAAGCCATTGATTGTTGGTCCACCCACGCTTCCAAGCAACGTCTGATGAAGACGCCAACACCCCAGAAGGAACACTTACAGCAGGCTGATAGAATGAATCTTCGGCAGAAATAGGCGTGGTGGATTCAATAACAATATCGCTGCCCTCAGTACGGGTAGTGAGCAACTGCGTATTGAAATCTGGTGACTCATTGGCCCGCCACTTGGCTTCTGCCGCCGAAACAGGCAGGGTAATCACGGTTTTGGAAGTTAGGATAGGCTCGTCTAAAAAGTAGTTTTTGTGCCTAAAAAAGACCCGCGAATACCCCGCATTTTGGGCATCATCGGCCACATTGCCTTTCAGGGTATAGCGCAATTCAACCCTCCGCTCATCCCCCGCTTTCACATCGGTAAAATGTATTTTGAAAGGGTCCTCTTTATCCTGAACGGCCCCTTGCCACTGCACATTTTCAATCGTATAATACGTATGGTTGTGCAGCCACCGCCCCGACATTCCAAAGGTTCTTTCTGAAACATAATTATCAATCGGAATCCTCAAACTATTGACGGTGTTGATAAATTTCAGATCGGCTTTGATGCTTACTTCGGTCGAGCCATCCTTTTGAATAGTATAATGTGTATCGAAATGTTTAAGAAAGAATTTTTTGGCGAGAAACGATACATCGCCCGCTTCGTAGCGAATGTTGTCTTTCGGAAACCTCAAGTTCAGGGTCCAAGCCTGATTCAATTCGAGGGGTTGAGTCATCGCACCTTTGAGCGTTTGATTATCAACCCATTGGGATTGTGCAGCGTTGGAGGTACTCCCCGAAGCGCCAGTAAACGTGCTAAACAAAACAGGATTATACGTAGATTGAGGCTGGGGCAAATGCACAGTATAGGTTGCTTTTTCAATACGTGCATTCCATTGATCTCCAATCAAATTCCAGTTAATTTCGACATGGTCACTGTAATAGGCCGCAATATTATCAACCTCATATTCAATCACATAACGCTGAAACCCTTCTACTTTTTCATTTGCATCGCCGATTTTTATCCTTAAATAATTCTCTTCTGGTTCAAGCAAATACGTAGCTGGCTGTACCCGAATATTGCGAATTGGCATGACGAGCATGTTATTGCGTAGCAATTTGTACGTTGCACTTTCAAGGCCCGGCTGAAATTCAATGTTGTAACGCGTCGGAATGTCTTTATAAATGCCATGTTTAGCTTCGGTAAAAAATACGTCGATGGTCTCTTTAATGTTAAGCGCTCCGTTTGCCCGAACGGTCAGATCGATGTCAAAGTGCTTAATCACAAAGCCCTGCCCGCACACCTGAAAGACAAGGCTCCACAAAATTAGAATGAAAAGATATTTTTTTTTAAAGGAAATCATGATCTAATTGAGCAGATTAAAAGGAGATTTTTACATTTTGCGACTCTTCTGGGTTCGCTAATTCGAAGAACATTTTTTTGCTAAAATGAAAAAGTCCCGCCACCAGATTGGACGGAAATGAATCGCATTTTGTATTGTAATCGCGCACGGTGGCATTGTAATACCGCCGGCTGTTTTGCAAATCATCCTCAATTTTTTCTACGGCGGCCTGTAAATCGGCAAAATTTTGGTTTGCTTTCAAATCGGGATAGTTTTCGGCAAGGGCAAATACCGACCGCAGCCCCTGCGACAGCGCCGCGCTGGCCTGCGCCTGAGCGCTTACGTCGAGCGGCGAGGCATAAACGGCCGCATTTCGCAACTGAATTACTTTTTCAAGGGTTTCGCTTTCGTGTTTGGCGTAGCCTTTTACGGTCGTTACCAAGTTGGGAATCAAGTCAAAGCGACGCTTCAACTGCACTGATATGCCACTCCAGGCCTCATCTACCAAGGCCCGGCCACTGACAAGGCCGTTGTAGATGGCAATGCCCCCGATCAGCAGAAGTGCGGCAACGGACAAAATGATGTAAAATGGATTCATGTTTTTTAGCATTAGGTTATTAAAAGAGGAACGAAATGTTTTTTATTGGATTAGGTCAGCATTTCCGCAAAGATTTACCCTAAAAGCTCAACGAAAAAATGAAACAAAGGGAAGCGTAGAAAGAAGGTATTCAAACGTATAAAATGGGGAGTTAATCGTTGTGAATCAATTGAAAAAGCCTTCAATAATTGACCAAACCTAAAGTGTTCAAAAATATCCCTAATGTACAAATTTTAGTCAATCCATAAATGAATAAAGCACAATTTATCCTATCAAAAATTTACCAAAAAAAAGGTCAGCTTCAAAAAATTGAAGCTGACCCAAGCTATGTAAATACAATTTATATGACAAATTACCTAGCTCTTTCTTCTGGAGGCCGAAGCAATCTCATCCAATCCATTCACCAGACGGTCAAGGTCTTTCGGAGTATGATATACGTGAGGAGTGACGCGCACCCCTTTAATGTTTTCCCATTCGATACTCGTAGTGTGAATTTTGAATTTGTTATACAATTGACCATCTACTTCGGAGGTTTTTAAGCCCTCAACCGAAACTAGCGCAATGGCACAGGCGTAGTTGGGATTGGGTGATGTATGTATTTTCACCCCAGGTATTTGACGGGCTTTATCCGTCCAATACCGCTGAAGATAATGCGCCCGGGCCTGTTTACGGGCCGCACCGAGGGATAATTGAAAGTCAACCGCCGTTCCAATGGCCATTTCGGAGGCAAAAGAGCGCGTTCCTAAACTTTCAAATTTGCGAATATCCGGTCCATCGGGTTCGTTGTTGGACAAAAGCGCCCATACTTTTGAAATTTTGTCTTTTTTAACGTACATCAACCCACTGCCAAACGGCGCACCCAGCCATTTGTGGAGACTGGTGGCGTAGTAATCGCAGCCTAAATCTGGAATTTTAAAATCCAATAAAGCAAACGTATGGGCACCATCGGCAATGACTTCAATGCCGCGTTTGTGGGCTTCATCGGCAATTTTACGAACGGGAACGGTCTGTCCAATCCAGTTGATCATGTGCGTCACATGTACAACTTTGGTACGAGACGTAAACGCACTGACGTATTTATCCACAAAATACGCATCGTTTTCCTGCGGCAGGTCCAGGTTTATCCAAACCAGTTTGATACCATCCCGTTTTTCGCGCTGTTTCCACGCATTTATCATGTTGGGATAATCTTGTTTTGTCAATACCACCTCGTCGCCAGGCTTTAAATCCAAGCCAAAAATGACCGTATTCAGTCCTTCGGTAGCGTTGCGGTTGATGGCAACTTCCTCAGCAGAGCAGCCCGCTAAATCGGCCAATTTGCTCCTTAGCGACTCGCGACCTTGGTCTAAAATTCGCCACATATAGTAGCTGGGGGCTTCATTACAGTATTGATAAAAACGAATGTGGGCATCCTGCACTGAGCGCGGCTGCGGGCACACGCCCCCATTGTTGAGATTCAACAAATTGGGCGAAACGGTATATTCGGTCTTTACAAAAGCCCAAAAGTCTTCATTTTGAGCAGCTTCCAAGGGTGAAAGATGCGCTACCTGACGATTGAGCGTTTCAAAGTTTTGGGCTTCGGCAGGGGCTAAAAAGGGTGGAAGGGTCAAGGCACCAGCAGCAGTGCCGAGCGACCCTAGAAATTGGCGTCGGTTAAACATTGTTTAGGAATAATTTGATTTGGTGATGCGGCCTTACAATACTACAAAGAGGCTTTCAAAAAATCAAATCCTGAACCGTTTAATAAAACACGATATTCATTTTATGTCAAGTTACCAACTTAGTATTTTTCCTTTAATTACATTTGCATCGGATTGGTATAGTTTATTTACAGCAATTAGTGTACAATCCATCAAATCTAATATCCAACTTAATTTTCCCCTTCACTTATGAAACACACTCGTTTTTCATCCGTTCTGCTAGTCATTTTGATGGCTTTTGTGATTATATCATGCAGCAAAAAAGAAGAACCCGAACCAGCAATGGGCGACCAAGTAGCTGGAACCTATACACTTACCAAAGTGTCGTTGGGCCCGCTGGGCATTGACTATCCTTATACCGATCCAAGTAACGGGGTTAAGTATTCTGGCAAAATTGAAATCGCCAAAGTAGCCGATGACAAAGCAACCGCTTCCATCACTTACATTGATACGGATAAAGCGGGCAAAGTCACCGAGGATAAAATCAGCCTCGGCGAAGCTACCCTAAAGAAAGCTGCCACTGGCGAAATCGAAGCCTACAGCGGAACTACCAAAATTGGCACCTATAGCAACAGCCTATTAAGTCTTTCTTTTGTCGACCCTGACAGCAAGTTGCTCGTAACCATTACTGGTAAAAAATAATTCTACGCGTTGGTAACGGTTTCGCTTTCACCAACCTGCTGCCGCCACATGGCGTAATACAAGCCCTTTTGAGTCAGTAAATCCTCGTGGTTTCCTGACTCAACTATTTTACCCTTCTCCAATACCACAATCCGGTCGGCGTGCATAATCGTGCTCAGTCGGTGCGCAATCAGCACCGTAATATGCTGCTCGTTGTTGGAAATCTCACGAATGGTCTGCGTAATTTCTTCTTCCGTCAATGAGTCAAGCGCCGAAGTGGCTTCGTCGAATATCAGCAAATTTGGGGTTCGCAACAGCGCACGAGCAATGGATAAACGTTGTTTTTCTCCCCCCGAAACTTTCATCCCTCCTTCACCAATAACCGTATCCAAGCCATTGTCGGCGCGGTTAATCAATGAGTAAGCTGCCGCTTTTTTGAGTACGTCGAGGCATTCTTCGTCAGTGGCGGTGGGTTTTACAAATAGGAGATTTTCGCGAATGGTTCCCGAGAACAACTGCGCGTCTTGCGCCACAAAACCGATTTGCTCCCGCAGTTCATCTTTGTCTATCTGTCGGCTATCAATGCCATTGTACGCAATACTTCCTTCTTCGGGGTCATACAGACCTACTAACAACTTAATCAGGGTCGTTTTCCCACTACCCGAAGGCCCCGCAAAGGCAATGGTTTCCCCTTTTTTCACCTCAAAATTAACGTTTAACAAAGCAGCGCGCGCGGCGGTCAAGTGTTTGAAAACGACATTCTTG
Organism: Runella rosea; assembly: GCF_003325355.1. Taxonomy (GTDB): domain Bacteria; phylum Bacteroidota; class Bacteroidia; order Cytophagales; family Spirosomataceae; genus Runella; species Runella rosea. The sequence goes on from NZ_CP030850.1 coordinate 1,154,041, forward strand.
AAAACCACATTTTCAATGCGAGTCAACGCCACTGGATTGGCTGGTTTGGCCTCCTTGGGTCTGCTCATAATATCCCGAAAGTTGTTGAGAGAAACCTCCGCCTCGCGGTATAACTGAATAACATTGCCGAGTTCTTGCAACGGGCCAAAGATAAAAAAGGAGTAAAGCAACAGCGAGAAATATTGGCCAATGGTGAGCACTTCCTTAAAAATAAGCCACAGCATCAGCGCCACGATACAACTGCGCAAGAAGTTGATGGTGGTGCCTTGTACAAAACCTAACGTTCTGACAAACTTCACCTTACGTAATTCTAACCCCAGAATCTTCTCGGTGTTTCCGTTTAAGCGTTTGATTTCTTGGTCGGTCAGTCCGAGGCTTTTGACCAATTCAATGTTACGCAGCGATTCAGTGGTACTGCCCGCCAATGCGGTAGTTTCGGCGACTATTTTGGTCTGAATTTTCTTGATTCTTTTGCTCAATACCGAACTCAGCCAAGCAATCACGGGGATGGTTAGAAAGTAAACTGGCGCAATGGGCCAGTAAATTGTCCAGGCATAAATAATCACAAACGTAATCCCAATCAAGGATTGAAAAACCACGTTAACCACCGACGTAATCATGCGCTCGGTATCAGTTTTCACTTTTTGAAGCACACCGAGGGTCTGTCCGCTACGTTGGTCTTCAAAAACCTGATACGGCAAAGCCAACGAATGTTTGATGCCATCGGTGTATATTTTAGTACCGACGCGCTGGGTAATGACGCTGATAAAATAATCCTGAAAGTTTTTGGCAATGCGCGACACCATTGCCGCGCCAATGGCCAACCCAACAAATTTTAGCGTACCCAGAATGTATTCATTTTCGGTAAAACGCTTGAAATTAGTGGCGTAACGGTCAATGACCAAGCGGTAAATGTAGGGGTCGAGCAGTGAAAAAATTTGATTGACTGCTGCCAGCGAGAGGGCTACAAAGATGAGTTTCCAGTGAGGCCGAAGGTAACGGTAGAGTATATCCATGAAAAAAAAACACCGACACTCGCAATTATGTTCCTGATACTCTATCCAAAAAACAATTTAGTAGCTCAAAAAAAACGCCAGATCGAGCAATGGTTCTCGGTCTGACGTATCTCTAAAAAGCCAAATCGGTACTCAACTTTAGCAAACCAAAGGATATTATTTTGCAAGAATGGGTTCTTTTTTATACCTTCCCCACGCTACAAACAACGCCAAACCACCCAAAACTACATTGATACCAATGCCTTGATATTCGGCTTTGGTTAGGTGATAGACCGCCGCAAAAAGCATCGTAACGGCCAACCCCAGCGCGGCCAATGGCGTCAAGATGGGTTTTATTCTTAAAAGCGCGGGGAGCAATAAACCAATCGCTCCTAAAAGCTCCACTGCCCCCACAAAACGCACCATGCTCTCTGAGAAATCATTCACCCAAGGCATTTGGAGGGCCAGTTCGCTAATGGGGGTCGTCATTTTGGTAAATCCAGCAAAGGCAAACATCAGGGCAAGCAATCCCTGAACAATCCAGAGGGCTATTTTCATTGTGTATAACGGTTTTAGAGAGTGAGAAAAAAGGTTGATTTAGTTTCCAAACGACAAATTAAGCGGCATAATTAGCTTGAAAAAACAAACTCAAAGCGGTTGGCTTACGTCCGAGAAGTTGTTCCAACGCGGCATCAGTTACATCCATTTCTCCGTCTTTCAACGCTTCGCTGATACTCACAATCATCGGAATAAACGCCTCTGGAACACCTGCCTGCACCAATCCCGCCTTGAAAGATTCGGTCGAAATAGCAGTATACGTGATGGTTTTACCCGTTACGTCGCTTAATTGCTCCGCCAGCTCAGCAAATGAATACGATTTGCCCGAAGTAATTTCGTAAGTCTGGTTAAGGTGTTTTTCGGGAGCCATAAGCACATTGGCCAATGCTTCGGCAATATCGGCGCGCAGTACAAAGTTTGCCTTTGCTTCACCCGCTGGATAAAACCACTGACCTGTTTCTAGCGCATTCCCCACCAACATCGGTACGACTTCGGCGTAAAAAGTATTTCTAAAAATCGTGTATGAAATTCCCGACGATTTGAGGTATTCTTCCGTTCTGATGTGGTCGACACCCGGAATAAATTTGGTTTGAAAAGAAGTTTTCAGGGCACTGGTATAAATTAAATGTTTAACCCCCGCTTCCTTAGCCGCGTTGATGGCATTGACATGCTGCCCTACCCTATCTTCCATCGAACCCGATGAAATCAACAATAATGTATCAATACCTTCAAATGCTTTTACGAGCGATGTTGCATCAAAATAATCCCCCTTACGAATCGCTATTCCTTTGGCTGTCAGTTCTTCTGCTTTGGCGAGATCGCGCACTAAAGCGGCAATTTGGTGCGCTGGCACTGTTTTGAGAAGAAAATCAATTACCCCTTTACCTAAATGTCCGGTCGCTGCTGTTACTAAAATCATGCTACTATATTTTTGATTAAAACTGTTTTTTGATTGGTCAAAGGTAGCTACCTTTGCTATATAAAAGTAACCACTATACCAAAGTATACCGATATACTTTGGTATAGCATCTCTTTATAAATCCAATAAACAGTATGCAAAACAAAACAGAATGTTCAGCCTTTGTAATACCTATCCGGGATTGTTTGGACATCCTCAGCGGTAAATGGAAGCTACCGATTTTAGGCGCTTTGATGGAAGGGAAAAAGCGATTTAAGGAACTCGAACGTTCGATTCCCAATATCACGCCCAGAATGTTATCCAAAGAATTGAGAGAACTGGAAATCAATCAATTGGTAAAACGAACGGTGTATGATACCGTTCCCGTAACCGTTGAGTACGAAATGGCTCCTTACGGCCATTCGTTAAAGAAAGTACTGATGGAAATGAAAGAATGGGGAGCGCAGCACCGCAAAAGAATTATGACGACCGATGTAGTCATCGAAAACGTCGGCGAGGTTGAATACTGATACACCTGAACCTCGCAGACGTTAAAATTATACTCGCTCTACAATCACAGCGTAACCCATGCCTACGCCTACGCACATCGACACAAGCGCGTAGCGTTTTTGGGTTCTAATCAATTGATTGACCGCCGCTTGAATGATTCTGGTACCCGACATACCCAGCGGATGTCCCAAGGCAATGGCTCCGCCGTTGGGGTTAATTCTGGGGTCATCGTCGGCGAGTCCTAGATTCCGGGTAACGGCCAGACACTGGGCCGCAAAAGCTTCGTTAAACTCAATCACGTCCATTTCGGCAAGGGTCAAGCCCGCTTTTTGAAGGGCTTTCTGCGAAGCGGGCAACGGGCCGATGCCCATAATACGCGGCTCTACCCCCACCACCGCCGAACTGACAATGCGGGCCTTCGGCGCTAAATCAAAACGCTTTATTGCCGCTTCTGAGGCAATAAACATGGCCGCCGCCCCGTCGTTGAGTCCCGACGAGTTACCTGCGGTCACGGTTCCGTTTTCTTTCTTAAACGCAGGTTTCAGTTGGGCTAATTTTTCAAGGGTTGAGTTTCCTTTGATGAATTCATCTTTGTCAAAAACCGTCACATTCCCTTTTTTATCGGCCCATTCTACCGCCACAATCTCTTCATTCAACATTCCGCTTTGCTGGGCAGCAAAGGCTTTTTTCTGCGAATTGTAAGCAAATAAGTCTTGGTCTTCGCGACTGATATGGTACATCTCAGCGAGGTTTTCGGCTGTTACGCCCATGGCGTCAGTGCCGTAAAGTTTGTGCATCTGGGGATTAACAAATCGCCATCCGAAGCTAGAATCAAACATTTGGGCGTCGTTTCCGAAAGGTTTGGATGTTTTGGAAATCACCCACGGACCGCGCGTCATGTGCTCCATACCACCCGCGATAAATACATCTCCATCATCGGCTTTGATGGCGCGGTTGGCGTGAATAACCGCCGACATGCCAGAAGAGCACAACCGATTGACGGTTTCGCCGGGCACAGTATAAGGCAAACCCGCCAACAGCAGCGCCATCCGCGCTACGTTGCGGTTGTCTTCTCCTGCCTGATTATGACAGCCCAAAATCACATCTTCGATGGCATCCAACGGAATGGAAGGCGTCCGTTTGATGAGTTCTCGAATGGGAATGGCCGCCAAATCATCAGCACGGACGTTCGACAAACTGCCACCAAAACTTCCAATCGGCGTCCGGACGGTATCAATGATATAGGCTTGTTTCATGGTATATATTCAATAGAATGGATTCAATTTCAGGCAAGTTGCTCCACAAAGGAAGCACTTGTTTTGGCTTTTACTTCTTCCAACGTCGCGCCGGGCATCAGTTCGATAAGCGTCAATTTATTTTCTGGAAAAGCAAACACGGCCAAATCAGTAATCACCAAATCTACCACGCCCGAAGCCGTCAGCGGCAACGTACAGGCAGGAACAATCTTGGACGAGCCATCGGGGTTTGTATGCGTCATGGTGATAATGAGGCGTTTGGCACCCTTGGCTAAATCCATCGCTCCACCCACGCCCAAGAGTGGCTTTCCGGGCACGGCCCAGTTGGCTAAGTTGGCCGCTTCGTCTACCTCCAAACCGCCCATAATGGCAGCGTCGATGTGCCGACCGCGAATCATAGCAAACGAATCGGCACTGTCGAAATAACTGCTTCCTTTGAGCGCCGTTACGGGAATTTTACCCGCATTTACGGGATAATTCATAGCACCACCCCCATCAGTAGGCACGGGACCTACGCCCAGCATTCCGTTTTCGGTGTGCAAAATAATGCCGTGCTCTTCCGTAATCAAATCGGCTACGAGGGTAGGAATGCCGATGCCGAGATTCACAACATCGCCTTTCTTTAGCTCCGACAACGCCCGTTTGGCCATATTCATGCGGCTTTCATCCACCTTTTTGGAAGACGAAACCGACGCCGACGACCCCAAATCTTCCAAGGTCAGCGTAGCCTGTACCAAGTAATTGACAAAGCAGCCGGGGGTATGAACGTGCTCAGGGGCAATTTCCCCCACGGGTACAATTTCTTCGACTTCGGCAATGACCAAATCGGCGGCCGTGGCCATGGCTTTGTTAAAGTTCTGTTCGGTCATGCGGTACTGTAAATTGCCCGCGGTATCGGCCCGCCACGCACGAATAAAGGCCACATTTCCGCGAATTCCTTTGATGAATACCTGCTCGGCTCCGTCAATGATTTTGGTTTCGCGGCCTTGCGCAATGAGCGTACCCGCCGATGTGGGCGTGTAAAAACCTCCGATACCCGCACCACCCGCCCGAATGGCCTCGGCCAACGTGCCCTGTGGCAACAATTCATACGCAACCTGACCACTTTGAGCGGCTTTGACGGCGTCGGGATTGGACGTAAAGAACGACCCAATCATTTTTTTAATTTGCCCATTTTGGAGCAGACGCCCACCGCCAATGCCCACTTCCCCCACGTTGTTACCGATAAAAGTGAGGTTTTTGGTGCCCGTTTCGGCCAAGGCATGCATGAGATGAACGGGATTTCCCGTCATGCCGAAGCCACCCTGCAAAATCGTATCGCCATCTTTGACCATTTGGGCGGCGGTTGCCACATCTATAATTGGAACTTCTTTCATTTTTAATCAATAAAGTATTCAAAAAGAATGGGTAAAAATCAATTAAAAAACGCTAATCCAACGCCTCAAAGGACTCAAAAGGGAGGCCCACGTAGTTTTCGGCGATGGTCATTGCGTACGCTTCCGACAGCTGGATATAATCAAATTTTGCCTTTTGCAGTTGATAATGAAACGACCCGTGTTCGTATTGTTTGTGAAATAAGGTGGTCATAAAATTGGAGAAATCCTGCGCGCGCCAAATACGTTTCAGGGCAATGGTTGAATAATTATCCAACGCTTGCATCGACGCTTTTTCGTAGAAATCTCTGAATCCATCCACCAAATGTTTTACGTCTGCCACGGCCAGATTGAGTCCTTTTCCACCCGTTGGAGGCACAATATGGGCGGCGTCGCCTGCCAAAAACAAACGCCCGTGTTGCATATTATCAATAAAATAGCTGCGCATGGGCGTGATGCTTTTTTCAAAAATCGGCCCAGAATTCAGCTTCCAACCTTCCGTACCCAAACGCACCGAAAGCTCTTCCCAAATTTGCTCGTCCGACCAGTTATCAACGTGGTCGTCGTTTTCTACTTGGATGTACAATCGACTTACTTTTTCTGAACGCAAACTATGCAGCGCAAATCCGCGCTCGTGATAGGCATAAATCAACTCCTCAGAAGAAGGCGCTACGTGGGCTAAAATCCCCAGCCAACTAAACGGATACGTGACCGAATATTCTTTATAGGCGTCTTTGGGCATTGATTTACGGCCCAAGCCATGAAAACCGTCGCAAGCGGCGATGAAATCGCATTCAATGATTCCTTTTTCGCCATTGTGTTCAAAATGTATTTTGGGAGTATCGGTTTCGATGCCTTCTAGTTCAAGAGCGGGGGCCTCAAACAACAATTGGCCATTCTTCTCCAACCAAGCCTCCGTCAGGTCTTTGACGACCTCCTGCTGACCATAAATCGTGATGTTTCGTCCGCCCGTAAGTTGTCCAAAAGGCACTCTTACGCGCTTTCCGTCAAAGTTCAAATAGACTCCATGGTGCTCCTGTCCTTCTTTGACCAGGCGGTCAGCCAATCCCAATTCTTTAAGAATATCGACCGTATTTTGTTCCAAAAGACCCGCCCGCACCCTTCCCTGAATATATTCGCGGCTACGGTGCTCAATGATGACCGCTTCAATCCCGTGTTTTTTGAGCCAATGGGCAAGGGTTAAGCCCGCTGGCCCTGCTCCTATGATGCCAACTTGTGTTTTTATTGTTTTCATTTTTAGGTAGTTATGTTCAGTTCGTTGATGACTTCCTGCGCTGTGTGAAAGGCTTCATTGGCCGCAGGCAAACCGCAGTAAAGGGCCGAATGCATGATGATCTCTTTGATTTCAGCCACCGTCACTCCGTTGTTAAACGCCGCCCGAACGTGCATTTTAAATTCCGTTTTTCGGTTGAGCGCAATCAACATCGCCAAGGTGATAAGACTGCGGTTGTGCTTCGATAAATCAGGGCGTGTCCAGATTTCGCCCCAAGCGTAGTTGGTAATAAAAGATTGAAAATCAGCATTAAAGGGATTGATATTAGCGTTTGCTTTGTCAACGTGCGCTTCACCCAACACCGACCGCCGAACGTGCATTCCCTTCTCAAAAGCGGTGTTACCAACTAAAAAATCAATGAGTGTTTGGGCGTACTCTTGCGGCAATTCGGTACTTGCTAGGTGCCGGGCATTTAGGACTTTCAAAGAGGCATGAGGTATATGTTTTGCCAAAAACTCCGCCTGTTCAACGTTCGTAACGGGGTCTTCATCCCCCGTAATCACCAGTGTTTCAACAGATAACTTCATCAGCGTTTCTCTGAAATCAGCATCGCGGATGGCACCGCAACAAGCGGCGTATCCCGCCACGTGACTACGCAAAAACATGGCTTTGGTCTCGGCCACTCGTTGGGGATTTTGCTGCCGAAACGATTCCGTAAACCACCGCTCCATGGTATCGTCAACGATGGCCTGCATTCCTTGTTGAGTGATGGTTTCGATGCGAGAGTTCCAGCGTTCATCATTGCCGATTTTAGCACCCGTATTACTCAAAACAATCTTTTTGAAACGATTTGGGTAATGAATCCCCAGCCATTGCCCAATCAATCCACCCATAGAAAGACCACAGTAACAGGCAGTTTCGATGCCGAGGCTGTCCATCAAATCAATCACATCTTGGCCCAATAAGCCAATGGTGTATGATTCTACCGAAGACGATTCCTCATAGCTACCCCCATGGCCTCGGGTGTCGTACTGCAACACCCGAAAATAGGGCAAGACATGCGGAACGAGTTCATCCCACATCATCATTTCTGATCCCAGCGAGTTAGAAAAAATCAACACTGGGCTATTGGGCGTTCCCTGAAGTTTGTAGTTGGTTTTCATCTTAGCGTCCAAATTTCTTCAATACCTTATCAATCATTTCTAAACTCAACCCCAGCGCGTTTTCTGGTTTAAACAGTTCATCCACCGAGGGTACGTCTATTTTCAATTCTAGCAGTACTTCTTTTAAATGTTTTTGCTGCGTAATGGCAGTTTTACAGGCTTTTTCGACCCATTCATGGGCCTGATTTTTCCCCATTTTAGGCGCCAATGCCAACGATACACTTTCGGCATAAATCAACCCTTGGGTCAGTTCCAGATTGGCCAACATCCGCTTTTCATCCACTTCCAATCCTTCCAGCAACTCAATGGCCCGTTCTACAGTGCCCGCCGTCAGGGTCATGATTTGGGTCAACACTTCCCATTCAGAATGCCACAGCCCCGCCGAACGCTCGTGCTCCTGCGGCATGGCCGAAAGCACCGTAGCCACCAAGTGCGGCAACCGGGCGGAGTTGGCCAGCATGGCCGCACAAGTAACGGGGTTGCGTTTGTGCGGCATGGTACTCGACCCGCCTTTGCCTTCAGCCGCACCTTCATACACCTCTCCCACCTCGGTTTGCATCAGCAGCGACACATCTTTGGCGATTTTACCCAACGTGCCCGTCAAAATCCCCAATACACTCGCCCACTCGGCGAAAGTATCGCGGTTTGACTGCCACGAAAACGAGGTTTGTAGCCCTAAGTTTTGCGCAAAAATTTGCTGTACCTCGCTCGAAATCTGCGCGTTGCCGCTACCTACCGCACCCGCCAACTGAACCACAAAAAGACGTTTTTTGACTTCTTCGATGCGCTCCTGCGTTCGGCCAATGCTTTCCAGCCAACCCGCCGTTTTCAGTCCAAACGTAATCGGTCGTGCCTGTTGCAGCAGCGTCCTGCCAATCATGGGTGTACTTCGGTAGCTGCTTGTTTTTTCCACTAAATGACGGATGAGCAAACTTAATTTTTGTGCTAACCATTGACCAAACTCCTGCATTTGCAAAACGGCGGCTGTGTCCACAACATCCTGACTAGTAGCACCTAAGTGCACATATTTGGAGGCTTCTACGTCATTATTTTTTACGATGCGGGTCAATTGTTTCACCAACGGAATCGCGGCATTGCCCCCCAATTTAATTTCAGACTTAAGCCGGGTCATATCAATCAAATCAGACTGACAACACATAGCAATGAGGTCGGCCACTCCCGCTGGAATCACCCCTGCCACTTCCTGCGCGCGCGCCAATTCGGCCTCAACGCGGAGCATGTGCCCAATGGTATTCCTCTCCGAAAAGAGCTCATTGATGTCGTCCGAATAAAACAATTCGCTGTATAAGCCCATTTTTGGGGTGGTTAAATCTCAAAAAATACCGTTTCTTTTTCGCCCTGCATGTAAATATTGAATTCATAACCCGCCGCATTTTTGGAAGCGATGAGGGTGTCGCGTCGGTCAACCGGAACGGTGCTTAAAATTTCGTCTTGCGCATTGAGTTCCACCTCATCTTCAAAGTAAATACGTGTATAAGAATGAATTAGCTGCCCGCGCATAAACACAATCACGCTTAGATGCGGGGCCTGTCCATCAACCGAAGTGGGTTTAAATGTATGAAAAATAAACCGATTTTGCGGGTCGGTGCCCGTCCCGAAACGCCCAAAACGTTGGTGCTGCGTATCCCAAATCTCAATCATGGCATCGGGAATCACGTCGCCGTTGCCATCAAAAACTTTACCCACCACATTAACGACGTTGGCTTCGTCGAGAGGGTTAGCTAATACATTGTTAGACAAGCTTTTAAAATCATATAAATATTGTTCGGGGGTGAGTCCGTACGCAAAATAAGGCCCGACAGTTTGAGAAGGTGTTTGTAACATGGGAATGACAATTGTTGCGTTAAAATTTATTATACATTTTCAAACGGAGTGGCCTGATGCCCCCTTAAAACAAAGTCAAAACGGTATCCCAACGCAAAATTTGGCTCGGTGATGCTCAAATCAAAGGTTGAAATCAAAAGCTCACGTCCTTTGGGCGGCACGCCCAGAAAAATGGGGTCGTACTGCAACAGTGGGTCACCGGGAAAGTACATTTGGGTCACCAAACGGTTGGTGATATTGGCCCCAAACAACGAAAAATGGATGTGATTGGGCCGCCAAGCGTTGGGGTGGTTGCCCCAAGGATACGCTCCAGGCTTGATGGTATAAAACCGATAGTTTCCTTCCGCATCCGTCATACAGCGCCCCGCGCCCAAAAAATTAGGGTCGAGCGGGGCATCGTGTTGGTCTACTTTATGGACGTACCGACCCGCCGCGTTGGCTTGCCAAATCTCAATCAGCGTATTGGGAATCGGGCGCCCGTTTTCATTCATCACTTTGCCATGCACCACGATGCGTTCGCCCATCGGCTCGCCGTTCTTAATCGAATTCTTGGTCAGGTCATGGTCAAATTTGCCCAAGTTAAAATCCCCGAATACTGGACCTGTCAACTCCGAAAGTGACTGTTTTACCACGACCAACGGCTTGCTAGGTGCACGCAGTACGGTCGATTTATAATCGGGAGCAAGCCGAGGCGGCTGGACTTCATAATCGAAAGTATTATAAATGAGTTGGCTCATTGCGGTACAATTTTGGAGAGGTAGTTTCTTTTTTCAGTCCAACAAAGGTATGGGTCATGTTAAATAAATTCTTGGATTAATTAAAATATTGCTTGTATAAAACAAACATTTATTACAAACTTTAATGTTAAACAAAATAGAAAATTTTTACTATAAATACCTTTATTACAATAGTTTAACACCATAAAAGTGCACAATCAATGTATTATCTAAGAAAATACCCTATATTTATTCTTGCATTTTCAGAACATACTATGAACCCAAAAGGACTTGTCAATTTCAAAGGATTATATGGCGACAACCGCTCACCGCTGGTGCCCAATTTCATCCACCATGAATTATTGGAAACCAGGAGTAAAATCTATGATTGGGAAATTCACGAGCACCTGCATACCGATTTGTATCAGGTATTTATCATTCAGTCGGGAAGCGGGGTGCTTAGGTCTGAAAACAAAGAATTTGCGATTGAAAGCCCTTGTCTGATTACCATTCCCGCCAATACGCTGCACGGGTTTATGTTTCAGCCAGAAATCGTGGGCGAAGTCATTACGTTTTCGGAGTCATTTTTGGAGAGTCTTTTCAAAAACTCCCCCAAAATCGGCCTCGAAATCAGCCGCTTAAAACAGCTATCCTTTTCCGACGACGATTCGGCATTTAACCGAATTTTATTCCTCAAAACGGAGATTATGAAGGAATTGCTCGAAGAAAACCCCGAAAAACAGGCGGTTTTGCAGTCCCTTTTTCAATTATTGTTCCTGACGATTTACCGACAGGCCCTCACCCAAAGCAGCCCCGTAACCACTTCTGACAATCGAACGTTGCAGTATTTTCAGGGGTTTCAGAAGAGCATCAAACAGTCGTTGCAAGAGTCAAAATCCATCAATCAGTACGCCCAAGAGTTGAACATTACCCCCGTTCACCTCAATCGTATTTGCCAAAATTTGGTCCAAAAATCCGCCCTGCAAGTCGTACACGATTACCTCATCAACGAAGCGAAAAAATATCTTCTCAACACAAACTACTCAATATCAGAGGTTTCTTACTTTCTAAATTTCAAAGACCCCGCCTATTTCACGCGTTTGTTTAAAAAATACACGGGGGTGGCTCCGAGCGAGTTTAGGAAGAACTAACTGGATTTTATCCTACTTAATTAGGGTGTGAGTTTATGTCAACAATTGATTCAGGTTCACATTCAAATCGCTGATTTGGGCTTCGGTTGGACTCAGTTGGGCTGCCAATAATTTACGCGCATTGAGGTGGTCGGCAGGACGATTGAGCGAATCAACGGCAATCAACCGATTTTTTTGGAAATAATAGACCGAAAACTTGTCGGTGTCAATGTCGCCTCTCAGCACATAGCGGTCAAAACCTGCCGAAATTCCCGCCATCTGGAGTTTCAAATGGTATTGATTGGTCCAAAACCAAGGCACTGCGTGGTAAGGCTGGGCTTTCCCCAATACGTGATTTACGGCCGTTTTGGCTTGGTCAACGGCATTCTGAACCGATTCCAAACGCAGTCTTTTTTGGGCAAAAGCGTTGTAATGATTGGCACAATCGCCGATGGCGTAAATGTTGGCGACCGAAGTTTGTTGGTACTCGTTTACCAAAATACCATTTTCGCAGGCAATTCCCGCCTCTACCGCCAACGACGTTTCGGGAATGACCCCAATGCCCGCCAGTATCAAATCGGCTTCGATTTTCTTGCCATCACTTATTATAATATACTGACCATCAATTGCTTTTGTCAAAGTATTGAGGTACACTTGAACCCCGTTTTTCTCGTGCGTTTTTTGGAAAACATCCGAGATAACCGCCGGTAGCACCCGTTCCATCAAACGCGACTGCGCCTCAATAACACTCACTTCTTTGCCTTTTTCCTTCGCCAACGCGGCCAATTCAAGGCCAATAAACCCACCACCAATGATGGCTACTTTATGAGCTGTTTCGAGTCGGTGCGCAATGGCTTTGGCATCGGCTAAAGTGCGCAGGTAAAGCACGTCGGCGGCGCCTTCCATCGTCAATTTTCGGTTGGCAGCTCCCGTCGCTAAAATCAAATGCGTGTAGTCGATGGTCTCGCCTTCTTGCGTTATCACCAACTGCCCCACCGTATCGAGTTGAGCGATATTGACCCCTAACCGAAGGTCAATCTGGTGGTTTTGAAAAAAATGCGGGGAACGAAACAAAATGGCTTCCTCCGACTGCTTTCCCTGCAAATAACCTTTGGAGAGTGGCGGTTTTTGGTAGGGCTGGTCATTTTCTTCCGAAATCAACACAATTTCGCCCTCAAACCCTTCTTCGCGCAACGACGCAGCCGCCTGCAAACCCCCGTGCCCAGCGCCGATGATGACAACTTTTGCACTCATTGTTTCTCAGGGATACGGACAATGACCCCGTCCAATTTGTTGGAAATACGTACTTGGCACCCCAAGCGGCTGTTTGACATGCGCTCGGCGGTCGCACCTTCGAGCATTTCGTTTTCTTCTTCTTCCATTTCGGGCAAAAGACCCATAAATTGTTCATCCACGTAAATATGGCAGGTGGCGCACATGCATGAGCCGCCGCATTCGGCCACAATTCCTTTGATGTCGTTCTGAACGGCTCCTTCCATCAAGGTAGCCCCCAACGGCAAATCCACTTGGTGTTCTGTGCCGTTGTTTTCGATATAAATTACTTTTGGCATTGTATTACAAATAGTTACGATAAATAAATTTCTTAAAAGAATATTTTATTGACGGTGCGTTTGCTAAATAAACTGCTTACCACCATCTACCACGATGGTTTGGCCCGTCACGAAGTCGGCGGCAGAGGAAGCCAAATAGAGGGCCGTGCCCACAATGTCTTCCATCGTTGACGGGCGTTTGATGGCTCCTCGGTCTACGCCGTAGTTGGCGGCATTTTCCATCAGGCCCAAGCTAGCTTCCGTGAGCGTAAAGCCCGGCGCGATGGCGTTGACGTTGATGTTAAAATCACCTAATTCTTTGGCCATCGAACGCGTCAGCCCAATAACGCCCCCTTTTGAGGCCACATAGTGCGACCAATTAGGCGACCCACTCATGACGGTTGCGGAAGAAATGTTGATGATTTTTCCGTATTTGTTGGCACGCATCGACCGACAAACGGCTTTTGACACCAGCCAGACTCCTTTCAAATTGACGTCAAGCACCAAGTCCCATTCGGCTTCTGTGAGTTCATAAAAAGGCTTACGTTGAATGGTGGCATAGATGGCGGCGTTGTTGACCAAAATGTCAATTTTGCCGAAAGCGACCAGTACTTCATTCGCCATTTTTTCCACGGATTGCTCGTTGGTCACGTCCACTTCAAGGGCCATTCCGTCCAGCATTTGTGCCGTTTCCTGCGCTCCTGCGTAGTTTTTATCGCAAACAACGACCTTGGCTCCCTGGACGGCAAAGGCCTGCGCAAAGGCTCGACCAAGTCCACCCGCCGCGCCCGTAATCACAACAATTTTATCTTTGAGCTCAAACATGGGCTACGTATTTTTTTAAGTTCAAGTCCAATTTTGCCAACTCCAACAGCAGACCAGAAAGCCTTTTTCCTTCGTCGGTCAGGAACGTTGGCCAAACGAAATTTTCCAAAATCTCCAGTACTTCGGCCTGTCCAATGCCAAACCACTCGCCAATGATGCGGTTGCCATGCGGCGTATACCGCCAGAGCTTATCGGCATCTTTGTGAACCGCATCGTTGACCGAGCGCGCCTGTTTGGTGGTATCGTGCCCGTCAATGAGCGCGATGATTTCGTTTATTTGTTGTTGATGAAACCCTAAAACGGGCAGTTCTTTTTGTGCAATTGCGACACTTTCCAACTCATGTTGACGCGTCAATTCGGGATATTTATTGTTGGGCCCAAAGGCGTGTAAAATCTTATCTTGAGGTATTTTAGACCAGCCCGTATCGTGAAAAAGAATGGCTGGCAACACCACATCAGGGTTGGCGTCTGGGTATTTTTCCAGCAATTGGGTCACCAACAAGTACGCAAACAGCGTATGTTCGTCGTTGTTACGGACGTTCAGATGGATTTTGGCTACTTCCCAAAGCGGGATGTCTTGAGGGCGCAACATCTAGTAATTCAGGTAAATGGTTTTTAATTCGGTATACGCCTCGATGCCGTAGTGCCCTTTTTCACGCCCGATTCCGCTTTGTTTTACTCCACCAAACGGCACATCGTGGTACGAACGGTGAATGTTATTGATCCAAACCGAGCCTGCTTCTAGCGACTCCGCCATGCGCAGTCCTGTGCCGAGTTGTTCCGAAAAAACATAAGCTGCCAATCCAAAATCCGAATCGTTGGCCCATGCTACGGCCTGTTCGTTGGTTTGAAAAGGCATCACACCTACCACGGGCCCAAAGGTTTCTTGGGTCATGATCTGCATAGAGTGGTTGGTATCGGCCAAAATCGTGGGTGGAAAAAACCAGCCTTTGTCATACAGTTCACCCTTCATTCGGTGGCCGCCTGTTTTCAAAAGTGCTCCTTTATGCAAGGCGTCCTGCACCTGATTTTCGCTGTTTTGGTAGATTTTTTGGTTTACCATCGGCCCCATGTCGCAGCCCGAAAACGGATGCCCCACGGTTAGTTTTTCGGTCAACGCTACCATTTGACCCAGAAAATCGGCATAAATGGACTCATGCACGTACAGACGATTGACGCGGTAGCAAAACTGACCGCTGTTGGCAAAAGCGTGGCGCACAATGGCGGGGACAGCCACCGCCAAATTTGCATCGGCACACACAATGGCGGGCGACTGGCCACCCAATTCAAGCGTGACACGTTTATTATGCGCCGCCGCCAACGCCCCGATGCGCAACCCCGTGTCCGTACCGCCCGTAAAGGCGATTTTGGCCGTTATTGAGTGCTCAATGAGCGCATTTCCGATGTCATAGCCATAGCCCGTGATAACATTAAAAACACCTTCGGGATAGCCTGCTTCGGTAAAAATCTCGGCCAATTTCAGCGTCGAAAGCGGCGTATCTTCTGACGGCTTTGACACCACAGTACAGCCCGCCATCAGCGCCGCGCCCAATTTCATGGTCAGCAGCGTAATCGGATAATTGAACGGCGTAATGGCCACCACCACGCCAACGGGCTCGCGCACAATCAGCGCTTTTTCGCCTTCGAGGTTATGCAATGGCACTTCTCCTTTCAAACGAAGGCCTTCTTCGGAGTAAAAATCAAACAAGTCGGCACTGCGGCTAATTTCGGTCAGGCAGCCCGCCAGCGGCCTGCCGAGTTCGTTGGCAATGGTTCGGGCGAGTTCATCGGCGTGTTTGCGCATCAATTGCGCGGCTTGGTGCTGCAACTTGGCCCGGTGAGCAACGGGCGTCTTTTTCCAAGATTTAAACGCCATTTTTGCCGATTCCAGCGCCGCATTGACATCTTCAGGATTGCTGCACGCAAACCTTTCGATAACAGCGCCCGTGCTGGGGTTGAGCACATCGGCGTATTGGGCCGAATGCGGTTTTACCCATTTCCCGTTTATATAATTTTCCATTCGTTTAGATTACGTCGCAACAAAGCATTTTTTCGGTTTCGACCAAGTCGGTCTTCGCCATTTCAATCGACTCGGGCAGGTGCAATTGCGGCACCACATCGGTGAGCAAACGCGCACAGTATTGACTAGGGGTCTGTTTGAACCAATCGGAGGCAATACTCACCCCCGTAACCGTAAATCGCCACAATTTATCGGCATCTCGCACAATCTCATCTTCGACCGAACGCGCAAAACTCCGCGTGTCGTGACCGTCGATGATGGTTTGCACTTTTTGAATAAAGTCTTCCGAATAACCCAAGGGCCTTAGTATCTCTGCTGACAGCCGCACGCCTTCCGATTCGTGCAAATACCGCACGTCGCTCTGAAGGTAATTTTCGGTCTGAAAGCCTTTTTTAAAAATATCATCTTCGTCAATCGAAAACCAGCCAATGTCGTGTAAAATAATGCCCGCTGCCACCACTTCGCGGTCGGCGTTTGGATAGCTTTCGGCCAGTTTCATCGCGTAGTGAAAAGAAATCGGGATATGAACGTCGTTTTTTCGTACCCGCATGTACTTTTCGGCCGCTTTGAGAATATGTGCGTAGTTGTTCATTAATACGTTAAGATAAAAAATAGCTGTAGAAACAGAATGTTGACTGTGTCGGACATTACGCACTTTTTGTCACCTAATACCTTCACAATCAACATTTTTCAAAATACATTTAAGATTAAAATCAGGCAGCTTCGAGGATGGTTACTTCTCCCGTTGAGCCATTGACCATGATTCGGTCGCCCGTTTTGATGGTGGTAGTAGCGGAGCCTGTACCTGTTACCGCCGGCAGTGCGTACTCACGACAAACGATGGCCGCGTGCGACATCATACCGCCGATGTCGGTGACGGTGGCTTTGATTTTGCCAAATACAGGGGCCCAACTCGGCGCCGTAACGCGCGTCACTAAGATTTCGTCTTGCTCCAAAAGGCCCAGCTCGTCGGGGCTGTTGATGACCCGCGCAATACCTTCCACTTTGCCTGCCGAAGCCGCCATTCCTTTGAGGTGATTGGTGGTTTCGCCACTTTGCAACCATCCCTGCACACTTTCGGACGTAATTCCCCAAAGCATAATCGTGAAGGGTTCGGTCACCAAGGCGGGCGGCTCATTGAAAGCGGGTTTAGGCGCGGCGGTCGAAAGGGCGTCAATGATTTTTTTACGACGAGCCACTTCGGTCGGAATATAATCTGGACCGATGGCTGGCACGCCCATGGCCCAACCCCGACCGTAGTCAAACAAAAGTTGATGAATTTCTTCGCGACGGAAATAGAACATGTCGTTGATATCGCTGAAAAATCCAGCTTCCACAAATACCGCGCTTAGTTCGCGCATTTTGCGCCAGAAAACGCACATTGCCCAGTGTTCGATGTAGAAATTGTGGTTTTCGACGTACGGAAATACCACCCGCGCCAAGCCGATTTTGGCATCAAAAGCCGCTTGACCTTCTTCGTCGGCAATAGAGTCGCGGTATTCTTCCGTGATTCGGTCTCTTTCGGCCGCAATGGCCTCCGTCGGACGGTCAATATTTTCACCTTTTTGTAAACGTTTCAGATAATCTTGAATGTAGCCAAAGGGAATCTCAAGGTGCTCAATCCAATACTTATCGGTCGAATAAAACCCGTTACCCGTCGTAAAATTAAACCACGGATATTTGGCCAACTCCCACGCATCAAGCCATTTTTGGCCGTTTTCGGTTGCTTTCAACGCTTCCAACGCCGCCGTTAATTCTTGATTTGCGACCACATCGTCCACCCCCAATTCAAGCGCCAATTTGGATAATTTGCGCAATTCTTCATCAGGACGAAACAAATCCACTTCCACGCCCTGCACCATTTTAGCAATCGACAAATCAGGAATGCCAGGAAAAGTTTCTTTACAAAAACCAAAGAAATCGAGGTAAGCCGCGTAGCCTAAGTTCAGAAATTCGAAGTGATACATCCATGTTTTATAACACAAATCAATCATCTTATCGTAGTTCTGAATCAGATAGTAGGTTGGGTCAAGCCCAATACCCCCCTTAACCCATTCCATATCAATCACTTCGGGAAGCGACTCAAATTTTACGGCTTCCATTTCATCAATGACACCCTTCACTTTTTTATGCCAATTTTGGAGCAAATCATTCCAGTTCATGAAATAATACCCTGCACGTTCCAAAAATTGCGGTACGCGGTCCGCGATTAATTCGGGCGCTACGCCCACGGGGCTCATGTAGCAATATCCGTTGTGAATTTTAAAATCAATTCCGTTAGCGGGTGGTATCAACCACTGACGCGTGTTGTACTGACTGAGGCATTTTACCGCAAATTCGACGGTTATGGCGTCAAAAGGCTTAAACACGTTGGGCCAGTGCTGCGAATCGCAAAAGAAAAATTTAGCTTCTTCATTTTGTTTCAGATTATCCTGAAATACCATGTAGTAGGGGTACAATTCCTTCCAACCTTCGGCTCCTTCGGGCGCTTTGTGGTCGTAAGGACTAATGAATTTTTGAGAAGACATAATTACGAATGATTAAAGGTTAAAGTGAACAGTTACGCTCGATTCGTCAGCGCGGTTTATTTTTTACTTGCTAAAGGGTTCATTAGGGTATTCAAAATGCCTTCCATTCCCGTTTTGACGGAGGAAGCTGCGGGGGCTTTTTTCTGCGACCAGACCGTTTCGGGGCGGCTTTGAAGAAGCGTAAAATTCTGACCAGCGGGCAAATCGGCATCAATCGCCCACTCAATGTCCTGCGGACAACGGTAGTGTTTTTCGATGATTTTTGCCATTCGACACACGATTTTCACTTCTTCTTCGCTCAAGCTGGGCTGCGTGGCTCGATCATCTAGAATCTCGCGCGTTAGCACCCGACGGTTTATTTTATCGGGTACGTGTTCGATGTGTTTGTTTTGAATATTTGACGCAAGCACCTCCATCATCACCTTGTCTACCAAGAAGTTATCTGGCGTAACTTCACCCGAAACCACCGCCTCACCCAGCCCCCAAGAAGCGTCAATGACGATTTTGGAGCGGTCGCCGTTGGTCGGATTGAGCGTCATGGCTACGCCAGCGGTGCGGGCATTGACCATTTTTTGAATCACCACACTCATCAGCACTTCGTCTTCTCTGATTTGCTGATTGCGACGATAGTTGATGGCCCGTGAGGTGTACAAACTCGCCCAGCAGCGGCGCACGTGTTCGATGACTTCCTCCTCTCCCACCACCCACAGATACGTGTCTTGCTGTCCGGCAAAACTCGCATCGGGTAGGTCTTCTGCGGTGGCACTCGACCGCACCGCCACAGGCAAGTCATTGGTAGCCCCCGCGAGGGCACAAAGCTGGTGATACGAAGCTTTGATACTGTGCTCTACTTCGGAAGGCAACGGACTTACCAATAATAAGCCGCGCACTTCTTCCGATACCTGATCCAATTCGGCCACGTTGGCGCAATCAATGCCATTTACTTTTTGGTAAATTGCCTCGGCAAGCGCCGAACCGTGCAAAAAGTCGGCATAGGCGTGGGTAGTAATGCAAAAACCAACGGGCACTGGCAAATCAGCGGCACTCATACTGGCCAAACTTGCCCCTTTGCCACCCAACAAATAATATTCTTCGGGCAAAGCTTCTTTAAAAAACAACGTGTATTTCATTTTACGAAAAGGGTTTTGACTGCTTTTTTACCACTCTACTTCCAAGGCCACGGGCGCTCTGAATGAGGTATTTAGTGCAAATTGAAAGACTTGATTTTCTTTGATGGTTAAGTGCGGAATCTTGCGGGTCAATTCTTCCAACACAATCTTAAATTCGAGTTTTGCCAAAGGCGACCCCAAACAAAAATGGATACCGTAGCCAAACGACAGGTGCTCTTTGGCATTGGGGCGTTGAATATCAAAGGTTTCTCCGTTTTCAAAATTGGCTTCATCCCGATTTGCAGAACCCATCACTAACAACAAATTGGAACCCGCAGGGATGGTCACGCCTCCGATTTCGCTGTCATCCAGTGCCTTTCGACGCCAAGATACAATCGAAGGTGAAAACCGCAGGATTTCTTCGATTGCGTTGGGAATCAGGCTTGGATTCTCGCAGATGGCTTTCCAACTGTCGGGATGGAGCAGCAATTCGCGGATGCCGTTGCCCATCAATGAAGTGGTGGTTTCGTGTCCTGCAAACAGCTGACTGTAACAAATCGCCGCAATCTCGCGGTCGCTGATTTCGTGACCTTCGGCCTGCAACCTCACCAAATCTCCCGGCAAATCGTCGGTAGGATTTTCTTTACGCAGTGCTACCAAGTTTTGGCAATATTCCCAGTATCTCACCATATTTTGGGCGTGAACCAACTGCTCCTCTTCCGTCAAATCGCCCCAAGTAATCAGCAAACGGCTTTCGGCCCAGCTTTTTACCTGCTGCACATCTTCTTTGGGCACACCCAACAACATAAATATCACCAAGGCGGGCAAATCATACGCCAACTGCTTCACGATTTCGGCGTGGCCTTCATTTTCAAACTTTTCGATCATCTCAATCGCCAACGCCCTGATGCCTGGTTCGAGCTTTTTGAAGCGACTCAGATTGAACGCCATGCTAACGATGCGGCGTATACGTGTATGGTCGGGTGGGATGCGCCCCGACAAGCCCGACAGACCAATCATGCCTTGGTCTTCCATCAATTTTTTGGCTTTCGGCGCAATCGGCTTAAACGGCGATTGGGCGTTTTCGGAAGTGTAGGTTTTCCAGTTGCTAAACACCGCCTTGATATCCTCATAACGGGTCACAACGTAATACCCCAATTCTTGGCTGTAAAATACGGGCTGCTCGTCCCTCGATTTTTTGTAAAAAGGAAAAGGATTTGTGAGATCAAAAGGCTTGAATTCTTCGCTTATTTTATGATACGGACAGGTGCTCATTGGGAACTGTTTTTTGATTTGACTTTCAAAACATACCCAAATGTAGAAAACAATCCTTTGGTTTTTCTTTGGTTTTTTTAGTAGTATTTTAATTCTTTTTAGAAAGATTCAAATATAATTGCCTGATTTCCTCCGACGGGGCTCCAATATTGAATTTTTTCAGCGATTCGGTATAGATTCGGTACTGTCGGTGCAGGGCGTCAAATCGCTTTGATTCGGCCAAGGCCAGCAATTTTTCCTTGTGAGCTTCTTCCAAATTGGGATTTTCGCCGAGGGCTTTATCGCAGTAGTTTATCGCCAGCGAAAGATTTCCCATTTGCCGGTGAATTTTTGCTAAACTGTATAGAAGTTTGTAGTACATCTCGCGATACCAAGTGCGCTTACTCCAACACCAGTCGTTTTCATTGTTCTCTACGTACTTGAGCGGAATGTCCATAAAAAGGTCGCCTGTATAAAGCCGCTCCGCTGACTCGTAGCAAATCTTACATTGCTCCAAATTGCCTTCTTTGAGGTGTTGGTTGCCCTTAAAACACAACTCCTGAAACATCGGCAAGTCAATCCAACTGTCGTATGGTAGTCGTAAATAATACATTGAGCCTTGATGCACGATAAAAGAAGACTGTTTTGAAGCATCATCGTGGCCGTTGAGCACGAGCCGCAGAAAACGGATGGCGTGGTATAAACGATTCAGCGACTGCTCGGTGCTGTCGGCTTCCGACCAGAGCAAATCGGCCAATTCTTCCGTATTAGCCCCTTTTTCGCCACGAATCAACAAAAAAGCAAACAACGTTTTTAATTTGCGCGTAGCACCCGCTTTGGTGTTCCAGTCAATCAATTGGCCATTTTCGCGGTAAATCCGAACCTCTCCCAGACACCTGATTTTCCAGCGCCCTTCGTTGGTTTGGGCGGTCATGGTTTGGAAAGGCCGCTCTAATGGGTACGCCTGCTTTTCATCGTTAGTTTCCACTACCTGAACTTCATCCACCACCTGATGCGTATCAATGGTGGAAAGCCAGTAGTTGAAGCGCGGTTTTAATTGATTTTTTTTAATAATACGGGGCGGCAAATAATACGGATTGGCTTTGAGGCCCTCGTGGGTGTAAATTTCGGGATGAGAAAACAAGCCCAAAAGCAGTTGTTCGTCCAACAACACCGACTCATTGTAAACGCAAACGATAGTAACAGGATACGAAACCAACAACTCCTGAAACGCTTCGTGTAGTTCGCGCAGATAAATATCCCCAGAAGGCGTTCTGACCGCCCACGTCATTTCAAAAAAGAAGACTGAATCCGCTCGCATTTCTGCGGGGATGGCGCTGATGTGGGCCTGTAATGCTTTCACCACGGGTTTTGCACGCACGACTTGTTCCCGCAAAAAAAACTCTCCCGAAGAAACAACATCTCCTTCATTATCAACCAATTCGATGGCAAAAAACTCTTTCACGCTGCTCACACTTTGTTCATCAGCCACGTAGAGCCAATGTTTATGAGCGCCGATGATTCGTTTGATTTGTTGCCAAAGAAGGGAATAATCGCTAAAGAAAAGCCCCGGATATTTTGCTACCATTGTGTCGTTGGGCTGCCTCACGGAGCAACCGAGTGCAAGTATAGCAAATCCACTTTGGTTTATGCAAAAACCGCCCCGAGAAGTTGGGCAAAATCCCAATCCTCGGGGCGGTTGACGTAGTGGGGCTTTTTACTTGATCTTTTTCAAATCTTTCACCGTAACGGTTCCACCAGGATAAGTAAAACTGAGGCTACGACCGCCGTTGTCTTGCGATTGCTGCACGCCCGTCAACGGGAATCCTTTGGTGCTGTATTTGGTGATTTTGCCGTCCTGCTCCAATTCGACAACGAGCACATTTTCAGCTGCGAAGTAGGCGTATTTACTCCCGTTTTGACTACCACTAAACGCGGGCGACGAATACTCCTCTGCCGCTTTTTTATCTGCTTTGCTTTTCTTGGGAGCGGCGGCCTTTTCTTCTTCGGCCATCGTCTGCGAGAGCGGCACCAGCTCGGCGCACAACTCGGCCACTTTGGCCTTTAGGCTATTGTTAAACATATCGCCAATCATGACCATACCACCCTGCCATTGGCCCATTCCGCCCAGTTCGGGGATATTGAATTGTACCTGACGACCACCCGACAGTTTAAGTCCGGCCAATAATGAAGAAACAGTTTCTTCACTTACGTTGTATTTTGAGGCTATTTCTTTAATCTTTTTCATGCTTCTTTTTTTGTTTCTAACCGCCAAATGTTGCTGAAGTGCCCAAAAGGACATATCAATTTACAAATTATCCCTAAATAACCATGCCATCATCTACAGTTTTTTCAATAAATCCCAATCTCCAACGGCTTTTAGATAGAGAAAGTTGAGCAAAATTCCGTTGGCATTATTGATAAGGCGATGGCCTTCGGCAAAAGGCAAAACGACCGTCACAATGCGCTCATGTTCAGAGGCTTCTCCCATAAACAAGTCATCATAGCTCATGATTTTTTCTTTGGGGAGTGTGAGCTCGCAATAAAAATAGTACATGGTTTCGTCGCTCGTGCCAGTAGAAGGATAGACGGGGTAATCTAACAGGCGAATTAATTGATTTTTTTCGACCGTCATTCCCGTTTCTTCAAACACCTCTTTGGCGGCCACTTTGACCGCATCCGACTCACTATCAAGCATTCCAGCAGGATGCTCGTAGGTTTGCGAGCCGTCGCAAATGCGGCGTTGGCGGACCAGCAGCAAGTATTTTTCGCGGGTTTCTTCGTCAATCAAACACACCAACACGCACAATACCTCGCCCTTCAAAAAACAAATAGGAGGAATTTTGTCGCCCTCGGGCGTGGTAGCATCCAGCATCAACAGCGAAAAAAGCGCATCGCCGTGGCCGTTGTGGCGGGTAAATTTTTCCTCAATCTGGTGAATTTCAAGGCCATTTTTTAACAAATTGGCTTTCCAAAGGTTAAATTTGTGAGAATCAAAGACGTTTTCGAGCATAACAATTGCAGAAGCTAACAGTGGGTATTTTTTTAGTGCAAAGTACACAAAGAAGGCACACTATCCGCAAAAAGTCGCTATTATCGTGCTTTATTAACTCCCATTTTCGGTATGGAACTCGCTATCAGTACCCCCGCTATTTTATTTTCGACCGTTTCGTTGATGATGATTGCCTTCACCAACCGCTACTTGGCCATCGCCAGTTTGATTCGCGAATTGCACGATAAATTCAGAATAAGCCCCAATGAGAACTACGTCGAACAAATCAAACACCTTCACCGACGCGTACACATTATCCGAAACATCCAATTTATCATCGTCACGAGCCT
The DNA here is from genome assembly GCF_003325355.1 of Runella rosea. Classification (GTDB taxonomy): domain Bacteria; phylum Bacteroidota; class Bacteroidia; order Cytophagales; family Spirosomataceae; genus Runella; species Runella rosea. The sequence goes on from NZ_CP030850.1 coordinate 1,178,347, forward strand.
GCTTTTGAGCGCGGTTTCAATGCTTTTCATCTATTTACAGTATCAATCTGTGGCGCAGGTATTATTTTTCGTGGCGTTATTGTTACAAATCGGTGCGCTGAGTTTGTCCATCTGGGAGATTTCGTTGTCTATCCACGCCCTTAAAATCGAGCTAAGCGACATGGAAGAAAAACTCGGCAAGCAATTTGGCTTTTTTGGACGGACAAAACCAAAAAACATCGAATAACCACTCTATTTCACACTTCTAACCAACTAAAATCAATGAGAAAACCACTCCTGTTTATCTGGTGCCTTTGTGCCTACGCTTCGTTTGCACAAGACGGGTACCAGACGCCCCCCAAACCCCTAGCCGATTTGGTCACCGCCCCGCCCACGCCAACGGTCAGCGTGGACAGCAAGGGTCAATGGATGCTGATTTCGGAACGAAACACGGCCACTACGACCATTGCTGAACTTTCGCAACCCGAATACAGAATTGCGGGTTTGCGCATCAACCCCGCCACCAACGGCCCGAGCCGAGCGGTGTACGTCAACAACCTTAAGTTACGTCAGGTTTCGGCCAATGCCACCGACGTACAGGTAACGGGGTTGCCCGCCAATGCGCAAATTTCCTCGATTCAATGGTCGCCCGATGACAGCAAAATCGCGTTCACGCACACGACCGACACCAAAATTCAGCTCTACGTGGTCGATGTAGCCACCGCCGTTGCCACCAAAGTCAGCGACGTGGCCCTCAACGCTGTATTGGGTGTGCCATACCAGTGGCTTTCCGACAGCAAATCGTTTATCGTCAGAGGAATACCCGCCGAGCGTGGTGCAGCACCCGAAATCAGCCGCGTACCTTCAGGCCCGACCGTTCAGGAAAACCTGGGCACCAAGGCACAAGCAGCTACTTATCAGGATTTATTGAAAAGCCCCGCCGACGAGAAGCAATTTGAATACTACGCCACGGCCCAAACGATGAAGCTAGGACTCGACGGCAGCGTACAAAAAATCGGTAGCTTGGGCCTCATCGCCACCGCCGCCCCTTCGCCCGACGGTCGTTATGTCATGATTGAGAGCATTCACCGTCCGTTTTCTTATCTGGTAACGGTCAATCGTTTCCCTTCTAAAATAGACATTTTTGACGCCGCTGGCGCATTGGTTAAAACCCTGACTGACATTCCGTTGCAGGAAAATGTACCCTGGGGGCAAGATGCCGCTCCTTCGGGACAACGCAACCACAACTGGCGCAACGACGCCCCCGCTACGGTGTATTGGGTAGAAGCCAAAGACGGCGGTGACCCTAAGCGCAAAATCGCCATTCGCGACGTGGTGTACACGCTGGACGCGCCTTTCAGCGGCGAAGCCAAAGAAATCTACGCGGCGGCCTATCGTTTTGGCGGCGTGACCTGGGGCAATGACCAAACGGCTTTGTTTTCGGAGCGTTGGAACGCTACCCGCAAAATCATCACCAAATTGGTGAATCCAAGCAATCCTGCCAATCCAGTTGTATTGTTTGACCGCTCCTCAGAAGACCGTTATAACAACCCCGGCACGCCCGAGTTGAAGAAAAATGCCTACGGCGAATACGTGCTTGACATCACGGCCGCCAACGAAATCTACCTCACGGGCCAAGGTGCCTCTCCTGAAGGCGACCGTCCGTTTGTGGATGTGTATAGCCTCACCACCAAGCAGGCCAAGCGTTTGTTCCGCTCAGAAGCACCATTTTTTGAGCGGCCCATCAGCATCCTGAACGCCGAAAAAGGTTTGATTCTGACGTCGCGCGAGTCGCAGGAAGAGCAGCCAAACTATTTTATCCGTAACCTGAAGCCAGCGCCCAAAAAAGGCAAAAAAGCGGCCGAACCCGCGTTGACGCAGGTAACGTTTTTCCCGCATCCTTACCCGCAATTTAAAGGCATCCAGAAGCAACAACTGCGCTACAAACGCCCCGACGGCGTGGATTTGACGGCCATGCTGCTGCTGCCTCCCGGCTATAAAAAAGAAGACGGTCCGCTACCGACGTTCCTTTGGGCGTATCCTGCCGAATTTAAGAACGCCGCCGCCGCCGGACAGGTCAACGGCTCGCCGTACCAGTTTAACCGCATCAGCTATTGGACGGGCGCGGCCTTTGTCACCATGGGTTACGCGGTGTTGGAAAACGCATCCATTCCCATCGTGGGCGAAGGCGACAATGAGCCTAACGATACTTACGTAGAGCAATTGGTGGCGAGTGCCAAAGCAGCCATCGACGAAGGCGTACGCCTCGGCGTAGTGGATGCCAGCCGCGTAGGCGTTGGCGGCCACTCGTACGGTGCATTTATGACCGCCAACTTATTGTCGCACAGCAACTTATTCAGAGCGGGCATTGCGCGCTCGGGCGCTTACAACCGTACTTTGACGCCGTTTGGCTTCCAGAACGAGCAGCGCACCTACTGGCAAGCCCCCGATGTGTACAATAAAATGTCGCCCTTTATGAACGTAGACAAGGTAAAAACCCCGCTCCTATTGACCCACGGCGAAGCCGACAACAACACGGGTACGTTCCCGATTCAGTCGGAGCGGTATTATAACGCCCTCAAAGGCATGGGTGCCACGGCCAAATTGGTGTTTTTGCCTTACGAAAGCCACGGCTACACCGCCAAAGAATCGCTCCTGCACATGCTGTACGAGATGAACGGCTGGTTGGACAAATACGTGAAAAATGCACCCGCTACGACCCCCGCCACCAAGACGGGCCAAATGTCGGGCGAGAAGCGCTAAGGTACTTTTATCATTCCGTAGGAATCTACTCCGTTTTAAGGACAGCCGGTTGGAAACAGCCGGCTGTTTTTTTATATTTGAGGGTGGCCGATGGCGTAAACCCCTCCACCCCGCAGGTATATACGCAACTAGATGCGTATATACAGATGTTAGCAGTAATTAAGCATGATAAAATCAGAGTTCGTATCAAATATTATTGAATTAACTATTGAAGGTGAAAAATTTGAGGACATTCTCTTCGAACAAATTAGACATTTAACAGAAAAAGAAGAGGAACATACAGGTTTAGGACTTTACGTATATTTTAAATACGAACCTGAAATAGAAAAATATAGATTAACCGAATCGCAATTGGCTGAGTTATTTGGGGGATTTGCACATCGTTTGGAAAAATTTGAACTGATAAATTCGGAGATAAATGTGTTGGCTGATACAATTGTACACTTTTCTAATGGCCTAATTGATTACCTCGAGATTTGGAATAAATTAGGCGACTATCCAAAAGGGGAATTAGTTTCATATGAACTAAAACGACATGACTAAATAATAACTACTGCTAACACGGGTTTTGCGTCAGGCGGGCTGACGTATAAATTTGGAGTTTTGTGCTTCTAATAAACTTTTGTAATAAATTGAAATTTTGTGCTCCGAAACCCGCCCGAACGCAAAGCCCGAAAACATTAGCTGTAATTTAACCCAACATAACTGAACAATATGAATCAAGACTTTGATTTTATCCAAGACCAGCAATTCAAACGGATTTTAATTCGTGATTATGTAGAAATGAATAACTGCATTGAGGCAAAAGCGTATAAATCCGTATTAGTATTATCTGGGTCAATTATCGAAGCTTTGCTTTTAGAATTTTTGACAAATAATCCACCAGATGGATATTCTAAAAGTAAGATTGATAAATTAAGGTTTTTTGAACTAATTGATTTGTCTGAAACAATAGATTTAATATCAAAGACAACAAAAGATTTAAGTTCAGTTATTCGTGAATACAGAAATTTTATTCATCCAAGTAAAGAGTTAAGGTCTGAATCGGATATAAATGAGGACAAAGCAATTATTGCCTGTAGATTGGTAAATATGGTGATAAGTAATGTAAAAGAAAACCATCCAAAATTATATGGTAATAAAGCAGAGGATGTATTTGCAAAATTACATACTGACGCTCATTCTCGAAAAATTTTTAATTACCTTCTAAAAAAAATGAATCAAAATGAAATAAATTTATTATACCAGAAATTTATTTCCTACTATCTAAATAATGATACTGTTGATTATTCAGATAGGGATTTTCTTTATTTTGGTATTGAAAAACTGGAGAAGTTTGTCTCTGAGAATATTATTAAATCATATATTCTTAAAATTGAGACTGAAATAACCAATGGAAGTAAGGGCCAGGCTGAAAAATTATTTGAATTGTTTGGAGACAAATTAGACCTTTATCCCGAAGAGAGTAAAAATACTATTTTAATCTATCTATATTCTTGTTTAGGAGTTTGTCAATCTTATTTTATTAATCAAACTTTGTATAGTTATGCATCAAGAGGAATTATTGATAAAATGAACCTATATTTAGCCAAATCTAAACCATATTATAATACCCATTTAAAAGTGATGCAGTCAATAATAGAGAAAATTGCAGACATAAAAGAAGATTCGGATAAATGGGATACACGTGAAGCATATAAGTCTTTGCAAAAAGGTATATCTGATATTGAGTATGAGGCTTTCATCAGTCAAGAAATTTTGCAACCAAATATTGCAGATTTTACTCGTATATTAAATGACGAAAATTTATTACCATTTTAAAAAAACTACAGCTAACACGCCGTATACTGCATAGCCTGCCGCAGGCGCAACACAGGCTACGCAGCATACGGCCATCCGTTAGCGGCTATTTAACAGACAATAAATGACAGGTGATTATTGCGAGATGATAAAAGTAATAGAAAGACGAGAGAAAGATATTGATGCTATGCGGGATTTATTTCTCAATACAAGAGTAACAACCTTTTCTTGGAATGACAAATCGCAGTTTAACTTATCTGACTTTGACAAGGAGACTGAGAACGAGTATATTTTAGTAGCTCTTGCTGATGATGACCTAATTGGCTTTGTTTCTGTTTGGGCGGCAGACAATTTTATTCATCATTTATATGTTGACGAAAAGTTTCAGAACCGAGGTATTGGAACACTATTATTAAATGCAGTGCTTGACAAATTTAGTCATCAAGTTAGACTGAAATGCGATGAGAGGAACAAAAAAGCAATTTACTTTTACAGACAAAAGGGCTTTTTAGAAATAGAAACAGGGCAATCTGAAAGTGGGACTTATATTTTGTTTGAATTCAATAGAAAAACAGAATAAAACGGCACATAACATTGCATTGGCGTTATAGGGGCTGACGAACATCGGCTGAACACTTGTAACTCTATTTATTGATGGTGCAAGGTTTGTACTGACGTTCCCTGATTTCCCCTACAACGCCAATGCTTCAACGTTAGCGGTTGTTTTAAAAATGACAGTGCAACTTGACAATATTGTGTAAACATACAACAACTAATAATTTAAACAGGCAATGAAAACGAACTTCATCTTAATTCTTGCATTGACTTTGTTCGCTTGTAACAAAGACGATACTACCAAACCGACATTGAACGGAAAATGGAAAATGGTTAAATACTACAACTTAACCCTTGGGACAAGTGAATCCGAACCGACAAATATTTCCCGTTCAATAATTATAGAATTCTCTGACAACGGAAGTATAGGGAAAATGAGCGGAGAAACTGTTACAAATTCTGTTGGTGGAGAATATGAGTTATTAAAAGTTAATAGTATGAAAACTTTAAGTTTCGGTGGGACAAAAGTAGGCGAACCAAATTGGGGAAGTAAGTTTTGGGACGCAATTCATTCAGCTAGTTCTTACGAACGACATAGTAACAAACTGTTTATTTATTTTAATGCCGACACCGAAAAAATGGAATTTAAAAAACAATAATAGCAGATTGGACAATATGGAGCGAGCAAACAAGTTCTCTACTTCGGTATAATAACACAGTAGACAGAAAAGAAAAACAACCGATAACAGCACATTTGCAATAGGCGGGGTTTCGTACTCCGCAGACACATTGGTGCAAGGTGGAAGTTCAGTTTTTCGCATCAACATTTGTGCTGAAAAGCCCGCCCATCGCAAATCTGCCAAAACGTTGAACACTAAAATCTATATTATGAATTGTCAAAAGGAGTTACTTCGAGAAATGTTAGTTCAAAATATAACAACTAACTCATATGCTTTGGACAGAGTCACAAACGAGAACAAAAGATATAAGCTAAATACCGAAACAGCCTCTATCGAATTCATTTACAGGCACATTGGAGAAACTATGAATTTGTTTGGCTACTTTCTTGGGGTTCCCTCAAACATTCAAAATACAACGATTGGAATGCTAGATACAGGGCAGGAATTTGAAATTGAAACAAGCAAATTATACATCGATATGGGATACAAAATGCTTGAGAATTTAATAATAAATTCAAAAGACGAGGATTGGTCTTTGACAACTGATACTCCATTTTTTGGTACAGTTTCAAGAATGCGACTTTTCTCACACATTCTTTTCCATAACTCTCATCACGCGGGACAAATTTCTTTGACTTTATCAAAAGGAAAAGCATTTTCAAGCGAATTGAGATAAAATAAAAACGACCGCACAATAGGCGGGATGACGTAGAAACTTGGAGCTTTATGCTTCTATTCAAGTTCAGTGCTGAGTTGACAGTTTTGTGCTCCAAAACCTGCCCGAATGCAAAGCCCGAAAACGTTAAATAGTCTACGCCTACAGAAAAAATAGCACCCCGAAGAAATTTAAACTTTGGGGTTTATTCTTTTACAATGTACTCTTTAAATAAAAAAACAATGAAAACACTTTTGGCTATTAACATTTTACTGGTATCAATAAGTGCTAGGGTGTATGCCCACAAAAATGAGAGTACATTTAAAAACAAAACAAACTATACAATCATCCAAGAAAATTCAGACACAACCTATTCTTTAAAGATAAAAGACCCCAAATCGGGAACTACGTATGATTTATTAAATGGAAAAATAAAATTAACCGATGCCTTTGAAGAGAAACAGGATATTCCTCAACCAATAAAAATTTTCGAAATAGATTTCGACAAAAAGGGACTGAAGGAAATTGTGTTGGAATATTCTATTTCATACACAACTCAAAAAGGGGAATCTGGAGTAGACTCAAAAAAGAAAACTTTTGTAAAAATAATAAATATAGACAAGAAAGAAACTTTACTTGATTATCAATTTTACGAAGTCAACGAAAACTTCTTTTATGCTCGTAATTACAACGAAGATTTTGTTGAAAGCAGTGATTTTAATTATGAATACAAAAACAATAAAGGCTCAAATTATTACATTTCTGAGTCAAAAATTTATTTCATTAATATTTCAGAAAATTCAAAAAAAGACAAAGTAACATTCAAATATAATAAGCTAAAAGACAAATTTGAAAAAGAAAAATAAACAAACTGCAATATTAGTTTAACAATATATCGGCTGATATTTTAATTTAACAGTTGTATAAAGTTCAACATTAGAAGTCCTTATAAATTCCGAAAACATTCAGGCTACTATAAACCCACCACATCACCAATCCTAAAAAAATAGCGGCAATTTTACATACACGACAAAATATTCAAAGACAGACAAAAATATGACAAGATTACTTCACTTAGCGACTTCACTTTTTTTACTCATTAGTGCCCAAGCATTTACCCAAACGACAGCTTCGTTGCGAAAGAAAATACAACAAATTGTTTCGACAAAGAACGCAATTGTTGGTGTTTCAATTATAGGTAATGACGAAAAAGACACCGTTTCTCTGAACGGTGAGCGACATTATCCATTACAAAGCGTTTTTAAATTTCACATTGCGTTGGCGGTTTTATCTCAAATTGACAAAGGAAAATTTTCGTTAGACCAAAAAGTTGAGATACAGAAAAAAGATTTATTACCCGATTTGTGGAGTCCACTGAGGGAAGAGAATCCTAATGGAGGAAGTTTTCCAATTTCAAAATTGATACAATATACTGTTTCTCAAAGTGACAATGTTGGGTGCGATGCTTTACTACGGCTGCTTGGTGGGCCAATAGTTGTTGAAGAATACTTAAAGAAAAATAACATCAAAGACATTTCAATAAAACTGAACGAAGAGAAAATACAAGCGAATTGGGATTTGCAATTTCAAAATTGGACAACACCAAAAGCAGCAAACGAAGTCTTATCAAAGTTTTATTACAACAAAACAAAGCTGCTCTCTAAAAAAAGTTACGACCTTATTTGGAAAACCATGAAAGGAACCGAAACAGGCAAAGCAAGGCTAAAAGGACAATTGCCGAAAGGAACTATTGTTGCTCACAAAACAGGCTCATCAGGAACAAATAAAAATAATATAACAGCCGCAGTTAATGACATAGGAATTATATTTTTACCGAATGGAAAACATTTTTTCATAAGCGTCTTTGTCACAAATTCAAAAGAAAATGAGGAGACTAATGAAAAAATCATTGCCGACATTGCTAAAGTAGCCTGGGATTACTTTACAACAAAGCCTGTTTAAACTATAACACAAAAGTATTTCGACCTTATTTTTGTCTCATTGACTTTGGTTAATAAATGAAGTCTAACTTTGACAAATCGAAGTTTAAAGAGCTAAAAAATATAACGCCAACCCTAAGCCATCTTAAAAACAAACCGCCAAGAATGACCCGAGAATTCACAAAAGAAATAGAGACTTTTTGCCCCACAAACTTGCAAGACTGGCGACAATGGTTGCAGGAAAATCATCGTTCAAAACAGTCGATTTGGCTTGTTTATTATAAAAAGAAATCGGGTACGCCAACCATCACTTGGAGCGAAGCCGTCGACCAAGCACTTTGTTTTGGCTGGATAGACAGCACTGCAAAACCGATTGACGATGAGACATATATGCAGTTTTTCTGCAAACGAAAACCGAACAGTGTTTGGTCGAAGATAAACAAAGAAAAGGTGGTGCGATTGATTGAGGCAGAACTTATGACGCAGGCAGGTTTTGACAGTATTGAAACCGCAAAACAAAACGGTTCGTGGAGCATTTTAGATGAGGTGGAAGAACTCACGATACCACAAGACTTGGCCGACGAACTCAAAATGAAACCGGGTGCTGAGGAGTTCTTTTTGAATTTGAGCAAATCCGTCAGAAAAAGCATCTTACAATGGCTGGTGCTCGCCAAACGACCCGAAACCCGCCAAAATAGAATCACCGAAATTGCCGAACTTGCCGCCCAAAAGCTAAAGCCCAAACAGTTTAGATAACAAAACGAATACGGCTTCGGAAACGTCTTTAACGAAATGAGCGATGTGAAGTAAATGGCTGTTTTTTGGCTAATTTCCGCACAAACGGAACTGACACCGCCCCAAAATAAGTTACCTTTCTTTTCAACAACTTACTTTTTACCCATGACTTCACTCGACATCGCAAAACAGTATTACGACAGTTTTAACCGTAAAAATTGGCAAGGAATGTTGGATTTATTGGCTCCCAACGTGCGCCATGAACCCAATCAGGCCGACGAGCCGCGCATCGGCATTGAGAAATTTACGGAGTTTTTGCAAGGCATGGAGGATGCCTACGAAGAAACCCTGACCGACATGGTTTTCTTCAGTGAGCCCAACGATACGCGCGTAGCCGTGGAGTTTGTGGTAAACGGAATCTACAAAAAAGGCGAAGAAGGCTTTCCGGTGGCTCACGGACAATCTTACGTGTTGCCTGCGGCAGCATTTCTGGAAATCAAAGAAGGAAAAATCAACCGCGTAACGACCTACTATAACCTGACGCTTTGGATAAAATTGGTATCATAAGTAGGGGTTTCACCCAAAGATTTATCCTAACATTCCGCCTTCATGTTCAAAAATCTTACCTTAACTGCTAATCGCGGCTCTGAAATCGCCACCGTGGTAGAGGACTTGGGGAAGCTGCGCATTGCCGTTTTTCGCGATTATCCTTATTTGTACGAAGGCACGCTCGACTACGAAAAAGACTATTTACAAATTTACGTCAAAGCACCTCGCTCCTTTCTGTTTGCGGTTTACGACGGTACAGAAATGGTAGGCGCTACCACCTGCATTCCTTTATCTGACGAAACCGCCGACGTTCGATTGCCTTTTGAAAAAGCGGGTTTTGACATCAATTCAATCTTTTATTTTGGCGAAAGTATCCTCTTGCCTGCCTACCGTGGATTGGGCTTAGGGCATCGCTTTTTTGACGAGCGCGAAGCCCACGCCCGAAGCTTCGGCAGCTATCAAATGACTTGTTTTTGTGCGGTAGAGCGGGCAGAAGACCACCCTTCAAAACCGCTGGACTACCGACCCAACGACGTTTTTTGGACCAAACGCGGCTACCAAAAAGAGCCTGCTTTACAAAGCACCTTTGAATGGCCCGACATTGGTCAAACGCAGTCAACACCCAAGAAAATGGTCTATTGGTGCCGTCAGCTAAATACAAAATCCTGATCATTTTTCCATGAAGAACCTAGCCGTCGCCGCTGCACAATACCCCATTACGGAGCATCAAACATTTGAGGATTGGCAAAAACATACGGAGCAATGGGTAAGGCAAGCCGTGGCCCAAAAAGCACAATTGTTGCTCTTTCCCGAATACGGCTCCATGGAGTTGGTGAGCATTTTCGGCTCCGAAATTCGGGCCGATATTCGTCGGCAGGTGTTAGAACTGGATGCGCTAAAAGTGGATTTTTGCAATGTTTTTGCGGCGTTAGCCCATAAGTACCAAGTGGTTATTGTGGCGCCAAGCCTGCCCGTTGTCGAACACAATCAATCCCACAACCGCGTGTTTGTCTTCTCTCCCGAAGGATTGGCGGGCTACCAAGACAAGTTTTTTATGACCCGCTTCGAAGACGAAGAATGGGGCATCCAAACCGCCCCCAAAATCCTCACGCTGTTTGAAGCCGATTGGGGAAGTTTCGGCGTTCAGATTTGTTACGATGTAGAATTTGGTCTGGGTTCGCACCTGCTATGCTCAGCGGGAGCCTCTTTGATTCTCGCCCCGAGCTGCACCGAAACGCTCCGCGGAGCCACCCGGGTGCACGTGGGCGCTCGGGCCAGGGCGTTGGAAAATCAAGCCTATACAGTTGTTTCTCAAACCGTTGGCAATGCGCCGTGGTCTCCCGCCGTAGATATTAACTTCGGCTACGCCGCGTGTTATTGTACTCCCGACAAAGACTTGCCCGAAGAAGGAATCCTCCAAACCATGACGCCTCAAAAGGTGGGCTGGCTGGTAGAAACCCTTGATTTTAACAAAATAGACACCGTCAGACGGGAGGGTCAAGTGTTCAATTTTAAAGACAACCAACGCCTCCAAAACGCTTTTTTAGCTGAAAAAGTAGTCATTCACAAAGTGAAAGTTTAAAACTTTAGCTTTGCTCCTCATCGTTCATAAAGCGGTCAAAAGGTCGAATTTATCACTTTCTATTCGTTCGTTTGACCATTAAATAAAAGCTCTCCGCTTCATAAAGTAAGAGCCGTAAAAAGTTGTTAGCTTTGACCTTAGATTATTCAATCCGTCTAACGGTCAACCCTTTATGAAACGTAGAACATTCCTCAGCTTAGGTGCCGCTGCCGGTACCGCTACCCTTGTTGCCAACCCTTCACTAACCCAAGCTATTCGAACCAAACCCGCCCGTATCATCGTTTTGGGAGCAGGGTTTTCGGGACTTTCGGCGGCCTTAAAACTCCACGATGCCAAGACGGATTTTGTGGTACTCGAATCCCGAAATCGCGTGGGCGGGCGGGTGTTTACGCATGTGCTCGACGACGCCAATGACCTCCGCGTAGAGCTCGGTGCCGAATGGGTGGGACGCTCACATGAGGAAGTACAAAAACTCTGCAAACGCTTTGATATTGAATTATTTAATAATCAATTTGAAACCGATTTACTCTTTCGGGGTAGCTACCAACCCAGCGACCAATGGGAGTACAGCGAAGAGTGGAAAAAACGTTTTGAGGAAATTTTAAAAAACTTCAAAAACCTTTCTGACGCCCAACAACGCGAATTGGACAACATGGATTGGTGGCGTTTTTTGGTCAACAATGGCATTCCAGAAAACGATTTGTTTCTTCGCGAACTGCTCGACAGCACCGATTTTGGCGAAAGTATCCGCCACGTATCTGGGTTTTCGGCCTTATCGGAATACGCCGAGTCGAGCAAAAAAAATGAAATGGACTTCAAAATGAAAGGTGGGAACGGTACCTTGGCCCGCAAAATCGCGGAGCACATCGGCAGTGATAAGATAAAACTCGGCTACCATGTGGAAGCCATCGAACAAAAAAACGGTAAAGTAAAAGTCATCTGCACCAACGGCGAAACCTTTGAAGCCGACCGACTTATCTGCACAATTCCGACCTTTTCGTTGTCAAAAATCAAATTCACACCCGCCTTGCCCAAAGAAAAAATCAACGCCATCAACGCTTTGCAGTACGCCCGAATCAACAAACATGCGGTGCTTTTTAGCGAGCGTTTTTGGGGACGCGAAGATTTCGACCTCATCACCGACACCTCCGCTCACTATTTTTACCACGCCACCAAAAACCAACCCGCCAAATCAGGGGCGCTTATTTCGTACAGCATTGGCGAAAAAGCCGACGTTTTTGGCTGGAATGACGACCACCTGCGCAAACAAATGGTGTTGGAAAGCCTCCGCCCGCTGGCCCGCGCCGAAGATTATTTCCGAAAAGAAGTCAATTATTATTGGGGCAGCGACCACTATTCCAAAGGAAGTTATGCCGTGTATGGTAAGGGTCAGTGGTTTAGCATCCGACCAATATTGGCCGCCAAATTCCTCAATATTCATTTTGCAGGGGAGCACATCGCTGATTGGCAGGGATTTATGGAAGGTGCAGTAGCCACGGGAGCCGAAGCCGCCGAGGCAGCTTTGGCTTAATTTTCAGGTATTTTATTTTCGCTCCTCCCCGCCCGTTGCGTTTTATTGAATTCAACGAGCGGGGAGTTTTTTTATTAAGAAACTGACAAAAAGTAAAAAAATCATTCATAATATGCATAAATAAACAAACGTTCATTTATATTTGCAGTTAAAATGAGAACACGAGACGAAAATAAAGAGCAGCTTGTTCGCCAAAAAGCCTTAGAATTAATTGTAAATCAAGGCCTTGAAGGATTTAGCATGCAAAAGTTGGCAAAGGCGGCGGCGGTTTCACCGGCTACGCTTTACATTTATTACAAAGACAAAGAAGACCTGATTACCCAAATAGGAATCGAAATTGGCAAAAAATTCAGCTCCACAATTTTGCAAAATTTTGACCCTACGCTTCCTTTTGCCCAGGGGCTACGCATTCAGTGGCGCAACCGCGCAAAATACGCCATTGAAAATCGACTCGAAGCGGAATTTTATCAACAAATGCGAAGTTCTTCTTTTAGGGAAAAAGTCATGGGAAGTTTTATGGATGATTTCAAAACCGCCATGGGCCAGTTTGTACACAATTCAGTGCAACGGGGCGAACTTAGTCCCATGCCCATCGAAGTGTTTTGGTCAGTTGCTTACGCACCACTCTATAATTTGATTCAATTTCACAATGAAGGCCACAGTTTGGCGGGAAAACGTTTTGAATTTTCGGAGGAGACCATGAACCAAACTTTTGAATTGGTTCTTAAAGCGTTGAAGCCTTGAAAATTTAACCAAAAATTAATGCCTTTCTTACCGAAAAACGGGAACGTTTTGGTGTTATCAAAAAAGTTTTTGAATGTACAAAAACGCTGATTCATGGAACAACTGCTTCAAATTCTAGTCTTCAAAACAACCGTCAAAACCCCGCAGGACCGGGAAATTTTAGCGCCTTTATTGGCAACTTTGGAGCAGATAAACCGTTGGACGGTCGATTGTGAAGATTGTGATTGTGTGCTTCGTGTAGAAGCCGACGGCGTTTCTCCACAGAAAATCATTGAATTGGTGCAGCAGGCAGGATTTGAATGCGTTGAGTTGGTTGATTAATACCCCTTCCTTCTCCAACTTTGAATGCCCCTATTATTTAAAAACAGCCATTGAATATTACTCGTTTTTTAAAAAACACCCATGAAGCAAGCAAACGTTACCCCATTCTCCTCCTACCAAAAATCGGTCATTGCCTTGTTGGCCATTACCCAATTTACGATTGTTCTTGATTTTATGGTCATGTCACCCTTGGGTGATTTGCTTATGAAATCGTTGGTAATCACTCCTTCACAGTTTGGTTTGGTCGTCTCAAGTTATGCCTTCAGCGCAGGAATTTCGGGACTGCTGACGGCAGGCTTTGCCGATAAATTTGACCGCAAACGACTGCTGTTGTTTTTTTACATCGGCTTTATCATCGGTACGCTTTTTTGTGGTTTGGCCCCCACGTACGAAGCCCTCGTGGCAGCGCGTATTTTCACGGGGATTTTTGGTGGGGTCATCGGCTCCATCAGCATGGCCATCATTACCGACATATTTTCGCTCGAACAGCGCGGTCGGGTGATGGGATTCGTCCAGATGGGTTTTGGCGCCAGTCAAGTATTGGGCATTCCCATCAGCCTGTATTTAGCCACGCTTTGGGGCTGGCAATCGCCATTTTTGTTGATTGTCGGGTTCAGCACCGTTTTGGCCCTCATTATCATGCAGGTGTTAAAGCCCATTACCCAGCACCTCGAGCTCAAAACCGAGCGTAAGGCGCTTGCGCACTTAATTCACACCATTACCCAAAAGCATTATCAAACGGCATTTTTAGCCACGGCGCTGCTTTCCATCGGTGGGTTTATGATGATGCCATTCGGAAGCGCGTATGCCGTCAATAATCTGGAGGTTAGCCAACAGCAACTGCCCATTATTTTTATGGTTTCGGGCATCAGTTCGCTCATTGTTATGCCCATGATTGGGCGTTTGAGCGATAGAATCGAAAAATTTAATCTTTTCGCGTTTGCCTCCGTTTGGATGGTCGTGATGGTGCTGATTTACACCAATCTACCCGTAGTTCCGTTGTGGGTAATTATTATTTTCAACGTATTGATGATGATGGGAATCATGAGCCGGATGGTACCCGCCACCACGCTCACCAGCGCCATACCAAAGATGCAAGACCGGGGCGCGTTTATGAGCATCAACTCTTCACTGCAACAAATTGCGGGTGGAATCGCCTCGTTTGTGGCGGGCCTGATTGTGGTCCAAAAAGACAATTTTAGTCCGCTGCAAAACTACGATGTGTTAGGAATTGTGGTATCTGTTGTTTCTCTTTCTTGCATTTATATGGTTTATCGGGTAAACAAATTGGCCAAGAAGACCGCGGCCTCAGCACCCAAAGAGCAACCCGTCTAAGGCGATTTTTACTTCAAACAATGTACTATTACATTTTTTGGCGTCGAAGGTTCGATTTTTAATGACAAAAGGGAAATAATTTTGTAGAATTGCGGTTACCAATCTGGTCAACATTTTTTAAACAACCCAATAATCACTATTCTCATCAAAACCATGGCAGCAATCAAAAGAATTTCTAATGCCGTTTGGAAAGGTACCGGTCTGGAAGGCAGCGGAACCCTTAGCTCAACAAGTGGCGTTTTGAACGAAACTCCTTATTCATTTGCGGCCCGCTTTGTAAGCGAAGACGGCAAAGCAGGCACCAACCCTGAAGAACTCATCGGTGCTGCCCACGCGGGTTGCTTTTCAATGGCCCTCAGCTTTCAATTGACGGGGGCTGGCTTCCCTCCCACTCAATTGGCGACTAAAGCCACCGTTGAAATGGAAAAAGGCGATGCTGGTTTTCGGGTGTCGGCCATCAAACTTGCCGTAGAAGGAACCGTTCCAGGCATATCTGAAGAAAAGTTCCTTGAATTGGCGGGCGTTGCCAAAGCCAACTGTCCTATTTCACAGGCGTTAGCGGCGGTGCCCATCAGCTTAGACGCTAAGTTGGTGTAATTTCAAAGTATTGAATCCACAAAAAGGGTGGTCTCAGAATTTTGAGGCCACCCTTTTTTATCAAAATGAGGGGATTCTAAACGTTTTTTATTGTTTTGGCATTTCAGAAAACGAGGTTACTCACAACTTCCAAGCAGTTTTCTTAAAACCTGCTTAACGCGTTCCTACAGTTTCTAAAATCCTCAAGAACAATAATATTGGGCAATGAAAATTCCCCAATTAAATCTCTGGCAATAACTTTCCTGGATTCATTAGATTTTGGGGGTCGATGGCGTGCTTGATGGCCCGCATCATGTCGAGTGAGGAGCCATGTTCAAGGGCCATGTATTGTAATTTTCCCACGCCGATTCCATGCTCACCAGTGCAGGTGCCACCCATCGCCAAGGCACGACGTACTAAGCGCTCATTCAGGGCTTTGGCCCGCTCAAACTCTTCTTTGTATTCGGGATTTATAAGAATCGTGAGGTGAAAATTACCATCGCCCACGTGCCCAAGAATGGGGGCCATGATACCCATTTTTTCAATGTCCAATTGGGTATCTACGATGCACTTTGCGAGTTGAGAAATGGGCACGCATACGTCCGTCGACATCAGTTTTGCGCCAGGCCGCAACGCCATGGCAGAGGGAGCCGCGTCGGTTCGGGCGCGCCACAATCGCTTGCGTCGGGCTTCGTCTTTTTCCCACACAAAGCCCGCGGCCCCAAAAGAATGGGCGTATACTTCCACTTTTAGGATTTGGGCTTCTACTTCCGCCACCGCGCCGTGAAACTCCAAAAACAGCGTCGGAACTTCCTCATAGTCAAGCGATGAATACCGATTAATGGCCCGCATCATGGCGGCATCTAGCAGTTCAATTTTGGCAATGGGCACACCTTTCTGGATCGTTTTGATGGCCGTGGCTACCGCCGCTTCGACCGTCGGGAATGCACAAACCGCCGCGTAGATGGTCTCGGGCTCGCTGTGCAGTTTTAAAGTAAGCTCCGTAATGACACCCAACGTCCCTTCAGCCCCGACTAAAAGACGCGTCAAATCGTAGCCCGCCGACGATTTTTTTGCTTTACTGCCCGTTTTAATGATTTTACCATCGGGAAGCACGGCCGTTAGCGCCAATACGTTGTCTTTCATGGTTCCGTAGCGAACCGCATTGGTGCCCGACGCCCGCGTGCTTGCCATTCCACCCAAGGTCGCGTTTACCCCCGGACCAATGGGGAAAAAGAAGCCTGTACCTTCGAGCAACTCGTCCAGTTGATTACGCGTTACACCCGCCTGCACCATCACATACATATCGTCTTTATTGACTTCCAGCACTTGGTTCATTTCCCGCAGGTCGATGCAGATACCTCCTCTCAACGCCAAAACGTGGCCCTCAATGGAAGTTCCCGCACCAAACGGAATAATCGGAACGCCATACTTAGCACAAATGCTCACAATACCAGATACTTCTTCGGTGGTATTTGGAAACACTACGGCATCTGGCGGCATACATTCATGGTAGCTGTATCCAGCACCGTGCGCTTCCAGAACGTCCGCATTGACGCTGATTCGCTCGCCGAGATGCGCGGTAAGTTCTTGAAAAAAAGGAGGGTTATTCACGTAAAAAAATTGAAAAGAATTATTTATCAAACTGAAGCTTTGCCAATAAATCATTGGTAACGCCTTCGGTATACATGCCATAACCGCTCACCAAGAGCCCTTTGATTTGATGATTTTCGGACGATATGGCGTACAAAACCGCCTCATCGGCGGGGTCGGTGGGGCCTTCGAATCGAAAAAACTCATCAATTTTAAACTCATCGGCAAACACTTTAAATTTCCCTTCACGACATTCCAGGCAATCTTCTCTCAGGTTAAAATCTTCTACATAGCCTTCTTGACGAAGGGCCTCCATGGTCTCAGAAAGTGTATCGTAGGCTTGCATGTTGAGTATGTTTTAAGGTTGCATTAAGTCTTGGTATTCAGGATGTTCCTGAATGTATTTCTTAAAAAAAGGGCAATAGATTTTTACAGGCCATTGTTCTTGTCTGATGGTATTAAGGACAAACACGGCCAATTGGGCCGCCAATCCCCTGCCACGCAATACGTGCGGAACGAAGGTATGAAGGATATAAATCGTTCCTTGTTTCCATTGGTACTCCACAAAGGCAACTTCTCCGTCAACTTCTGCTTCAAAACGATGCCGTTCAACGTTATTGATGATATTCATGCGTTTATTTTATGCTTTCACTAACTCTACGACCGTAATTTCGGGCAAGATACCCACCCGCCCAGGATAACCAATGTAGCCAAACCCGCGATTTACGTACAAATGTTGGTCGCCTTCAGTGTACAAACCGCCCCATTGCTTATAACGATATTGCACTGGACTCCACTGAAAACCACCGATTTCGACGCCAAACTGCATCCCGTGGGTATGACCCGCAAAGGCCACGTCAATGTCTTTATACGTTGGCGTCACCTGCCCATTCCAATGGCTTGGGTCGTGTGAAAGTAACAATTTTACGGGAAAATCTTCGGTATTTTCGTAGGCATTTTTAAGGTTGCCATATTTGGCAAAACCGCCCATTCCCCAGTTTTGAATCCCTAAAAGGCCGATTTGCTCATTACCAACTTTGATGGCGCGGTGCTCGTCCAAAAGCAAATCCCAGCCCATCAGGCGGTGGGCTTCCTTCAAGTCCTGGAGGTTTCGGTGCTTGGCTTCAGCGCTTGTCCATTGGTAATAATCACCATAATCGTGGTTTCCCAAGACCGAGAATGTCCCCAAGGGTGCTTTAATTTTCTTGAAAATATCAATGTAATCCTTCACTTCATCGGCGGTATTGTTGACCAAATCGCCAGTGAAGAAAAACAAATCGGGCTTCTCGCCCATTAGCATTTCAACGCCCCCTTTTACGGCTGTTTTATTGAAAAAACTGCCCGAGTGAATATCCGAAAGCTGACCAATTTTGATGCCTTCAAACGCCTTAGGAAGGTTTTTGACCGGAATCCGTACCCGACGAATACGGTAATCATGCGCCCCCGAAATAATGCCATAAGTAAAGCCCATTGCGGTTGTACCTGCCACAGCCAGTGCCGTTTTCATCAAAAACTCCGAACGTGGAATCGCATCGGCTTGGGGAGCCGAAGTTGGTGACTGAACGCTGGACGAACCGTTGGTAAAATAGCCCGTCACCCATTTTCCAAACCGAATGACATCGTCAATTAAAAGCACAAATAGGGCGAAGAATTTGGCGAAATAGGGAATCAATAAAGCGGTCCAGATGAATTGGCGCGTCATGCGACTGAGGGAATCGGGCGGAACCAGAAATTGGGTCACAATCCAAACCACTAAACTGATGGCAGGAATGGCCCAATAAATACCGTGAATGAGGCGGCGCGTATCGGCAGTACTGTCGCGGGTGAGGGTTCTGACAGCTTGGAAAACGTAGTAATCCAACAAAAAGAAAATGCCAATGGTGATAAGGATGGCTGGAAGTCGATTCATAATCAGTTAGAATGGGTTTCAGTTTGTAACAAAATACCTACCTAAAAAGTGTACGACGGAAGTAGATTTGTGGGAAACGGCAATTTTTTAGGATGAAGTCACTATTTTTGGCCATCATCTATTTTTTACCTCATTATGATTGATATTCAATTGTTAGATACAACATTATCAACCCAAACTTGTTTTGATTATGTTTTGTCCGACGAAGCGGGCGGAATTGTAACGTTTGTGGGCACCGTACGCAATCACACCAAAGGCAAACGTGTATTACGTTTGGAATTTGAAGCTTATGCCCCGATGGCGGTCAAAGAGATGCAAAAAATTGCAGAAGAGGCCGTTCGTCGTTGGCCAGTGTTAAAGATTTCCATTCACCACCGCATTGGCGTACTAGACATCGGCGAAATCCCCGTCGTCATTGCCGTTGCTTGCGCCCACCGAAACGCCGCTTTTGAAGCCTGCCAGTTTGCAATAGATACCCTCAAGGAAACCGTTCCTATCTGGAAAAAGGAGTTTTTTGAAGACGGAGAAGTCTGGGTAGCGGCGCATCCTTGAAATTGAAACGATCCAAACAGAAAAATAATAAACTACAAAATGTAAATGTAATCCCACACCCATGAGTACTAAAGATGTAATGATATGGCGGTCAAATCGCGCAGGCACCCATTATGTGGCCGACACCGTCGTGATGGAAGAGCCGTTGGAAATTCGCATCCGATTTCAAGATTCTGATGGTAAATGGGTCGAACGTCCGCTTTCGATTACCATGCGCACCCCTGGCGATGACCAAGCTTTGGCGGTGGGTTTTATGTTTACGGAAGGAATGTTACTGAAAAATCAGTTGGATAAAGTAACGATTGGACTCGAAAATACCGTCACCGTTCACTTTAAACCCGACGTGCGGCCTGAGTTGGAAAAACTCCAACGCAATTTTTACGCTACCTCCAGCTGCGGTGTTTGCGGAAAATCCTCACTTGATTCCTTGGGCTACACCTATGAGACCCTGCACTTAGCGGAAAATCTTTCGCCTTTGTCGCCCGAATTGATTGGGTCATTGCCCCAAAAGCTCACCGAATATCAGTCAATTTTTGACGAAACAGGGGGCATCCATGCGGCAGGGCTATTTGATTGGGAAGGGAATCTTATTCTTTCTGCCGAAGACGTGGGGCGGCACAATGCCGTGGACAAAATAGCAGGAAAAGCCCTGATGCAGCAATCCCTCCCTTTCAATCAGCACATTCTGATGCTGAGCGGTCGCGCTTGTTTTGAGCTATTACATAAGGCTTTGGCTCTAAATATCCCTGTGGTAGTGGCGGTAGGCGCCCCTTCTAGTTTGGCCATCGAAACCGCCGAGCGCTTTGGTCAAACCCTCATCGGTTTTGCGCGAGATGGGCGTTTTAATGTGTATTCGGGCATTCATCGGGTAGATGCGTTGGTGCTTCCCAAGAAGTAATTCCAGATAAAAACGCTTCCGTTTCACCCCCGTTTGATTTCTGCTTCACCCCCGTTTCCCTACGCTTCGCCCCCGTTTGGGTTTTGCAGCCGACTTGTTTGTGTGAATTTTGAAACGAAAACAACCACAAACAAGTCATGAAAACAACTATTCATTCTCTTTTGATGGCAGTCAGCCTATTAACAGCCCTTTTTTTCAATTACACTTCTCAAGCGCAGTCATCTGCCACACAAACCGTACGCGGCAAGATTACCGATGCGGCCTCAAAAGCCCCCGTAGTGGGCGCTACGGTGGTGGTGGTCGGAAGCACTCCCCTCAATGGTACCACCACCGATACCGACGGCAATTTTCGTTTGTCGGGCGTGTCTACGGGCCGAATTGCGCTGAAAATCACCTACATCGGGTACGAAGACATCTTCGCCAAAGACATCATCGTCAACGCGGGCAAAGAAGTCGTTTTGGATTTTCCCATGACCGAGAGTTTTACGAAACTCAACGAAGTAACCGTTAGCTATAAACGCAGCGAAGACAACAAAGTCGCCAACAACGAAATGGCTACCGTGAGTGCACGTCCGTTTAGTCCCGCTGAAACCCTCAAATACGCAGGTAGCCTCGGCGACCCCTCGCGTATGGCGGCCAATTTTGCGGGTGTAAGCGGTGCCAACGACGCCCGCAACGACATTGTGGTGCGCGGTAACTCCCCCGCCTCGCTGCTCTGGCGGCTCGACGGCGTCAATATTCCCAACCCCAACCACTTCGGTTCGTTGGGGACTTCAGGCGGGCCAGTTTCGATGTTGAATACCAATTTGTTGGCAAAATCTGATTTTCTAACAGGGGCATTTCCCGCAGAATATGCCAACGCGCTCGGCTCAGTCTTTGATTTACGACTACGCAAAGGCAACGACGAAAAGCACGAATTTCTCACCCAAATCGGCTTCAACGGCGTGGAAGTCGGCGCAGAGGGACCTTACAGCAAAAAATCAAAGGCTTCGTATTTGGTCAATTATCGTTACTCACTTTTTGGTTTAATGTCTAACATTGGGTTTGAAATAGCAGGAACCCCTTATTATCAAGACTTTACGTTCAAAACCGACATTCCCGTTGGGAAAAAAGGGAACCTAAGTTTTTGGACCATCGGCGGCAAAAGCAACGTCACGTTTTTGGGTAAAGATGTAGACACTGAAAAAGGCGATGCCTACGGCGACGAAAACAACAACACCCGCGTCAATTTCGAATCAGGCGTTGCGGCGCTGTCGTACGAGCACCGTTTTTCGGACAGAACCTACGGCAAAATCACGCTTTCGGGTTCGCGCTCCACCCAGAATTTCAAGGGTGATACTGTGCTTTATAAAACGGGCGTCAAAGAAGTTTTGCAAGAGATCCAGAACGAAGAAGCGCTGTTTACCAACGAAAAGCTTTCCATCAACGCATCCGTTAACCATAAAATCAACGCCAAAAGTAAACTGTCGGGCGGTATCATCGTCGATTTGAATCGCTTTGATTTGCTCAACCGAGCACTTTACCCAGCGGTAATTTCGCGAAGAAATACCCAAGGCGAGACCATGCTCTCGCAGGCATATATCCAGTGGAAACACCGTTTCAGCCAAAATCTAACATTAAATGCGGGTCTGACGGGTCTTCATTATGAACTGAACAACAAAAACGCCGTGGAGCCGCGTCTGGGTTTGAGTTATGTCCTAAATGAGCGCAGCACCCTGAATGTAGCCTACGGCCTACACAGCAACCTTCAACCGCTCCTGTTGTACTTTTACCAATCTCCCAACCCAAATGGGGGTTATAACCTATCCAACAAAGACTTAGGTTTTACGCGGAGCCATCATATTGTATTGGGATACGAACGAAATCTCACCGAAAATATTCGTTTAAAAGTAGAAACCTATTACCAATCATTGTTTGATGTGCCAGTGCAAAGTACGCCCGGCTTTTATTCGGTGTTGATAGAAGGGGCTGATTTTGCGCCCATTGACCAAGGCAATTTGGTCAACAAAGGCACTGGCCGTAACTACGGCGTCGAAATTACCCTCGAAAAATATTTTTCCAACAATTATTATTTCTTGTTGACGGGGTCGGTGTTTGATTCAAAATACAAAGGCAGCGACGGTATCGAGCGCAATACCCCTTTCAACGGCCATTATGTATTGAATGCGCTTGCTGGAAAGGAGATTCCGTTGGGTCAAAACAGTTCGATAAGCATCAATTGGAAACTCACCACCGCCGGAGGGCGCTACATTCGCCCCATCAACTTAGGCGCTTCTGCCGACGCCCAAACGACCGTTTATGATGATGAGCGCGCGTTTTTACAACAACAAAACGGCTACTTCCGTACCGACCTTAAAATTGGCTACAAACTCAACCGTAAGCACGCTACGCACGAGATTGCGATTGATTTACAGAACTTTACCAATAGTCAAAACATATTTCAACAGGCCTATAATCCCCGTACCAATCAGATTGGGACGGCCTATCAGCAAGGCTTTCTACCGATTCCGTTTTATCGTTTGACATTCTAATTTTAAACTAGCCATTCCAAGCATTGTAGTCTTGGAATGGCTACCAATCATACAACCATGAGCGCTAAAAAAACAATTGCCATCGTCGGCGCCACGGGGCGCTTGGCACAACCCGTGATTAGACAACTGCTGTGGCACGGCTACCAAGTACGGGCCGTTGTGAGAAGTATTGAAAAAGCAAATAAAATGCTACCTGATTTGGTCGTATTGGTGCAAGGCGATGTTGCGGACTCAAGCAGTCTTATGCAGGCTTTTAAAGGAGTTGATTACGTCTACATCAACCTTAGTGCCGATGAAGTGCAGCCCAACCAAGCGTTTTATGCCGAGCGAGAAGGCATTCAAAACATCGTAAAAGCCTGTCAACTCAATGGTATTCAGCATATTCTCAAAATCAGCGCTTTGGGAGCATATCCGTTTATTGAGCAGCACAAAGATATTTTACAGAATAAAATTAGGCGGCAGGGGCATCGTTTTATTGAGCAATCAAATATTCCATTCACTATTTTTCATCCAACGTGGTTTTTGGATAGCCTATTTTGGGCCATTAAAAAAAACAATTTTCAATGGATAGGCAAGCCCGTCGAATTCTACTGGATCAACTCCGAGGATTATGCCGTACAAGTCATTGAAGCCATCGGAAATCCACAAGCATTTGATACGCATTACGCCGTGCAAGGACCAGAAAAATTGAATTACAAACAGGTCTTTGAACGGCTAAAAACCTCCTACAACCCACAACTAAAAATGCAGGTACTGCCCCTTTGGATGGTCAAATTGATGGGAATTTTCTCGCCTAAAATGAGCCACTTGGCTGAGTTATTTGGTTTCTATGAACAAACCAACGAGGCTTTTTACGCGCAAAAAACCTGGGCAGACTTGGGCAAACCGCGTACTTCTCCCGAAGAATTCGCCCAGCAATTTGGGGAAGAGAAAAGTTTGTATCTTTGATAAAAAATAGCCGTTTATGGAAACTGTCGTACTCAACGACCGCAAAGCGAGGCTCATCGGTATCCCGCTGCTCAGCCTGATGATTCCCCTTGTCACCCACAGCGACGTGTTTTTAGCGGGGAATGTGAATGGAATATTTCATTGGCTCAGCACCTGCTTTCTCAACACTTTTTTGCTTTGGGAAGGCAATCGGTACATTTTTATTAAATCGCGGCAGTTTTTTCCACAATACAACCAAACTACCCAACGACTTGTCTATCAAACCCTTGCAAGTATCGCATATACGCTTTTGACTACCATTGTCGTCGATTATTTTTTTTGTAATCAATTACTTGGCTGGGAGGAGCGAGCACCGTTTTTAATCGGTTTCCGAATCAGCCTCATTCCCACCTTGGTAGTGACGCTCATCTACGAAAGCGTCTTTTTCTTTCAGGCCTGGCAGCAAAATGTAAAAAAAACGGAATCCCTCGCCCGCGAGAATGTTCAATCCCAGCTCGAAGCGCTCAAAAATCAGCTTGACCCCCATTTCCTTTTCAACAGCATGAATACCTTGGCCGCGCTTATCGATGACGAAAACGCCCCCGCCCAAAAATACCTTGACCAACTCTCGGATGTGTACAGGTATGTGCTGGTAAGCAGGGAAAGGTCAACCGTTACGCTGGAAGAGGAAATGGCTTTTTTGGATGCGTACATTTATCTCAACAAAACACGTTTTCGGGAAAATCTGATGGTAGAAGCGCAAGTTGACGAGGCCGCTTACCAAAAACAGGTTGCTCCGTTGAGTTTACAGATGTTGCTCGAAAACGCCATCAAGCACAACATCATTTCAAAAGAAAACCCACTCACTATTAAGATTTTACAGGAGAATGATTATCTAAGTATTGCCAACAATTTACAGGAGAAAAAAACATTTGAAAAATCAACCAAAGTAGGACTGCAGAACATCATCAACCGGTATCGTTTGCTCACCGACCAGCAGGTCGAGATTCATAAAAGTGAATGGAATTTTACGGTACGTATCCCCTTGCTTCCATGAAAGCCCTGATCATCGAAGACGAATATCCTGCCGCCGAGCGCCTTACCAAAATGATTCAAAAAACCGACAGCAATATTGAGGTGTTGGCAGTATTGGAAAGTATTGAAGCCGCCAAACGATGGTTTTCCAGCCATGAGGCGCCCGATTTGATTTTCTCCGACATTCAGCTCTCCGATGGTCTGAGTTTTGTAATATTTGACGAAATACCCATCAATAGCCCCATTATCTTCACCACCTCGTACGACGAATACGCCATAAAGGCCTTCAAAGTCAAGAGTATTGACTATTTGCTTAAACCCATAAAACCCCAGGAACTCAGCGCGGCCATTGAAAAATACCGCGCCCTCACGGGCGCAAACGCACGCCAAGACTACGGCCATAAAATTCAGTCCTTACTCGATATTCTTCCATCGGCGGGCCGAAAGTACAAAAACCGTTTTTTGGTCAAACAACACGAGCAATTTGTCCCCATTCACCGTCACGAAATCGCTTATTTTTTTACGGCCAACGAAATGGTTTGCTTGATTTGCAATGACAATCGGCAATTCCTGATCGATTATACCCTCGAAGAATTAGAAAAAATGCTCGACCCTAGTCATTTTTTCCGACTTAATCGGCAGTTTATTGCGGCCCTTTCGGCCGTCAAAAAAATTCACTCATACTTCAACGGAAAGCTCAAACTGGACCTTCATCCCGAGCCTTTGCACGAAATCGTCGTTAGCCGCGAGAAAGCCCCTTCCTTTAAAGAATGGATAGAAGGCTAGAGAAATTAATATCAGGCTTGACTTTTGCGGTACCGATAAGGCGTTATTCCATAAAATTTCTGAAATGTTTTATTGAACTTAGTAGGTTGAGTATAGCCAACATGCTGAGACACTGAACTTGCCGTTTGGCCTTCACGCAATAAGCCAGCGGCATATTCCATTTTATATTCCATATAAACCCGATAAAAAGGTTTACCAAAACATTTTTTAATGAGTTTATTAAATTGCAGGCTACTTATTCCAACCTCCTCTGCTATATCTTCTATTTTCGGAGGTATTTTTCCAACCCCTTCCACGATGTATTTGCGATAGACAAAATCAATAAGCCCCGACTCACTCATCGTCAACGGCTTATACAAAGTCTCATTACACAAATTCGGCAGAGAATCTACTGGCGTTTCTATCGGGAATGGAGGTGTTTCAATTCCAGAGAGTGTAAACGCAATTTGATTATGTAGAAGGAAAGGTAAAACTTTGTCTATATGAGTCACATTCAAGTAAATAGCTATTTGAAATGAATCCCCCATTTGATTATAGTTTTCTGCATTCATAGAATAAAAAATTATACTGATTATTGGATTAGCATTGGTACCTAAACTATTTTTAAATAGTCTATTAATTTAACAAGTCTGTAGGCAAAAATTGTACAATTATTGATTTTGACTAGAATCAGGATATAATCGGTCAGATAATGGTTATAAACTACCTCTAACGTATAAAGGAAAACGTCAACAACTCACCTATTTGTCTTTTTGGGATACAGTTTTTATCATTTTTACTGTGCATTTCTCGCCCAAGAATGTCTCAGTTCAAGCGTGAATAGTGCTATATACAGCCGTATACATCCCTCAATGTGCCGAATATATACAAATCAGTAAATTTTTCCCCCTAGTGGGGTTACGATAAGTATATTTTCTAGTCATATCACCTATACACACTAAATTTCTCGACGTGAGCATCCGAAATATACTCCTTATTAGCAATGACCCGATTTATGCATTGGAATTAGAAGAATTATTGTCAGGGCTAGGATATTTCATAGTAGCCCAATTCGATTCTTACCAAAAAGCCCTTGACTTTGTCAGCTTCCACAACGTCGAATTTGTGATTATAGATATTGCGTTAGACGGCCCTCAAAATGGATTGGAACTTACCGAATTAGCAGCTATTCAAAACCTGCCGATTATTTTACTGACCAACTATGACTCCTACGAAATATATAAAAGAGTGAGAGAATTGAAGCACCCTCTGTACTTGTACTTAGTAAAACCATTTCACATCCATACGCTCGACAGCAGCATCCAGCTGTTAGCAAAACATCCTATACAGGAGCCTCAATTCATCCGGGGAAATTCTCGGGGTGAATTAATTTCAATCAAAGACATCATCTACATTGAAGTTGAGCATACCTACACATTCATCCAAACTACAACGCGCCGGTATGCCTTCAAAAAATCATTAACTCAGCTCAAGTTACAACTCCCAATGAATCGTTTTCTGCAAATCCACCGCAGTTTTTTGGTCAACAAAAAATTCATTGATAGAATAGACCTCGAAAAAAATACCGTTGAAGCTGCCAGCTACACACTCCCCCTAAGTCGCCGTATGAAACATAATCTGCTGTCGAAAGACACAACTGGGCCCTCAATCAACTAAGATCCCTCAATCATTCAGAGGTTTTGGCCCAAAAATTGTTAAAGGTACGCTCGACCAAAGCGCATTCAATAGGCCTACTAAGAAAGAATCGCACTACTTATTAGGTGTACCTTTTACACCCATCATCCGACCACACCCACCCATTTCACCCTACTAGCCCTCCCCCCTTTGATTTAAGGAATAGTTGTTGTTCTATGTAGAAGACAAAGTATAGTATATGTCTCTACTCACCAATCAATCTTGTTCATGATGAAAAAATTTACCCTGCGATGTGACATTCAGCACGTTTTACTTAAGGCTTTGAAAATTTTAATACCCTCGACAATGAAATTATCCATTTTATCTTTTTCCAAAAACACAGCCTATTTCGCAATACTATTTTGCCTTTTTGTGGGTGTCGCCCAAAGCCAAGTTGTACTTACGCTTGACTACAAAGAAAAAAACAATCTGACCACCATTCAATCGGGAGATAAGTACACGCTTCAATTGGATTATTCGGTTTCCAGCACCACGGGAAATGCCTCTAATGTGAAGGCCGTTATCAATCTACCTGATAATATTTACACGGTGGGCGAGTTTGTGGGAACTACCCATGCCCCCGTGGCGAACTTTGTTTTTACCAATACGGTAGGTGCCAAAAAACTGACAATAAATTTTATTAACCCTGTGCCATCGGGCTCGACGGGCGTATTGGAGTTTATTGTCAGAACCAACAACCTGACCACGCCCAACAATACCCAGCTTTGCACCACGGCTGAGATCACAGATGGCACTGGCGCTACCTCTGGAGTCAAAAATCATTGCATGACTGTCACAGCCGTTCCCCGAATTTGTGCCCAAAAATTCTTGCTCAATGGTGGAGCCATCAACAACATCTCCACTTATCAGGTTCGTGTTTCTGCCAATGGGGGCGCTTACCCTGTGAATACTCCCTTGGGAACATTGCAGGCAACAAACATTACCATTACCGACACCCTACCCGCCAATGCTGAGTTTATCAGCGCCAAAGTATATAACGGTGCCAATGGAGCAGAGGTTGGAACTGGAACTTACTCCGCAGGGGTGGTGACGGCGAGCATACCTAATCTAACATTACGGCAATATAATAACGGCACTTGGGAAAGTTTTTTCTATAATTTAAATATACAGGTCAAATTCAATTCGCCTACTTTTCAGGCAAGCGACGTCGTAACCAATACCGCTACGGTAGCTTATACACCCTTTACAGGCACCTCCTCTGTGCTCAGTGATGGGGACAATGTGGGAGGATGTGTTACTGATTTAATAGAAACGACCACTTTGGCCGAGCCCGTTACCTCAGCCGTGTTGACAAAAACAGCGGGGTCGAATCCAAATGCCTATCCAGGTCAGCGGTTTTCTTATACATGGAGTTTTACAAATACAGGAAACACGCCTTTAGAAAATGTAGAAATCATAGAAACGATTCCCGCCAATATTACCATAGACCAAGATGCCGAATACAACGGCGTACGGGTACTTGAATGGGAGGATGTGGATCATATTGAATATCAAACCAATGTGTCGGGGAGTACTTGGGTTGTTTTAGCCGATGGTTCAGGAGTTCCTGACCTTCCCTCGGGGACTTTGTTTACAAAACTCAAGTTTGTCTTGAGAACTCCCTTTCCGCCTGGCGCCTCTCTGTCGCCCAATAACCACATCTTACACTTTAAAGCACTAACCGAAGTAACAACTACTGAAACCGTAACTAACTGCATGGAGTGGACCAGTACCACGGTAGGAATACCCAACCAAGCAGGGCGAACAACGTGTAATAGTTCTGTGAAATTATTACCAAGACCTACTACTTCCAAGGCGATATATAATGCTGGGCATCTCTCGAATTGTTCGCAAGTGATGGGTGGGACGGTAACTTTTACAGGATTGGTCATCGCTGATGTAGGGTATGCTGATGGCACCAATCCTGTCTGTGCTTTATTAATTCCAGCTGGATTTACTTATGTGCCAGGTTCAGAGACTTTTATTGCCAACAATTCGGGCATTACAACTCCTCCTACCCTAGAAATCATCCCTAATTATATAACTACAGGTGGGCTTCTGAGAGACTTGTATCGCTGGACATTTCCAAGCGGAACCATATTGCCCTACGGTGAAAGATTTTCTGTTAATGTTACGGTGAAAATTTCGCCTGCCGTTCCCCCTGGATCGTATAATGCCGATTTTATAGCGACCTTCTCCAATGCCTCTGTGAGCGAGCCTGATTATAATTTCGGAAATTTTGTGGATTCACAGGACTGGGATTTAGACGGAAATACCACCGAGCTCACAGGAAGGTCCAACACAAATTATGGACAATGTGACATCAATGTTGCCGCTTCTGCTTCAATGGAATCCATCAAATGGGTTAAGGGACAGCTTGATACGGATTACTCCCGTTATCCGGAATCCGGCAATACCGTTCGCGGGGGGAAAGCAGACTACCGTTTGGTGGTGAAAAATACGGGAAATGTACCCATGAAAAACATCGCCATTGTGGATATTATGCCTTTCATAGGCGATAAAGGAGTGATTGATCTCAGTTCCCGAAATACCGAATGGAGACCTAACTTGGCAGACACGATTACCGCTCCAGCAGGGATAACGGTCTTTTACAGCACCACTGGCAATCCGTGCAGGGATGAGATGAAAGCCGCTGCCGACCCTTCCCCTTTTCCCACAGGCTGTACCCCGCCCAATTGGAGTGACACTCCCCCTGTTGATATTACGACGGTACAATCCGTCAAATTGGATTTTGGCTCGCTGGTATTGGTCGGTGGCGATTCGCTGGAATTTACCTGGCCGATGCGGGCACCCGTTGATGCTCCGATCAACGGAGAGATTGCCTGGAACTCATTCGGCTTTGTGGCTACCCGTACCGATAACAACCAACCGTTATTAGCGGCCGAACCCATCAAAGTAGGCATAAAATTGGCAGCTCCTGCACCCGCTTATTATGGAGACTATGTTTGGTACGACACCAATCATGATGGTATTCAGGATACAGGAGAACAGGGAGTGGACGGGGTCAAAGTGATTCTTTATAAAGACAATGGAGACAACATCACCAACCCAGCAACTGATACCGAAATAGCCTTTACCATTACAGGCAATGGAGGAAAATACCTGTTTCCAAACCTAGAGCCTGGAAATTATTACGCCTTATTTTTTCCGCCGGCAGGCTATTTGGTGTCACCTCTGAATCAGGGAGGGGATGATGCAAAGGATTCGGATGGTACAGTTACTTCTTATCAGGGCGCTTCTGCTTATGTTACGTCGATTACGCAATTAGATGCTTTGGAGGAGGATTTGACTTGGGACTTGGGTATTTACTGTAATTTCACCCCGACGGCGTCTTCCAATTCACCGGTAACGATTGGAGATACACTTACTTTATTCGCAAGCGGCGGCAGCAGTTATAGCTGGACAGGTCCCAACGGTTTTACCTCAGCCATTGCCAATCCCACTAAATTAAATGTTACATTGGCTGATACGGGTATTTATAAAGTGACGGTTGCGGAAGGTGGTTGTTATGCCTCCTTGTTGGTAAATGTGCTTATCCAGAATTGCATCAAACCACTAGCCGCTGTTACCACCAAGAGTCAGACGATATGTGTAGGTGCTACTCCCACTGCATACACTGCGTCTCCAAGCACAGGTGTAGAGTATAAATGGTACGGGCCATTGGCAGATACGACGAGCAGTTTGCGTACAGCAATCAGCGGACAAACCACGTCCAGCTATACGCCAACAGGCGCAGCACTTACGATTGCGGGTACAAAATACTACGCCGTAGTGGTCAATACCACTGGTGATATAACTTGTGCCGATACAGCTTTTGTACAATTGGTTGTCAATGCCAAACCAAGTATCGCCGACGGTAGCGCCACCATCTGCGCGGGTGAATCCGTCAATTTAACGGCTCAGATTACGAATTACGCGATTTATTTGAACCCCGTCTGGACGGTAGCCACCGCTAACGGCACGACAGTAGCCACGCCCACGGTAGTGAAACCCACGGCTACAACGACCTATGTGTTGGTCGCTGAAAATGCCGCAGGTTGTAAAGACACCGCCAACGTAGTAGTCACCGTCACGCCTAAACCTAACGCGGGAGTTGATACTACGCTGGCATGTGGGGTTGCAGCTCCTTCAACGGTAGATTTAGTCGATGCCCTTGCCGGTCAGAAATGGAAAGTATTACAGGTACAACCAGGAACGACAGTAAGCATCACTACTCCTGCTGGGCTAGTGACTGGCATGACCGCTCCAGGACAGTATCAGTTCTTGCTCCAAAACCAAAGTGATTCACTTGTTTGTCGCGATACGGTCAATGTCATAGTGCCCGATTGCAACTGCCCAACAATCAATGTATTGACGCCTAATGCCACCGTATGCAAAGACAGTCTTTGGCCTACACTTAGTGTATCACTTACTGGAAGCAATACGGCAGGAGTAAGTGTACAATGGTTTGGACAAGCCATAGGAGGAACCCCCTTAAGCACAGGCTTGAGCTTTACACCTTCGGGAACGGCTATGGCTACCGATACATTCTACGTGGCATTGTCAGGTGCTCCTAGCAACTGTTCAGGTCTAGCTCGCATACCAGTGATAATAACGGTTAAAAACTGCATAGTTGAAGTAGACTTAGCATTGACAAAGGCAATCAACAAAAAAATCGCGCAGTTAGGCGATACATTAACGTACACAATCAAAGTCTTTAATCAGTCTTCGACGGGTGCCTCAGGAGTAGAAGTCACGGACTCCATCGCTACAACAGTTGAGTTCATTGCAGGAAGTTTTACCACTACCCGAGGAACAGCCAGCATCGTTGATAACGTCATTAAATGGAACATCGGAAACATAGCCGCTAACTCAGGTATCGACGGAGATACGGTTACACTGACCTACAAGATAAAAGTCACACAGACAGGTTTGCATTTCAACACCGCTGAAATCAGTAAAACCAACGAGAAAGACATCGACTCAACGCCAAACAACGGCCAAGATAGTGAAGATGATCTTGATCGACAGTGCTTTACGGTTCCATTACAATTGTGTACAAGCGAAAAAGTTCAGGCTAGTATTCCAGCCAATTACGCCAATGTACAATGGTTTAAAAATGGCAGTTCAACCCCGATTGCTAGCGGAAACGTGGTCTTGTTAAGCGAACCTGGCACTTATACCTTCACAGCCAACAATCATACTTGCCCAGCAGGCGGTTGTTGCCCAATCATCATTCAAGAAGGAAGTAATTGCTGCCCAGTACAAATTTGTGTACCCTTTACGGTAAAGAAACTGAAAAAATAAAGCTTCATTTACAAAACAATCCCGCAGGCAGTGCCTGCGGGGTTGTTTTATTTAAGGGTATTTAACAATCGCTATTTCACAGAATTTCGCTAAGCTACATATTTCACAATCAGCCGTTTGGCAATCGGCAACAATGTTTCCTGCACGGGATAGTCGGCGGGAGATTCGATAAGATACGTGGCAGGGTTTGGCAGCTCACGTCGTTTTTTGATGAGCGTCAGCTTGAGGTTTTCAAAGGTTGTTGAAATACTTTTGCGCACGGTTTCAAGATAGGTCGTTTGCACGCCTCTTTGTTCTCGGTGCTCAAAGAGGCGAATTTGATAGTGATAAATGTCCGTTTCATGGCGGCGGGCACGGTACAGAAAAAGATACCCTTCTTTCAAATGCAGGGGCACAATCCCCACGGGAGCAAACGTCAACTGGGCTTCAATATCGGCATATTGATTTCGCCCCTCTGTCAGCGTTTGCTGAAAAAGTGGCAGAGAATACTCCAAAATGCTGTCAATTTCGGAAAGCTGCTGGCTTTCTTGAAATTTTTCATACACAAATCGTTTTTTTTTGAAATCTACCCCAGTCACCTTTTTGGGAAAAGAAGCCACGATTTCACTTTTTGTATTTTTAAGTTGAGAGGCGATTTCGAAGTGGGTCTGGACATCAGGCAAATCAGGGAAGAGCCTCGCCTGACTAAAATTACCCTTAACATCCTGTAAATAAGCCAATAACAAGTACTTTTTATACTCAAAATCAATCCATCCGTCGGTAAGCCAATCTTTAGTCAAAGTTGCCATATACATTCTTTTTAGTATTGGTAAATCAATAACAAGTAGCAATGGTGAAATAAAAAGCCCTGAGAAGAGCGTATTTTTCTCAATACACGGCACTTCAATCCAGCTACTCTAATCGAAATTCAATTTAATAAAAAAACGAATACTGCCAAATAAACCACAACAAAAAGTTAAATACTGCCAATGATTATTCCGAACATGACAGACTTTGCCCTCAAAAACCCCAAAAAACTGCAAAAATGGCAGAGAATTGTACTAATTAGGTGCTGGCACAGAAAATGATACCTTTGCCCTCGAAAAACTTATTAATAAGTTCCATAAATTTTAAACCAATTAAAACCCCTGATAACTATGTCAGCAGTTGCAGAAAAAGTAAATGTTAAGCCGTTGGCAGATCGCGTGCTAGTACAAGCCGCCCCTGCCGAAGAAAAAACCGCTTTTGGTATCATTATCCCCGACACTGCAAAGGAGAAGCCCCAACGTGGTACGGTAGTAGCAGTAGGTCCAGGCAAAAAAGATGAGCCCCTTTCCGTTAAAGTAGGTGATACAATTCTTTACGGCAAATATGCAGGTACTGAAATTACCGTAGAAGGTCAAGAATACCTTATCATGCGCGAATCTGACATTTTTGCGATTATCTAAGTTAGACGTTAATAGTTATCTGTTTAACCGAATTTTGTTAATTCCAGATAACTGATAACAGTTAACCAATAACAAATCAACCATTAACAATTAACTTATTTACAAGACATGGCTAAGAAAATATTTTTCGATATCGAAGCACGTGACAAAATTAAAAAAGGCGTAGACACACTGGCCAACGCCGTTAAGGTAACGCTTGGACCTAAAGGCCGTAACGTTATCATTGACAAAAAATTCGGTTCACCTGCCATCACCAAAGACGGTGTAACGGTAGCGAAAGAAATTGAATTGAAAGATGCAATGGAAAACATGGGTGCTCAACTCGTGAAAGAAGTTGCTTCAAAAACGGCTGATGCTGCTGGTGACGGTACTACTACCGCTACCGTATTGGCACAGGCTATCTATACTATCGGTTCTAAAAACGTAGCTGCTGGCGCAAATCCAATGGATTTGAAACGCGGTATCGACAAAGCGGTTTTGGCCGTAACTGCCAATCTTGCTGAACAAGCTGAAAGCGTAGGCGATGATTTCAACAAAATCGCTCAGGTGGCCACTATCTCTGCCAACCATGACGAAGAAATCGGTAAAATGATTGCTGACGCCATGAAAAAAGTAGGTACTGAAGGCGTAATTACGGTAGAAGAAGCGCGCGGAACTGAAACCGAAGTTAAAACGGTAGAAGGTATGCAGTTTGACCGTGGTTATCTTTCTCCTTACTTCGTGACCAACGCGGAGAAAATGGAAGCCGAAATGGAGAAACCTTTCATTTTGATTTCTGAAAAGAAAGTTTCTTCAATGAAAGAATTACTTCCTGTATTGGAAGGTGTAGCACAAACAGGTCGTCCGTTGTTGATCATCGCTGAAGATGTTGACGGCGAAGCGTTGGCTACTTTGGTTGTGAACAAAATCCGTGGTGCGTTGAAAGTATGTGCCGTAAAAGCTCCAGGCTTCGGCGACCGTCGTAAGGCTATGTTGGAAGACATCGCTATCTTGACAGGTGGTACAGTTATCGCCGAAGAGCGTGGCTTCAAATTGGAAAACGCTGACCTTCAGTACTTAGGTCACTGCGAAAAAATCATTATTGACAAAGATAATACAACGATTGTGAACGGTTCGGGCGATGCTGAGCAAATCAAAGCGCGCGTTAACCAAATCAAATCACAAATCGAAAATACAACTTCAGATTACGACCGTGAGAAATTGCAAGAGCGTTTGGCTAAATTGTCAGGCGGGGTAGCGATTCTTTACATCGGTGCGGCTACCGAAGTTGAAATGAAAGAGAAAAAAGACCGCGTTGATGACGCCCTCCACGCAACCCGCGCTGCCATCGAAGAAGGTATCGTAACGGGTGGTGGTGTAGCGCTTATCCGTGCCATCGACGCGTTGGATAACCTACAAGGTATCAACGAAGACGAAACTACGGGTATCAACATCATCCGTCAGGCGTTGGAATCTCCGCTTCGTACCATCGTAGCCAACGCTGGTGGTGAAGCTTCAGTGGTTATCAACAAAGTGAAAGAAATCAAAGGTGGATTTGGCTACAACGCTAAAAATGACACCTACGAAGACCTTTTTGCAGCTGGTATCATTGACCCCAAGAAAGTAACCCGTTTGGCTTTGGAAAACGCAGCCTCGATCGCAGGTCTGTTGTTGACAACCGAGTGTGTTATCGCTGACGAACCAGAAGAAAATGCTGGTGCGGGCGCAGGTGGCCACGGACACGGCGGCGGTATGGGCGGCATGATGTAATCAATCATCATTTCCCGTTGCAACTTTACACAAAAGCCCTCATTAACCCTGAGGGCTTTTGTTTTTTCAATCACATCTCCTATCGTTCATTAAGAATTTATTTAAAGATTCTTTTGCTCAATACTTACAGCCAAATTCAAACACTATTGTTTATGCTCTTCCGTTAAAGGAGTGGCATGATTTTTTCTGATAAAAGATATGACAATCAATACAAAGGTTCATCACTTTGCACTTTTTGGGAGAAGCGCCCATTTTAAGAAAGTAATGCTTACCTTTGTCATCTTTTATAATATTCGTCTTTCACCAATCTTATTACAACAAATTGAGCGTTATTCCACTCTATTCAGAGCCACCAAACTCCCCGATCATCCATCTATATTTCTTCCTTCCTAGAGATATTCATCCATTTTAGTTTTTCACGGGGAGCATCTCCTTTCTTTACAAGAAATTTTCATATATTTAATTTTCCAAACTTTACTGTCAAATTGACAGCCTGCCCTATGAATCTCGACCCAAACGAATTATATACACGATTAATGTTAGCCGAGTCTGATTTAGACAGTCTTGAAATCTTACCACTTGGCAGTCCTGACGGCGATGATGAACCCATCGAAATGCCCGAGGAGTTGCCAATTTTACCCCTGCGCAACACAGTATTGTTTCCTGGAATGGTCATTCCTGTCACCGTTGGGCGTCAGAAATCCATTCGATTAGTAAAGAAAGCGTACAAAGGGGATCGCATCATTGGCGTTATTGCCCAGCAAAACCAAGACAAAGCCGAGCCTACCAGCAGCGATTTGTTTGGCATCGGCACCATGGGATACATCATCAAGATGATTACCCTTCCCGATGGAAATACCACCATTATTTTGCAGGGACGCCAGCGTTTTCGCGTCAAAGATTACGTCCGCGAAGACCCTTATATGATTGCGAAAGTAAGCGCCATTGAAGATTTTTTCCCCAATCAAAACAAGAAAGAATCTAAAGCACTTATTCAATCGCTGCGTGATTCGGCCCATAAAATTTTAAGACTCAACCCCGATATTCCGCAAGAGGCCCGCATTGCACTCGACAATATCGAAAGTCCCACATTTTTGACGCATTTTCTGTCTTCCAATCTCAACGCTGAAGTTTCGGACAAACAGGATTTGCTCGAAAAACCAACGATTCCCGAGCAAGCCAACAAACTGTTGGAATTAATGATGCGGGAAATCCAGATGCTTGAACTTAAACGTGACATTCAGTCGAAGGCGAGTTCTGACATTGACCAACAACAACGTGATTATTTCTTACGGCAACAGATAAAAGTATTACAAGACGAGCTTGGAATGGAAACCCCCGAGCGAGAATTGGAAGATATTCGCCTCCGGGCTGCCAAGAAAAAATGGCCAGAATCGGTCAAAAAACATTTTGAGAAAGAATCTCAGAAACTACAGCGTATCAACCCAATGGCTCCTGACTACCCTGTCACGCTCAATTACTTAGAGTTGATGGTAGACCTGCCTTGGGGAGAATTTACGAAAGATAATTTTGACCTTAAACGCGCCCAAAAAGTACTCGACGCCGACCACTTCGGGCTCGAAAAAGTAAAAGAGCGTATCATTGAATACCTAGCCGTTTTGAAGTTAAAAAACAGCTTAAAAGCGCCCATTTTGTGCCTCTACGGCCCTCCCGGGGTTGGAAAGACCTCGCTCGGAAAATCTGTAGCCAAAGCACTCGGACGCAAGTATATTCGGATGGCATTGGGCGGTTTGCACGACGAAGCCGAAATTCGCGGACATCGTAAAACCTACATCGGTGCCATGCCCGGGAAGGTTATCCAAAATATCAAAAAATCGGGCTCTTCGAATCCCGTTTTTATTCTCGACGAAATTGACAAAGTAGGCTCAGATTTTAGAGGTGACCCAGCATCAGCGTTGCTCGAAGTGCTTGACCCTGAACAAAACAATGCCTTCTCCGACAACTACTTAGAGGTTGAATACGACCTGTCCAAGGTATTGTTTGTGGCCACGGCCAACTCGCTCGAAACCATTCATCCTGCCTTGCGCGACCGCATGGAAATCATCGAGTTGACGGGTTATACGGTAGAAGAAAAATTACAAATTGCCAAGAAATATCTTGTACCAAAGCAACGTAAAGACCACGGCTTAGAAACCAAAGCATTCAGCGTTGACGACAAGGCTATCATTAAAGTCATTGAACATTATACCCGCGAATCAGGTGTTCGGAATTTAGAGCAAAAAATCGGCGCGTTGGTCCGAAAAGTGGCTAAATCCATTGCGTTGGAAGAAGAATACCCCAAACCCATCAAGGCAGAACACGTAGAAAAGCTGCTGGGTGCCGAGATATTTGACAAGGATTTATACCAAGACAACGACACTGCAGGTGTGGTAACAGGCTTGGCGTGGACATCCGTGGGCGGTGAAATTCTCTTTATCGAATCCAGCCTAAGCCGTGGCAAGGGTGGGTTGACCCTTTCGGGCCAATTGGGCGATGTGATGAAAGAGTCGGCCATCACAGCCCTCTCGTACCTCAAAGCGCACTCCGATGCTTTAGACATTGACTACCGGGTGTTTAACCACTACGATTTGCACATTCACATTCCAGCAGGGGCTGTTCCGAAAGACGGACCTTCGGCGGGAATTACGATGCTGACGTCTATTGCTTCTATTTTTACCCAACGCCGTGTGAAACCTCAACTCGCGATGACGGGTGAGATTACGCTACGCGGCAAGGTGTTGCCCGTGGGTGGAATCAAAGAAAAGATTTTGGCGGCGGCGCGCGCAGGAGTGACCGAAATCATCATGTGCAACAAAAACCGTAAGGATGTGGAAGAAATCAATGGAAATTACGTAAAAACGCTAAAATTCCACTACGTTGAAAACGTGGATGAAGTTCTCGCCATTGCATTATTGCCCGAAAAGGTCAAGAAATCTACCCCCTTTATTTTTCCTGACGACACCCAAAAGCAACCATTGCACGAAGCCGTGAATTGAAATATTCTCTTCTCTTTTAATACAATTAAAAGGGAAATGTGCTAAAACAAAAAAGGGTAGTCTCAAAAGTCTGAGACTACCCTTTTTGTTTTGGAAATGAATGAGGTGATTCCAAATGTTTATTTTAACTTTTTCACTCTTTAAAATAAAGGGATTTCAGAAACCTTCTTTCCCTTTATTTTATTATAGATTGGTATCAGATTGTTATACTAAATAAGCTTCAACGGGGCTATCGGCATGAATACGTGAGTTATCCAGAAATTGTTCAAGCCGGTTCATCGCAACCGTCAGTTCATCCACGCTCGGCAAAGTTACAATACGAAAATGGTCTGGTTTAATGTAGTTAAAACCCGTTCCTGCCACGACCAACACTTTTTGTTCTACCAGCAATTGATACACAAAGTCTTCGTCATTTTTAAAGTCAAATTTACGCAGGTCAATTTTGGGAAAAACATACAAAGCCCCTTTGGGCTTGACGCAACTGATGCCCGGAATAGCCGTAAGTCGATTGTAAATCAGTTCCATCTGCTTGTACAAGCGGCCGGTTGGGAGCACCAAATCTTTGATGCTTTGGTAGCCTCCCAAGGCTGT
Organism: Runella rosea; assembly: GCF_003325355.1. Classification (GTDB taxonomy): domain Bacteria; phylum Bacteroidota; class Bacteroidia; order Cytophagales; family Spirosomataceae; genus Runella; species Runella rosea. The sequence goes on from NZ_CP030850.1 coordinate 1,218,067, forward strand.
TTGGATGGCGTATTGGGTAGGAACGTTGGCGCATAAACGCATACTTGCCAAAAAAGTCAATCCTTCAATGTAGGATTTTGCCTTGTGTTTTGCCCCGCTTAAAATCAACCACCCACCGCGAAAACCCGCTGAGCGGTAATTTTTGGAAAGTCCCCCAAACGTAACACAAAGGGTATCCTGCACCATGGTGGCAACGGGATAATGAACCGCTCCGTCGTAAAGAATTTTATCGTATATCTCATCCGAAAAAAGAATCAAGCGGTGGCGTTCGGCAATTTCCGCGATTCGGCGTACGACTTCTTTTTCGTAGACCGCACCCGTGGGATTATTGGGGTTTATCATCACAATCCCTTTGGTACGCGGGGTGATTTTACTTTCCAAATCTTCCAAATCAGGATTCCAGTCACTTTGTTCATCGCAAATATAATGAACAGGTTTTCCACCACTCAGGGCCACCGAAGTAGTCCAAAGGGGATAATCAGGCGAAGGCACCAAAATTTCGTCACCCTCATTTAACAAAGCCTGCATCGACATCACAATCAACTCACTGACACCGTTGCCAATGTACACATCATTGATATCAACACCTTTGATTCCCTGCGTTTGTGTATAATGCATCACCGCTTTCCGCGCCGCAAACAACCCCCTTGAATCTACGTATCCCTGCGCATTGCGAATGTTGAGGATAATATCGTGGATAATTTCGTCGGGCGCGTCAAAGCCAAACGGGGCCGGATTGCCGATATTAAGATTAATAATCTTATACCCTTGACTTTCAAGCTCAAGGGCTTTTTCGTACACCGGGCCTCGAATATCATACCGCAGATGCTCAAGGCGTTTACTTTTCAGGATTTGCATAATCAGTAGTAGTCAGGAATCAATAATGAGTAGCGAGTAGTGATGGTTAATGACACAACATTCTTTACTGTAAAGTTGTAATTTCACCAAACTCAGTACACGGCACTCACTACTTTATACTAAAATTTTACCGTCGCCGATTGTTCTTATTGCTTCTGAACTTATCGCGGTCACGGTCGCGATCTCGGTTGCGATTGTTATTAGGATTATTGTTGTTGTTATTACGATTGTTGCCTGTGTTGCCACTTCGTTCGCGGTTGGGGTTATTACTGTTGAAACTTCCGCGATTATTTTGGAGGTTTCGTTGGTAACGCTCCACGTTTGTTCCTTTGTCGCGCGGGGCAGATTCTACCAATCCGTTTTGGCGCAGATAGGCCAACTCCTCTTTCAAACGCCCACCAGAGACCTCATCCAACTGCGTAAATACGATGTTGTCGTCGGGGTTGTCTTTGTTCCAAGTATTATAAAATGTACGCATCTGACGAATCAGGTACGAAATAAAAGCTAGTTTTTCTTCTTTATCCTCGCAGTCGATTGCTTTTTGCACGAGCAAAAGCAAATTTTTCCCGTACTGTTTATACCGAATATTCGACTGATTGTAGGGTACACGCAGGGGTTTTTTGCCCACCGCTTCGGGTGAAGGCGGGGCAAAAGGACTATCTACATCTAACTTAAAATTGGTCATGATGTACAGATCATCCCACAGTTTTTGGGAATAATCCTGACCATCACGCATATTAGGGTGAATTTGCCGCATTAATTCGACCAAGATGTGGGCATAAAGATTACGCTTTTCGCGGTCTTGCAGGTCGACGAGATAGTCAGCTAATTTTTGGACGTTGCTTCCGTATTCTTTCAATGGAGTCAATATTTAATAACAAAGCAAAGTTACGAAAAATCAAGATACTTTGGCAAAATGAGTCGCTCGTCGTAATTTTGAAACTTCGTTTTTTTTCAATTCATAAAAAAAGCGTTTAAAAACCAACGGATAACCAATCACTCCTTCCAATGAGTAAAAAAGTAGATGTCAGTATTGCGTTTTATGGAAAGCCTTATCAGGCAATTGTTACCATTAAAACATTAATGAAGTACAGTGGTCAACACATTGACAAAATTTATCTTTCCCGCGAACGTCTCCAACCGCACAACGACTACATCGGCATCTTCAAAATTATTGATTATTTCCGTAATTCCGACGTAAAGTTAGTCATTCAACATCCTCATTATTTCTTAGGGCTTGGGGTATCTGATTATGAGCGTGCCAAAACCGACACGCGCTACCGCCAAAGCATCATGTACCAGTACCCGCTGGAAATGACCGATAAGAAATACCTCTGCGTCATGCACAACGATATGTTATTTTATGGTGACATGATTGGCGATATGCTGAAAGAATTTGAAAAAGGCCCTGAAAACCTCACAGGCGTAGGCTCCATTGGTCAGTGCTGGAGTTGCCCAGCTGGGCCAGATTGGGGCAATAAATGTAATTCTAAAAAGTTTGAAGAATACGTTCCGACGCAGGAAGAGGCCATTGCCCTGGCCGAAAAATACCCAACACCCCGCCAAGATATTCAATTGAGAGTACTCAAAGCAGGACGCGTTCATATCCTGCCCGAATGTCGGCTTAACGAATATTGCGCCATGATTGACGTCGATAAATACCGCAAAGAAACCCTTCCACAGGGAGACATTGGCTGCTACGGCGGCGGATGGCGCGGCGTTGATACGGCCACGGTTTGGTCGCATGATATGTACCGCCGTGGCTATACGTTCCGGCATTTAACCCTTGAAGATTATACCCGTCATGCCGCATTTGATACGACAGGCAGTGGAACAAAGGCCAATTCTAGCTCAGAAACCTACTGGAATGCCGAGAGAAATGCCGAGAAATACATCGTCGAGAACTACGGTCCGATAAACTTCAGCCCTTACCTTACATTGGCCAATACCTACGATGCCTTTAAACGCAAAGCCTGGCTGGGCCTGATTCATTCGGTGGGCTTTGCCAAAAAGCTGGTAGGTAAGTAGTAGTTTGTTTTATTTTTGCGCACGCAAAGACGCAGGAGAGTCAGGCTTTTTTTGTGCCGCATCCAGTCTTTGCGTGATTTTTTTATATTTTTAGGTTTCCTAACCTTCTCCCGCCCCATGGCCCTTAATTACATCTGGATTGGCTTTTTTCTCATTTCGTTTGCGGTAGCTTTGATTAAATTCATTTTTTCAGGCGATACCGAAATCTTCAAGTTGATTGTCGAAGGCATGTTTGACTCTGCAAAGGTCGCCGTGATGGACATTGCGTTACCTTTGGCTGGGGTGATGACGTTCTTTTTAGGACTGCTTAACATTGGAGAAAAAGCGGGCGCCATCAACTTTCTTGCTAGAATCATTGGCCCTTTTTTTCATCAGCTTTTTCCAGAAGTACCTAAAAACCACCCTGCAAACGGTCAGATGATAATGAATTTTTCGGCCAACATGCTGGGGCTTGACAATGCCGCAACGCCTTTTGGTTTGCGGGCCATGCAAAGTCTTCAAGACCTTAACCCTACCAAGGAGACCGCTAGTAATGCCCAAATTATGTTTTTGGTCTTACACACGTCGGGGTTGACCATTATTCCGCTTGGTGTGATGGCCCAACGCTCCATCTTGGGTGCTCAAGACCCGTCCGATATTTTGATTCCGTGTCTGATAGCTACCTACATCGCCACCGTCGCCAGTATAATTATTACTGGGTTTTGGCAACGTATCAACTTATTCAATCGAATCTTTATTGGCTGGATAGGCTCGATAACCGCGATTTTGGGGCTGCTTCTGTGGTATTTATCTTCGCAAACGAAAGAACAGCTCGAAATTATTTCAAAAGTGGGCGGCAACCTGATTTTGTTAATAATTGTAGTAGCTTTCTTGCTCGGAGGGCTGCGTAAAAAAATTGACTTGTTTGGCACTTTTGTTGATGGGGCCAAAGCTGGTTTTGAAACATCGGTCAAAATCATACCTTACCTAGTCGGAATGCTAGTGGCCATCAGTACTTTCCGGAATGCGGGGGTCATGAACTACTTGGTAGAAGGCTTAAAATACCTGATTGCATTGACGGGGATGAATACCGACTTTTCTGATTCACTGCCCGTAGCATTGATGCGCCCCATCAGTGGCAGCGCATCGAGGGCCCTGATGATAGACAGCATGAAACAGTTCGGCGCAGACTCATTCGTCGGACGATTGTCGTGTATGTTTCAAAGCTCTGCCGATACCACTTTTTACATTGTTGCGCTGTATTTTGGCTCAGTAGGCATCAAAAAAACCCGCTATGCCATTGTAGCGGGTCTAATTGCCGACTTTATAGGCGTGACTGCCGCAATTCTGCTCGCTTATTTGTTTTTTCACTGATTTACATCAAATACGAATGTAAACTTAACAATGATTTCTTCCTTGATAGACGTTCCCAAAAGCGACGGAATGAGAATATTATATTCTTTGAGGTCAACAGGAAAAGACCCTTCCACTTTCATTTTATTCCCTTTTAGGGACGTCTGAGCATTAACGCTGATTTGTTTAGTGACTCCATGAAAAGATAAGTTTCCGACAATGGTCATTTTACCAGCGTTTGCGACGATAGAATCCCCCGTAAAACTAACCCTCGGGAATAGTAATGCCTCTATTTTCTCCATCGCATTGGAGTCACGATTGGAATTTTTACTGTCAAAACTAACAACTTTGGCAGAAGCCGCAACCGTCACAATCTCCTGTTTATCAGGATTATAATTTATTACGCACACCACTGCATTCGATTTGGCCGTCCAATTGTGCAATGGATGAAAACCCTCATAACTTACGGAGGACTGGCTGGGAAGCGCAAATAGTTTTACGTTTGAAGAAGTCGTTTTTTCTCCAAAGTACAAGAAAAAACCAATGAAAACAGCCATAAGCTTCATACACTATTTACTTAAATTTTAGACTAACCACACTCAGTGTCATCGCAGCAAATGTGGTGTATGCGGCGGCCCGATGGTAGGGTTTTAAGGAAGGATTATCGGATATTTTATGGGCCAATACGTTGGTAGCTATCATACCCGATAGGTGTAAAATGGCCAAACCACGGTGAAGTTTCACACCACTGAATCCCTTTCGACGTACCATTGGTGGAGGGGCCGTAAGTGAAAGAAGCGCCGCCGTTGTATAGGTGATATTGATTCCCATGGCCATATTTTCATGGGTATTTTTGAGAGAAGGCGAATAATTGCGGTATAACTTGGCCCCAAGAAACCCCTGCCCTACCATGCCTGCCAACGTAGTAAGCCCCACAAAACGGTGAATTTTTAGCATATTCCGCCTGATTTTGAGCTCACTTTGCCTGTTTTGAATGGTCAGTGGCCGCCAATTTCGCACCAACCCTCTACTTCCCCACACCGCCCGTTGCGTGAAGAGCATTTTTGAAGGTAATAAATCTGGTAATTGATTTACGCCAATATCGGCTAAAAGGGTGTCTGTTTGGGTTAATTGTGCCCAGCAAAAACTAGAGGTAACCCAGGTGAGCCAAAGCCCAAAAATGACAATCTTCATCAATGACGTTTAGGTATATATTTACACCTAACATGTACGAAAAAGATGGACTATTTGGATTTGGGGGCTATTTTTTTATTGATAAAAAAGAAGCGCTGTCATCAACTATTATTCACTATTATCCACAGGGGCAATTGAAGATTGGGTGATGAGGTTTAGAAAGACCTCATCACTCTGTTTTTTTTAGCAGGCAATTTTTCCGACACGCGTTGCGTGGCGGCCGCCTTCAAAATCGGTATTTAAGAATATCGTAACGCACTCAAACGCCGTTTCTTCGGCAATAAACCGCGCGGGTAGACAAATGATGTTTGCATCATTGTGCTGACGAGCCAGCGCCGCCAGCGGCGTATCCCATACCAATGCCGCCCGAATTCCTTGGTGTTTATTGGCCGTAATGGCCACGCCTTGTCCGCTTCCGCAGACCAATACCCCAGCGTCAAATTCTCCTTTTTCCACCGCTAAAGCCACTGGATGGGCAAAATCGGCGTAGTCGGCTGAGTCGGCAGTGTAAGTTCCAAAGTCTTTTACTTCATACCCTTGCTCTTTCAGCCACGCTACCAGCGGTTCTTTTAAGGAAAATCCGGCGTGGTCGCCGCCAATTGCAATTTTTTTAGCCATAACCTGAACTAGAATTAAAATTATTTTCGTTATTGTTTCCCGTTATCGCAAAGGTACAAAACCTTGGGTAACCGACTTGAATAATTTCACAACCCGTCTCCGTGTTTTTGGGTTTCTTGTTTAAGAACTACAAAAATTGAAAGACCCTTTAAAAAAGTTAATGCCATGTCAGAAACTGAATTATTGAACGAAGAAGATCGCATTCGCGAAGCATTTGAAGACAAAAACTGGAATGAAATCAAAACCGCCGACTCATGGGTAATTTTCAAAGTCTTGGCCGAGTTTGTAGAAGGATTTGATAAATTAGCAAAAATCGGCCCGTGTGTCTCCATTTTTGGCTCTGCCCGTACCAAACCCGACCATGAGTATTACAAAATCGCCGAAGAAATCGCCGCTAAACTCGTACGCCACGGCTACGGAGTGATTACGGGCGGTGGTCCTGGGATTATGGAAGCAGGAAGCAAAGGAGCTTTTGAACAAGGCGGAAAATCGGTAGGCTTAAACATCATTCTCCCCTTTGAACAACACAGTAATTTGTACATTGACCCCGATAAAAACATCAATTTCGATTTCTTTTTTGTCAGAAAAGTAATGTTTGTCAAATATTCTCAGGGTTTTGTAGTCATGCCGGGCGGATTTGGAACCTTGGATGAACTTTTTGAAGCACTAACGCTTATTCAAACCAAAAAAATCGGCCGTTTCCCCATCGTCATGGTCGGTAAAGCCTACTGGTCGGGGTTGCTTGATTGGATTAAAACCACCATGCTCGAAACCGAACACAACATCAACCCCGAAGACCTCAAACTGTTTAGTTTGGTCGATACCGCCGAAGAAGCAGTGCGCGTTATTGATGAGTTTTACGCCAAATATTTGCTAAAACCCAACTTCTAAACTTTGCTTTAAAATACGTTTTTTGGCCCTTGAAAATACCTGTAAAGGTCGTTTTCAAGGGTTTGTTTTTTTCTGCCCTTTGTAACCGTTATTATTGTAAAATGAACCCAAACACTTACCTAAGAGTGTTGATTACTCAACCATTTAACCACAACTGCCATGGGAAAATTCCATCCTTCCATCCACCAATCGCACCAAGATTTCATTCAAAAACAACACCTATTTTTTGTTAGTACCGCACCACTCAACCCCGACGGACACATCAATCTGTCGCCCAAGGGTTTGGATTGTTTTCGGGTTTTGTCAGAAAATAAAGTGGCCTACATGGATCTAATAAGCAGCGGCAACGAAACCTCCGCCCATACGCTCGAAAACGGCCGTATTACGTTTATGTTTTGTTCTTTTGACCATAATCCACTCATTTTGAGGCTCTATGGAAAAGGTTTTACCGTTTTGCCATCCTCCGACGATTGGGCAACTTACGCCCCCCATTTTACGCTTTATCCAAGTACGCGCCAGATAATTGTGGCTGATATTAACTTGGTTCAAACCTCTTGTGGGTTTGGTGTACCCGAATTTGAGTATAAAGGAGAGCGAAGCATCCATTTTGATTGGGCGGAGAAGAAAGGGAAAAGTGGATTAGCCGAATACGTACAGAAAAATAATTTAATCAGCCTCGACGGCCTTCCTTCTAACTTGGGTTTGACCCAAAAATAAGTCGTCAACCTACAAGGTTTAGGACGTTAAGGTCATCTCGTATGTTTTTGGGAATAGTTATAAAAATCGTCTTTGCACCTTTTCTCTAAAAGGGCACGAACGCCCTTTGCATCCCCAAATACTACTATGAAAAAGCTTCGATTCCGGCTTTTGCTATTGACCTTGTCTTTAGGGGTCATTGCCCTTTTTACCCATACCATTCCCAAGAAAAAGCAAGAAGAAAAAGCCATCAAACGCTACCTCTACGTAGCAACGCCCGGCATACGAAATTACCTCGAATACGGCGGACATGGTTTAGTGGTCTTTGATATTGACAATAATTATCAGTTTGTCAAACGCATTCCTACGGCGGGGTTAGACGCGGAAGGCAAACCCATAAACGTAAAAGGAATTTGTGCGAGTTTGGCCACCAACAGCATCTATATCAGTACAATCACCACCTTGCAATGCATTGATTTAACGACCGAAAAAGTAAAATGGGAACGTAAATACGACGAAGGCTGCGACCGCATGGCCATCTCTCCCGACGGCAAAACGATTTACCTACCTACGTTTGAAAAAGACTATTGGTCGGTGGTAGATGCCGCTACGGGTGACGTAAAACAGAAGATTGTCCTCAATTCAGGCGCTCACAACACTGTTTTCGGATTGAACGGAAAAGAGGTCTATTTGGCGGGCTTACGCTCGCCTTACTTAACCGTGGTGAATGCCCAAAAACCCACTGAAACCCGTCAAGTTGGCCCATTCAGTGCGTCTATTCGTCCTTTTACCGTCAATGGAAAACAAACGTTGTGTTTTGTAAATGTCAACGATTTGCTGGGTTTTGAAATCGGCGACCTCAAAACGGGTAAAATGCTGCATCGCGTTGTAGTCAGTGGGGTGCAGAAAGGCCCCGTCAAACGCCACGGGTGCCCCAGCCATGGTGTCGGACTTACACCCGACGAAAAGGAAGTTTGGGTCGTAGACGGTGCCAACCAACAAGTCCACTTTTTTGATGCCACGGTCATGCCTTCCCGCCAAATCGGTAGCCTATCCTTACGTGACCAACCAGGCTGGATTACGTTCAGTTTGGATGGGAAACACGCCTACCCTTCCACGGGAGAAATCATCGATGTCGCCACGCACAAAATCATTACGACGCTCCAAGGAGAAAACGGACAGGGAGTCCACAGCGAAAAAATGATTGAAGTTCACTTCAACGGTCAAAAACCCGTGCAAATAGGCGACCAATTCGGTTTGGGACGTAAGCGTTAATTATTTAATCATTCAGACTCATCAAATACAGTTGTTCCACTTTAGCCCGCGCCCAAGGCGTTTTTCGAAGAAATGCTAGGCTAGATTTGATGCTTGGGTCGTATTGAAAACAACGAATATTGACGTACTCACTCATGGTTTCCCACCCATAATGAGCAACCAGGTGATTCAGCATCATTTCAAGGGTGATGCCATGAAGGGGATTATTGGCTTGCGGATTTTGCATGGAACAAAGATAGAAACGGAGCGACCACATCGATACACGGACATTCGTTTTTTTTCATTTTTCAATCATTTACTCACCCTATTTTACAAAAACATAACGGGAGCTTCATCTTGAAGACACGGTAAAAGTGTTGTTTTGCGGTCAAAAAGAACGCTATGAAATCACCATTAAAGTATAAATTTACCACCTCAAATGATCATTGGAAACGCAAGTGGAGTTGGCGTCAAAACCACGCTGTAGTCCGCCCCAAACCCCAAAATGACGCGTATGACACGCAAGAGTTTCGCAACACTCCCTTTCCTGACGCCGTTACTTTTTAGAAAAAACACAGTAAAAATACCATTAAGGTGTTTTCTATCATTGATTCTAACCATTTTTATGAAACGTTTTTTTTTACCAGTCCTTGTCGCTGTATTTGCCATTCTGCAAAGCCATAGCCAAATTACGTACACTCCCGCCAATGCACACTCGCACAACGATTATGCTCAGGCCAATCCTTTTTTCGGCGCTTACAACCTCCAATGTGGGGCCATCGAAGCCGATGTTTTTCTTAAAGACGGTGAACTGATGGTAGCGCACCATCCTGATGAAATCAAGCCTGAGCGCACCTTTCATGCCTTGTATTTGCAGCCGCTCGCCGCGCAGCATCGTGAGGGAAAAATCTATCCCTTACAATTATTGATTGACCTAAAGACCTCCGCTGGACCTACCCTAGAAACATTGGTCAATCACCTAAACCGTTTTCCGTACGTTTTTGGGGATAACAAATCTGTCAAAGTGGTTATCAGCGGCAACATGCCTTCACCTAATGATTTTGGGAAATACCCCTCTTGGGTTTCGTTTGACGGGCGATTTGAAGAAACATATTCTGACGCCGCCTTGGCCCGTGTGCCATTGTTCAGTGCTCCTTTCAGTACCGTTTCTCGTTGGACAGGTGTTGGTTTATTTCCCAAAGAAGACCGGGAAAGATTGGTTGAGTTGGTCAATCGTGCCCATCAAAAAGGAAAAAAAGTTCGTTTCTGGGGAACACCTGACAATGAGGCAGTTTGGAAAGAACTGATGGCGGTAGGCGTTGATTGGATTGGAACCGATGCCCCACAGGCACTGGCAAATTATTTTAAAAGTACAAAACCTGCCGATAGCCAATATACCAACACAGTTCCCGCTTATACGCCTTACCAACCCTCCTATAAAAGTGACGGTAGCAACAAAACGCCCAAAAACATCATTTTTTTGATTGGCGACGGCATGGGTCTTGCCCAAATGCACACTGGTATGATTGCCAATCACGGACAGCTGCACATGGCGTTGTTTAGACATCTTGGTTTAATGCAAACCCAACCCGCTGAAACATTCATCACCGACTCGGCCGCCGCGGGCACCGCCTTGGCCACGGGATATAAAACCAAAAACGGGACCATTGGCATGGATGCCACCTTGGTAGCCCGTCCTTCGCTGACCGTAACGGCTAAACAAAAAGGAAAAAAATGCGCCGTTATTTCGTCAGGCCCCATCACGGATGCAACCCCTGCGGTTTTTTATGCCCATCAGCCCAAGCGTAGTATGCAGGAAGAAATCGCCGCCGATTTCCTGAAAGAGCCCTTGGATATTTTGGCGGGTGGCGGGGCCAAATACTTTTTTGAGCGCAAAGACAAAGCTAATCTCGGAGATTCACTCAAAGCGCGCCAGTACGATGTTATTCGTAAATATGCAGAAATAACCAACCAGAATAAAGCTGAAAAATTCGTCGTTTTGGATGACCAAGCCACACTGTCAATTGAAAAAGGGCGTGGCAATTTTCTACCATTAACGGTAAAAGAAAGCATCAGTCACTTCCAGAAAACGGCAAAAAAGGGCTTTTTTATCATGGCCGAAGGAGCACAAATCGACTACGCTGGCCACGCCAATAATACAGGTTATGTGGTCAATGAGGTGCTGGATTTTGACCAGGCGGTGGGAGAAGCGCTACGTTTTGCCGATGAAGACGGCCAAACGCTCGTCATTGTCACCGCCGACCACGAAACGGGGGCCATGAGCATTACAGGTGGTAGTGAATCGGAAGGCATGATTAAAGGAAATTTTGGTTCTAAAGGCCACTCTGCCATCATGGTTCCAGTGTATGCCTACGGCCCTCAATCCCAACAATTTGGTGGAATTTACCAGAATACCGAACTTTCCAACCGCATTCGTCGATTACTAGAAGAATCAAAATAAAGTAAGTACGATTAGCGAAACAATTTCGCATCCGCCCAAAAAGTCCCGAAAGGAACCAACGAAGCAATAAAAGCCAGTACCGATTTTTTTATCGACCAACTGTATTCGACGGCGGCCATTACAACGTACAAAATATACAATACAAACAGCACTCCGTGGGCCATGCCAGTGATTTTTACGGCCATTGGCTGGCCCGCTATGTATTTTAAAGGCATGGCGATGAAGAGAAGTACCAGAAAAGAAATACCTTCTAAAAAGCCGATGATTCGAAGACGTCCAATGGTGTTTTTAAGCAAATTTATCATTTTGTGGGCTATTTTTTGACTTGATTCAGTAGTTTTATGAGATAATGGGTACTGTTTTTGACTCCTTCATAAGCATAGGGTATTGCTTCTTGGAGACTCATCGGACGGGGCAAAATAGAAGTGGCGTACGAAATCCCCAAATGCGCTAGGTCGGCAGGAGACACCATCAACGCCCCGCATAGCGCTGCTACGGGAATGCCGCGCTTTTGAGCAGCACCCGCAATTCCTGCGATGAGTTTCCCTTGCAATGTTTGTTCATCAATTTTTCCTTCCCCCGTTAACACCAAATCGGTATCGGTCAAATGTGATTCAAAATGGGTCTGTTCCATCACAATTTTAACCCCTTCTTTCAGGGTAGCATTCAGAAAAAATAATGCCCCAAATCCCAAACCACCTGCCGCTCCCGTGCCCGCAACGTGGGCTATATCTACGTCAAAATCACGTTTTACGACCCCTGCTAAATGCTGCAACCCGAGTTCTAGTTGCGCTACCATCGCCGCATCTGCCCCCTTCTGAGGCGCATATACGTGTGCCGCGCCGTCTGGTCCGAAAAGCGGAGCTGTTACATCACAAGCTACTTCAACCGTTATTTCGGGTAAATGTTGGGGCGGATTTATTTGATGAATTTTGGTTAAACTTTCGCCATTGGGGGATAAACCAATGCCATTGACATCCAAAAACTGCCACCCCAAAGCTGCCGCCATGCCAATGCCGCCGTCGGTAGTAGCGCTACCACCAATGCCGAGAATGATATGACGTGCTCCTTTTTCAGAAGCCTCCAGAATAAGTTGACCAGAACCAAATGTTGTGGTTTTGAGAGGATTACGCTCATCTGAGTGAAGTAAGCGCAATCCAGAAGCAGTAGCCATTTCAATGTATGCCGTTTGACCATCGGCAGAAAGCCCGTAATCTGCTTCAATGCTGCGCCCCAATGGATCGGAAACAAAGGCAGTATGCATTTTACCTCCCGCATTGAGCGTCAGAATCTCGGCGGTTCCTTCCCCTCCGTCTGCCATAGGAAGCACCACGATTTCAGCTTCTGGAATCACTTCACGAATACCGTCTCTCATGGCCTGACATACTTCATAAGCCGTCAAGGAACCACGGAATTTATCGGGTGCAAGCAAAAATTTCATCGTTTAAAGGGAGCAGTAGAAAGTGAGAAGTCAAGAGCACGAACGTAATTTCTACATTTTCACTCCTGACTTCTCATTCCTAAAATAATATACTTTCGTCGTCGGTTACTTTCGGACGTAAATAGGTATTCATCGTGTCAATTTTCACCCCGCCGCATCCGATGTTTACGTCCATTCCGTCTGGTTTATTGAATCGGTCACGACGATACGGAGAGCGATCGTTTCCAGCCAAATCTGGATCGGCGTAGACTTTTTGCATGTACAATCCCCACGCAGGCATGGCTATCCGCGCCCCCTGCCCAAGTGCCATTGAGGTAAAGTGAACGTGGTTATCTTCGCCACCTACCCAAACGCCCGTGACCAAATTAGGAGTAACCCCCATAAACCAGCCATCAGTATAATCGGAAGTCGTTCCCGTTTTGGCAGCAATCTCGTTATTATCTGCCAATTTGTACTGCGTCCGCAGACGTTGCGCCGTTCCCCAAGGGTCTTCCACGGCACCGCGCATTACAAACAACATTTGGTAGGCAATGCTTGGGCTAATTACTTCTTTTTCATTCGGCGGAAACTCCGCCAACAAACGCCCATCTTTATCTTCAATACGGGTTACAAAACGTGGGTCAACATGTTTGCCGCTATTGGCAAAAGTGCAATACGCATTCACCATTTCGTACACCGAAACGTTAGGGGTTCCCAAACAAATTGTTACATCATTTTCGGGTAGCGGGCTCGTAATCCCCAGTTTATGAGCATATTCCACCACCTTCCGAGGACCGACTCTACTCATCAAGTATGCACTAATGGAGTTAACTGACTTTGCCAATGCTTGCCGCAATGTCAGCATTTGACCCGAAAAAGACCCCGTTGAATTCTTAGGACACCAATCTCCAATGCAAACCTGATGATCCATGATGGTTTCGCAGGGGGTAACGTAGTTTTCGTTAATGGCGGAGCAATACACAAATGGTTTAAAAGTGGAGCCTGGTTGGCGCTTGCCCTGATACACTTGGTCGTACTTAAAATGCTTATAATTAATTCCGCCAACCCATGCTTTCACGTCGCCGTTACGCGGGTCCATCGAGACCATTCCGATGCGCAAAAACTTGTTATAGTACTTAATAGAATCCAGCGGACTCATGATGGTATCCCGATCGCCTCGCCACGAAAACACCTTCATTTTGATGGGTTTACGCAATTCAGCCCATATTTTTTCTTCATCTTCTCCCAAAGTACGTTTTAATTCACGGTACCGCCAACTGCGTTTTACGGCTCTTCTTTCAAAATTGGGGTCAGGTACGTAACCTCCGTTGGTGCCTTTTACCACCCACGGATTCATTTTGAGCTCTTTAAAATGATTGAAAAACTTAGCTTGCTGGTCTTTCATGTGTTGCTCAGCGGCCTGCTCGGCATAGTCCTGCATCCGAGAATCAAGGGTTGTATATATCCGTAGTCCATCAGTATACAAATCATACTCAGTCCCGTTCTCTTGATTATACTGGGCAAGCCACGTCTTCATCCAATCGCGCAATACTTCTCTAAAATAAGGGGCAGGACCAGTGTTGTGGTTTTCAATGTTAAAATTCAAACCCAAGGGTTTTAATTTATTCACATAAAATGCCTCCTGCGTCAGAAAACCGTATTTGACCATTTGGCCCATCACCACATTCCTGCGCTCCAGGGCCCTTTCTTTAAATACACGCGGGTTGAAACGGGAAGGGTTCTGCAACATCCCTACCAACAAGGCCGCCTCGGTCAAATCCAGATTCCAGGGTTCTTTCTTAAAATATGTTCTTGACGCGGTCTTAATCCCGTCGGCATTGTTACCAAACGAAACGGTGTTGAGGTACATCGTCATGATTTCCTGTTTGGTATAATTACGCTCCAACCTCACCGACAGTATCCATTCTTTGGTTTTGGCAATGACGGTTTTGATGAGAGGAAGATCTCCCAAAGCTCCTTTATATTTATCGCTTCGGGTTTGAAACAGGTTCTTGGCCAATTGTTGGGTCAGCGTACTTCCTCCACCAGTGGTTCCTTGCTCACTTGAAGCAACACCTTTCAACACCCGAAACATCGAGCGTGGGTCAATACCTGAGTGTTTTACAAAACGGGCATCTTCCGTCGCAATAAGGGCTTTGACGATATTAGGCGAAAGCTGGTCAAACTCAACAGGTGTACGATTTTCGATAAAATACTTAGAAAGTGTCTGTCCATCGGCCGTAAGAATTTCAGAAGCAACCTGACTCTCAGGGTTTTCGATGGCTTTCAAATCGGGCATTCCGCCAAAAAGCCAAAAGAAATTAAAATAAACGGCGCTTATATATAAAACAGCCCCTCCTATCACAACGGTGGCCAATTGCCAAAATAAAATAATGGATTTGCGATACTTTCCTTTCAAAAATGCCATATTGAAGTAATTCGTTAATCGTTATCGGTCAACTTTTGTCCAATTTTTTTTAAAATTGATGTACAGGTTTTTCCAATTGAAATAGAGTTTAGGTTGTGTAATCAACTTCAAAATGGACAGATGGATAACTATTGCTCTAAACGCAATAATAAGGATTTTTTCAGGAACATCAGGCAACCTGATAGACTTATTAGCCATTTTTCTTGATAGATGTGGATTGTTGGGCTTCCAAAACCTCTCGTACACGAGGCAGTAACGGACTGGTCGGAAAATCTTTAATGAAGCTGTTCAGCGCTTTAAGGTAGGCTTCGCGCCCCTGAAGTTTGCCAAGCAGATAAATCCGAAGCAAGGCATATTTGTCTTCAATTTTACTTCCAGAATAAGTCACCATTGCCATTTCCAGTTGGGCATAAGCCTCTGAGAAATTGGCTTTTTGGTATAACCCTAGTATTTTCTCGTAATCTTTGAGCGCTTCCAGTTCTAAATTACCCGTGGCGGCAATACTCCCATTGGCCTTTGTCAGTAGCCGGGTGTAGGAAGAGTTTGGAAACTCCGCCAGCAGCTTAGCTTTCCAATTATCCTGATTATTTTTTTGGTCGGTCAAGAAGAGCAGATAATAAATTTCAGGCTTATAATTTGTCGTTGGGAAACGTTCTAAAGTGGTCAAAAATGTTTTGACGGCGTTTTCGGGTTCAATTAAACTAAACTTATAAATCTTGCCTAGTTTATAATAAGCGTCTTCCATGCGTTGATTGGAGGCGTCAAGTTCCTGCTTTCTGAGAGGGATATTACGGTACAACGCATCTTTTTTTGCTTTCCACTCGGGCGAGTCTTTGGTTAATTTTGTAATATCTGCTCCATCCACGGTTGCTGGCTTTTGACCGTTTGCCACGGGGGTAATATTGTCCGTTTGGGTCAATAAAGTAGCCACTTTTGAACTTCGCCGCCAATCATCTTCCAACGCCCGATTTCCCCAACGCTGCTTAAACTCCAATTTTCCCTGATTCAATGCCACGAGGTCGTACAAAACAAAGCGGTCGGCAGGGTCTCCGTTAAAGTTCAAAGCATTGGCATTGAGGGTTCTAGCCTGCTCCACCAACTTTTGGGCTTCTTTTACTTTTCGCTCTTGTTCTTCAATTTCTTTTTCGATTACACCATCCAAAAATTTATCTAAAGTCGCGGGATTCATCTGCGAAAGCCGCTGCAAGCTGTCTTCGGTCCGAATCGTAGTGAGCTGTTTTACGAACTCGTCCAGCACATCTTTTCGCTCCGTAATCTTTTGAAATTGGGGAGAGGTTCGGGGCAAAAGCGCCAATGAGCTGTCAAAATAGGCTTTGGCTAATTCGTAGTTCTGGAGTTTATCATAGTACACCTTCGCCATTTCGAGGTAGGTATAGGGCACTTGGGTGGTATTGGTGGTGGTTTGCCGAATAGATTCCTCAAAAAAACGAATGGCTTTCGGGTAGTTTTTCTTACGCGTTTCAATCACACCCATTGAATAGTACAGGCGGTCGCGCAGGTCACTGTTTTTACGATCATTGAGCATCCGCTTAAATCCTCCTTCGGTCGATACCTCGTTGGAGGTCAGGGCTTCGTTTTGCAATGAATTCATGTTTGCAAAAAAACTCAAATCGTACGGAGGTCGATTGCGAAACACTTCTTTATAATGGGCATTGGCCGCCTGCGGCTTTTCCAAAAAATCGTACATCTGAGCGGCGGCAAAATGAATTCGTGCCGTTTCTTCCCCTTTGGGCAACAAATCAAACGTTTCTTCCAAAATCGCCAACGCCAAAATATACTCCTGTTTTTGTTGGTGAAGGTAGGCCTTGACCAAATAGTAATCGCGCGTATTTTTATCATTTAAGGGCTGACTACGCAAAAATTCAGCCACACTGAGCGCACTGTTGTAATCTTTGGTTTCGACGTAAGCCCGCATCAACCAAATCAACCCCTCATGTTTGTCTTCTTCGTCGCGTCCTTTGGCGTTGACATAGCGAAGCGTTTCGATGCCATCCGTAAATTGGCCTTTGTACAAACGCGCTTTACCAATCAGAACGTAAGCATTGTCCACCCACTTACTATTTTGATGGCGGTCGGGCACCAACGACGCTTTTTTGATGACATCCTGAAGCAAATCCCCCACGGGTTGCGCTTCGAGCGAATCCAGTACGGGAAGAATAGGGAGAATTTGATTGTAGTCCTCCTTACGATTTCGCCGCATGGCAATCTCTGCTTCGCGCATTTTGTCGCGGGCAATGACGTAGGCATTAAATTTAGCATTGAGGTTGTGATACCCCACACTCAATCTTCCGGTACTGTACTGCGAGCAGCCCGTCACAAATGACGTAATTCCCAACAGCAGAAGCAGTTGGAGCTTTGTAGAATAGGTTAGAAGTTGGTTGACTCGCATTAAACGACTCGCTTTCAGGCGTTTGCTTACAAATTATGTGGAAAATTCCCGTAAAAATAACGTTTTAGTTGTATGAAAAGTATGCAAGCATGGTGCCAAACGTATTTTTGTTGGGTACATTTACACTCAAAAAACAACATTAATGGTCACAATACCAAAGTCCCCCGCTTTTTTTAATCGTTGGATTTCGACGAAGAGACCAGCAAGCACCATTCCTGTTTAACAGTTTCAGTCCAAAAAAGGGTCTAAGCATCCGAAAAAAGCGTTCTTTTCAATTGTATATTTTATCTTAAATTACATTATTTTATAGATGTATAGTCTATTTTATATCAACTATTTAGACTATTATTTATTATTTAGGGCTTAAAAGGCGTTTCGTTCTACATTCAAACCAAACAATAATTAATTTTGTGCGTTGAACTTATTAACCAACAAACAACGGTTATATAATGGTAGAGAACCCTATCAATCCCGACAAAGTAGCTGAAAACCCCGGACTTATGGCGTATGCCCACTCGGTAGGCGGCGCAGTCATTAAGCCCGAAGATATGGGCAAAGTCAAAGGCAAGGCAGTGTTGGCCATGCGTCAACAAACCGAAAGGCAGCTCGGACAGATTTATCAACAAATGGCAACGCTGGCCCAACAAGCCAAAGAGTTGCGTCAGCGCGTTGATGTTTCGGAACGAATTTATGCGGCCCACATGAATTTTGAACCAGTGCTCAACGAAGTTTATTATGTGTACGAAAAAGAAGACGGCAGCGACGTGCTTTCCATGATTGCACCGGGCGAGTGGGGCCGTTCGTATAAATACAGTCGCTATATTGCCAAAGTTACGATGCTTGCCGACCACACATGGCACGTCGAATACAATGAAAGTCAGTCATAATCAGTTGGATTTGAGTAAATTTCTGTAAACAAACAGCGAGCCTTCGGATGATAAACGTCCGAAGGCTCGCTTGTAAATAATACGCTCTGCTTATGATAACTTCCATTTAATCATTACCTCCCCCTTGGTGGCTTTCTTAGGATTGTAGCGTATGGTAAGGGTATCTGGATACCAATCATTGCTGTAAGGCATATCTTCCGCTTTAACAGGAATTATTATTTTTCTATTATACACATAATGGACCAATTCTAATTCCGCCTCTGAGTTCAAGTTTGATGTGATAGTCAAACGAACACGGTTAGGATTTCTTGATTGCATTTTCAAATAAAAAACCTGAGGTCGAGCTACATTGGAAATGTGAATGCACTGCCGACAATCGGTTGCATCTCCGCAATTTTGGAGGAAACCAAATATTAAAACTATCAGTCCTAATCGCCTATTCATCATTCTGAGTCAATTACTTTTTATTTCTTTGACCAATGGATTTAACAAAGTAACTGACATAAATAATAAATAACTTGAAGACCTTACTGATTGTCAACTATTTCAGCATAAATTAATTTATCAAAAGTCAATGTATATATTCCTCTCCTGAGTGCGTTCAGGGAGAGGATTTTTTGTGTAAAAACTTTAAATATTGCAACATAATGGCCTCATAATTGCGTATTATCAATAAAAAAGTCAAAAATAATTGTCATAGCGGCTAAACTTTTTTATTTTCATCAAGCGTTTGTCATCATAGGCAGACCATGAACCAAATCCCCCACCTGTGATTAGACGATTACGCTTCTTTCCTATACATTGTACGTTAGTCTGTTTCGTACTTTTCTGGTCACTTAAAGGCGTCAGTCAGACAACTTACACCATTTCGGGCCGCATCACTGATGCCCAAACAGGTGACCCAATACCCTTTGCAGGGGTAGCAATCAAAGGCAAAACTGCGGGGGTTACCACCAATTTTGAAGGGTTTTATACGCTAAAAACCACCCAAATAGGCGATTCATTGATGGTTTCGTCGATGAGTTATCGACCCAAAACCAAAGCCATTCGCAAAGATTCGATTTCACAAGTTATCAATTTCCAGCTCGAATCTTCCGAAATCAAACTTCAGGAAGTAAAGGTTTATGCTGGCGAAAACCCCGCGTATAACATTCTGCGGAAAGTAATAAAACAAAAGCCCGCGCACAATCCCAACCGCCTGACTGCCTACGAATACGAAAGCTACAACAAGATTGAAGTAGACGTAGATAACCTTTCGCAGCGTTTTAAAAAGCGCAAAGCCATTCGAAAGATTACGGAAGCGGTGGATAAATTTGAAAAGATAGCGGGCGAAGATGGTCGGCCCGTGATTCCGATTTATCTGTCCGAATCCATTTCCAATTATTACTTCAGGGAAATCCCGCGCAAAAAGAAAGAGCAAATTCTTAAAACCAAGATTTCGGGCATCGCCGTCACCGACGGGAGCCTGATTTCTCAGCTCATTGGGTCGTCGTTTCAGCAGTATAATTTTTACCAAAACTGGCTGAGTGTGGTCGAAAAAGATTTTCACTCCCCGATTGCTGACGGCTGGAAAAGTACCTATGAATACTATTTAATCGATACTACTTTTGTGGGAGGGTATTGGTGTTATCAGATTGATTATGAACCCAAACGTGCCCAAGACCTTGCTTTCAACGGCACCATTTGGATTGACACACTCTCGCACGCACTCGTACAGGTGGACGCCAGCGTGGGCAAACGCGCCAACATCAATTTCATTGAACGCATCAAAATCCAGCAAGAATACGAACAAATTGGCGACAGCACTTGGATGCCCATCAAATCTCGGATGCTGATTGACGTAGCCGAATTGACTGATTCTACGGCGGGAATGTTGGTAAAATTTTATACCTCCAATCGGAACGTGACGGTCAACAAACCCCGTCCTCCCAAGTTTTACGACTATCCGCTGGAACTTTCGGAAGACTACAAAGAATATCCTGAAGACTACTGGGACAAAGTTCGTCATGAACCGCTCACGGCTGGCGAAAAAACGGCTTATCAACTCATTGACTCCGTTAAGCAGGTTCCGGTGGTACGAACCTACGTGGAAGTCCTCAATATGGCCGTCAATGGATATAAACGGATTCCGAAAGTCAACATTGACGTCGGGCCTTTTTTGTATTTATATTCTAACAATGTGGTGGAAGGAAACCGTATCCGCATCGGTGGTAAAACCAACCCCGATTTCAGCCGTAAATGGATATTGAGCGGACACGCGGCCTACGGCACTTTGGACCAAAAATGGAAGTATAATTTTAGCGTTGATTACATCTTTAGCCGCAAACCCTGGACCATCGGCGGCATCAGTCACAGTTATGATTTAGAGCGCATCGGGCTCTCGTCGGAGGCCATCGGCAACAACGCCCTTTTTGGCGCCATGACCCGCTGGGGTTCGTACCGTCGCGGGTATTTTGAAGGGGTCAGTTCGGCCTACGTCAAACGCGAACTTTTCAGAGGGTTGACCCAAACCGTGGGGTTGCGTCATCGCTCGTTTGAGCCCATGTACGCCTTTGCCTACCGAACCACCCCTGGCATGGGCGACCGTTCACCCACCCAAAGCAATTACCAAAACTCGGAGTTGTTTTTTGAAACCCGTTGGGGCAAAGATGAGGTGTTTATTTACAACGAAAACGAACGACTCACCCTCGGCACCCAGCGGTGGCCACTGGTGGTTTTTCGCTATCAAATGGGGCTGCGTAACCTCATGAACAGTGATTTTAGTTACCACCGATTATCCCTAAATGTAAAACAAAGTTTTCGGGTGGGTATATGGGGACGTTCCAATTACAATGTTACCTTGGGATATATTCCTTCTACGCTCCCCTACCCTATGCTCTATACGCCGCTGGGCAATGAATCCCTTTTTTACGTCGAAAATGCCTTCAACCTCATGAATTACTTTGAATTTGTCAGCGATAAGTACGTCCAACTGCGGTATGAGCATAATTTTGAAGGGTTGCTTTTCAACCGAATTCCTGCCATCAAACGCTTAAAATGGCGATTTTTAGCCAATGCCAAGGTGCTTTACGGAAGCGTAAGGCCCGCCAATATGAATCTCCTAGCTCCCACAGATGCTCAGGGACGGCCCGTGCTGGGTTTTAGTACGTTGGGGAAAGAACCCTACGTTGAAGTTGGCTATGCCATCGACAATATTTTTAAAGTATTGCGGGTCGACGCCATTCACCGCCTGACCTACCGCCAAAATCCGGGCATTACACCCTTTGCCGTTAAGTTTTCATTCTGGTTCAATATTTAAATTGCGCTTAAATACTCAATCATCTTTAAACGCAATTTTTCGTCAGGCAATCGACCGAAACCCGCCCCCATATTATCCACGACGTGCTTCGGATTAGAAGTACCCGGAATAACGCAATTGACGGCCTCGTTGGCTACAATATACTTCAAAAAATACTGCCCCCAACTCTGAATATCATTTTCAGCCGCCCACTCGGGAAGTTTCTTCCCTTTGACTACGTTGAACAAAGAACCCGATTCAAATGGCTCATTGATAATCACCGCCACTCCTTTTTCTCGGGCCGCATTCAGTAATCTTTTCTCCGCATTTCGCTCCCGAATAGAATAATTAAACTGCACAAAGTCAATCTTCTCCGACTTCAAAACTCGCTCCAGTGTTTCGTGGGCAGAAGCAGTGTAGTGCGTGATACCGATGTACCGAATTTTGCCTTCCTCTTTCCACTTGTACAAAGTCTGCAAATGTGTTTTATAATCAACCAAATTGTGAACCTGCATCAAATCAAGGGTTTTTCGACGCATTTTGGCCATTGAGTCATTCATTTCCTGAATCCCAGCCTCTTTTCCAGTTGTCCACACTTTAGTGGCATAAAAGAGATTGGGGTTGATGGAAGGCGGCGCGGCCAGTTCTCCAATGACCGTCTCAGCACGTCCCTACATCGGCGAGGAGTCAATCAACCTGCCCCCTTTTTCAATCATCAGGGTTAGGACTTCGGTGAGTTGGCGGCGTTCTTCTTCCGACAATCCAACGTCAAATTGTTGCCAAGTACCCAACCCCACGATGGGCAAAAGTTCCCCCGACGATGGTATTTTTCGTTTAATCATGTTTTGTTCTTTGCTTAAAAACGGAAAAGAAGGCAACAACCACATTCCTGCGCTAAAAACACCCATGGTGTTGAGCGCGGCACGTCTTGATTTGTCTACAGAATCCATCGTATTGCGTTTATGAATGATTGTTCTGCACTTTTATCGCTCTAAATTCGCACTTTACCACGACTATTTCAAGCCCTTAGCCTTCTCTGTCACTTCGGAATAAAAAAACAACAGTTCAGGGAGATGTACATTTTTTGTATCAAGCATATTTAAGAATTTTGGATAGATAACACAATTACACCTCATGAAACCACTACGCTACTTAACGCTTACCTTCCTGTTGATGGGACTGGTTTTCGTCACCGCCTGCGCCCAAAAACCTATTCAAAAACTCATTGATACTGAGAAACAATTTGCGGCGTACACGTCAACGCATTCAATCAAAGAAGGTTTCCTCATGTTTCTTGACAGCACAGGCGTGGTGTTTAACCAAGGAAAAGTGCTCAACGGGATGGACTTCTACCAAAAAGCCCCGGCCAAATCTCCAGTCTTGTTTTGGGAGCCTTCGTTTTCGGTCATCAGCACCTCTGGCGATTTGGGAGTCAATACGGGGCCGTATACCGTCAGGGCAACGCCCAAAGATTCGGTCATTGCACGCGGAAATTTTTCCTCGATTTGGAAGAAGAATAACGCTGGCGAATTTAAACTTTTGATAGATTTGGGGAATTCATATACCGAAACGCACGCGCCAGTTTCGACGGTAAACGAAATAATCCTTCAAAAATCCTTTTCTAATGCTAGCTACAACGAAATAATGGTTCTGGAAGAATCTATCAATCAAGCGATTACGTCCCAAGGATGGCGTAGTCTTTCACCCTACATACATCCTTCTGCGCATTTCAATTTGCCCGCAAAAAGCCCTGTTATTACGCAAAAACAAGTGTTGGAAGAACTATCAAAATTGTCGAACCAAGCCACGTTAAAGGCATTAAACGGCGGAATCTCAAAGGCAGGCGATTTTGCTTACGTGTACGGAAGTGTAACCCATTCTTCTAAAACGACCAGTTATTTGCGGGTATGGATAAAGGATAAAAATGACTGGAAATTGATTCTATTAACCCTAGATTAAATCACATTTCTCGCGTAGGAACAACTTTTTCAATGACAAAACTTAACGATAAATGGCTCAGAATCATTGGTGTACCCATCATTACGCTGGTGGCATTGGTGATTTATCACGAAGGAAACGCTTTTCACCGAATTGACCTTCATTCAGAAATCATTCATTCAGTCTTTGCCATCATCGTACTTTGGGAATTAAATCGATTGGTCATTATCAAGTCCAGAAATAAGTATCCTGGCATCAAACTTACTCGTACTCGAATTGCCTTTTTGTTGTTTTGGACGTTCATCATTACCATCGGCATTCGCTTTACATTCTCTTTGTTTTACAGTGCCACCAAGTTTTGGGGCTATCATTTTACCCCACAACGGTATATTTTCAACATTATTTTTGGACTGGTAATGCTATTACCGATTTTAGCCATTTATGAGGCTATTTATCTATACAAACAATGGTGGAAAACCTATTATGAAGCGGAGCGCCTCAAAAAAGAGAACCTGCAAACGCAGTTGGATTCGCTTAAATCCCAAATACAGCCACATTTTTTGTTTAATAACCTGAGTACCTTGTCATCGTTGGTGGCCGAAGACCCAAAAAAAGCGGAGCGGTTTATTGAAGAATTGTCGTCGGTATACCGGTATTTATTGCAAAACAACGACCAACCACTCACCACACTCGAAAACGAGCTAAAATTCATTGATGCCTATTTTCATTTGCTCCAAACGCGTTTTGGCAATGGCCTCCGATTAATAAAAGACATACCTGCCGCCAAGTTGTCCTATTTGATTCCGCCGCTTACGTTACAATTACTGGTCGAAAATGCCGTAAAACACAATGCAATTTTGAGCCATCAACCCCTAAAAATCACCATTTACGCCGACGATTCCAATGACTTATTTGTGGTCAACAACTTACAGGTCAAGTCCAAAAGTCTGCCTTCTGATAAAACGGGGTTAGCCAATATTTCATCCAAGTATAGCCTACTCGGCCAGCCCCACGTGGTTGTTCGTCAAACGGAACATATTTTTCAGGTAAAAGTCCCACTCATCAACCCTTTAAACCCCTCTGTGTCGTACGGAGGCTCATAACATGAATATTTTAATTGTAGAAGACGAAGAATTAACCGCCAGAAAATTGCAGCGGCTGGTGCTGGAAGTTGAGCCTACCGCCGTTATTTTGGCCATTCTGACCAGCATCGAAGACACAATAGCTTGGCTTCAGGGACATTCCGCGCCCGATTTAATCCTGCTGGATATTGAATTAGCCGACGGGCAAAGTTTTGAAATTTTTAATCACGTAACCGTCCAAAGTCCAGTTATTTTTACCACTGCATACGACGAATTTGCCCTTAAAGCCTTCAAGGTCAACAGCATAGACTACCTACTCAAACCCATCAAGGCCGAAGAACTGACCCGCGCATTAAACAAACTGAGCTATCTAAAAGAAACTTTTTTGAAGGAGCCGAGCGAAATTCAGCGCTCCATCAAAAAACTGCTTTCTAACATGACTCCCACGCCAGCACCCGTGTATCGGGAGCGGTTTTTGATCAAACAGGGTCAGAAAATGTTCTCCCTCACCACCAAAGAAATCGCTTATTTCTACACCCGAAACAAAATGAGCTTTGCCAAATCGTTTGATGGGCGCGACTATCTGGTGGATTATACGTTGGATGAAATTTTTGGGGAACTGAATCCCCGTCATTTTTTTCGGTTAAATCGCCAAATCATCGCTTCTGCCAATGCCATTGAAAAAGTACATTTATACTTCAACAGCAAACTTAAAATCCAATTGACGCCTGCTTTTGACGAAGAAGCGATCGTGGGCCGGGAAAAAGCCAGCGACTTTAAAACTTGGCTCGGCGAATAGTGAAAAAAAACACAGCCGAAGCGAATGCCTCGGCTGTGTCGACTCAATCATTGATTATTCAAACCCACCAATAATATATACTCTAAAATGAGTTTGGTATCAGGAATTAAGTTTAAGATCGAATAGTTTGTTGATATTGACCACTTTACTCTCTCCAATCCAGCGACACCATTTACTCAGATTATTCTAATTTAAGCGCTGCACCACGGCAGTCTGATAGTTAATTAACTGCCTGCAAACGAGCCAGTTTTGAGAAAGATTGCTCTTTGTACTTGCCCGTAAGCGTAAGCGAAACAATCGAACCTGCCTTAGGAGCGGCGACGCCAAACTCAGCCCAGGTTTTGGTCACCATGGCCCGGCCTTTGGCATCGGTTGTCAAGTCAGCGATTTTAACCCCAGCACGTGTCGTAAGCGACAACGCTAGGCCAGTTACCGGAATAGAATCTATTCCTTTTTTATAGTCAAGAATATTGGTTTTATCTAATTCAAGGATTCGAACACTAACGGTAGCCGTTCCCGTTGCTTTTGAGGTAACGGTCGGCTCGGTGGTAAAACCGCCGCCATCTCCGATGGCATTATCAAACACCAACAGAACGGGTGCAACCACGCGGTCTACAAATGGATCATCCACTTTACAAGAGGCAGTGGCTAAGGCCACGGCAACAAAAAGGAATATTTTTGCAGTCTTCATAATTTCATTAGGTTTTAGTGTTGGTTGATTAAGTGCAAAAGCAACAATGGTAAATTGAGCCAATTAGATTTTTAGGCTTTTGAAAACTTCATAATGGATTTTCCAATCAGGTTGGGAACGACGCCGATACCCATAAAAAGGAGTCCTGTGATAATAAGTGTAGGTAAATCGGCAAAAAATGTACCTGCTGATAAAATCCCGAGAATCAGTAATGTTGAAAATGGCAATGAAAAAGCTAGAACCAATACGGCCAGTTCGGCATCAAACGTGCGACGTTCTTTGGGCAAGCCAGAAGCTTCTTCGCGTAGATTGAACGCTGAAATGTGAGCAAAGGGCCAAAAGCTGGCTGAACTCAGCGGAATAGCCACCGCCAACAGCACCATTGTGGGTTCTTTTATGCCCAGTACGGCAATCACTGCAGCACTGAATAGCATGGTGATACCTGCTCTAAAGATCAGCATCGAGCTAATCAATCTTTTCTTCTTTTGTTTCAACTGAACCGCCAATCCAATGAATATCAATACCAATGGTGTCATCATAGCACTGGTTTTGTCAAACATATCTGCAATAATGACGGGCAATGATTTAAAACTCACGCCGAAACTCAACAAAATAAGGGCCGAAGCAATGATGATGTTGATGGGTTCTTTGGCCAAATTGACCAAAAGAGCCTTGATTTTGTCGCCGATATTAGTCTCTTCTGTTTTAGCATTTTTGAGAAACATATTTAAAGCAATCACGTACAAAAATATCAAGACAAAGAACTTGTTTCCAACATCGCCCAACGCCGCCATTGCCACACTTTCTTCACCCAAAAACTCTGCGATAAAGGGAAAGCAAGACAAACCCGGAGCCAACGAAGGAAGCAACATAATGAGCGTACGTCCAGTGGAGCTGTTTTTTTCTACGCCAAAGAATGCCAAGGCAACAGGCGTAATAAAATACATAAAAAAGTTAAAGACCAATGTTAATGCGGGAACGATAATCAGCTTAGAATCAACGTTTACCTTCATTAACGCAATAAAAATGGTGGAAGGAAGGGCTACCGAAAGCACCATTTCCTTGATTCCGTCGGTTTGTTGTTTGTTTTTGAATTTGGAACGCAAAATCAAACCCAAAACAATCAATAACAATAAAGTAAATGCTTTTTGTAGAGCGTCACTCATAATTTCAGGAGGTAGTGAGGAGTCAGTAGTGAGGAGTCAGTAGTGGATTACTGACTCCTGCCTACTCGCTCCTAATTAACTAATAGCTTCTAATGCGCTGACGAACTGCTTAATTTCGTCCATTGTACCCATACTGACGCGGCACCAGGGTTTTCCCTGAATCTCATAACCGCGCACCATGATTCCTTTGGCCATCATTTTTTGGAGCATTTCTTTGCCAGGCATATTGATGGGAAAAATCACGAAGTTGGTGTAAGAAGTAACGTACTTATACCCCATACGGTCGAGGTTTTTGCAGAGGTACGTTTTTACTTCGTGGTTGAGCTTGCGGGTAGTATCCTGAAACTCATTGTCGTCCATACTGGCTACGGCGGCAGCAATGGAGGTTTGGGTAATACCCATCCCGCCGCGTGTGATTTTCTGGATATTATCAAGTGTTGAAGGCAGTGCTGCGATGTATCCAACGCGCAAACCTGCCATACCCATGATTTTTGAGAAAGTACGGGCAATGATGACGTTTTTCTTCTGGCTAAGCAAAGATACCATGCTTTGGGTATCAGCACCAACGGCTAGTTCAAGATAAGCTTCGTCCACAAAAATGGGTACTCTGTCGGCCACGCGTGAACAGAAATCCAACAATTCTTTGCCCGATGTGATACTTCCCATTGGGTTGTTAGGATTACAGATGTAGACAAGTTTGGTATCTTTGTCGATGGCCGCTTCCATGGCTTTCAGGTCATGCGACCAGTCGCCTTTGCAAGGAACTGCTTTCCATGAGGCACCCGTAGCTTCAGCTACTTTCACCAATGACATATAAGTTGGGTCGGCCGAAACGACGTTTCCACCTTTAGCAAACAATACAAGGGCTACTTTCTCCAACAAATCGGATGAACCAGGGCCCATCATGATATGGTCAGGAGTTACGCCTTCTTTCTTCGCGATTTTGCCTACGAGGTTTTCCAGCTCTTTCCATGAATAACGGCTTCCCGTGGCCACTGATTCTGATACGGCTTTGCGAGCGCTCATTGGCGGGCCATAAGGGTTTTCGTTGGCATTGATACGAATCATGGTTGGAGGAGTCTTTGGAGGATTTTCCAAGAATGTCTCCCGCAATAAAGGACTGTGAAAAATGTTACCATTTGCATCTACACGTGAAGGAACATTGGCAAAAGCACCGATAGCGGGCATTGCAGCAATCCCTCCGAGGGTCATAAAACCTGATTTTAAAAGACTGCGGCGGTCAATTTTCTGGCTCATTGGTTTGAATGTTTGTTTGTATTTGTTAAAGATTAAATGTCAATGTGAAATTACGATTATTTCTCTGCCCACCAAAGCTTCGTTTTCATGTTATCGGCACCTCCATTGAGGGCGATTCCTTTGTCTAAACTTGCCTTATTGAGCGAATATTCACTTCCCGGATACGGTAAGCGGGTTGGTAATACGCCATCATTTTCAAATACGGCGCGTGGATCTTTGGCAGGCAATACAGGAAAACCCGTACGACGGTACTCCGTCCATGCCTCGATGCCAACACCGTAAAGCGCTAACCATTTCTGATCCAACACTTTCTCGCGGGTTACTTCACCAACCGTCGCAAAATACGTTGCAGGTACAGTGAGTCCAAATTGCTCGAAAGAAGCGGTAATCCCTGCCTCGAAATAACCTTTGGCGGTACCTGTAGTGATGTCACCGTCAAGTACTGCTTCGGCCAAAATAAGGTTCACTTCCGAAGCCGTCATGAGTACGCTTGGGGCATCAATGCGGGTAAAGGCTGTGCCAACTCCTGAGCTTGTAGCTAAATAGGTGGTAGCAATGGCATCGGGTAATCCGTTTGAGTGCCCTACGTATTTGCCGCCTACGGGTGTTGCATAAACCGTAATACGGGTATCGTTTAGGCTGTTCATTTTATCGGCCAAGGTGCTGCTAATGTTCCAGTCGGTACGGCTTTCTTGAATCAACACTTGGTGCCATTCGTTGTTGCTTGGCAAAACTGAAGTGCTGCGCAAAACGGTATTGTCGGCATTGGCCGTGATGATGGGGTATTTCACGGGGTCGCTCAAAATCTCCCGCATGATAGCCCGCGACTCTGCAGGCTTTTTGGCAGCCTGACGGTTGGCCAAACGTAATCTCAGTGAGTTAGCAAAACGCTTCCAACGCATGATGTTTCCGTTGTGAACAATGTCGCCAAGGATAGCAGGTCCAGCGGGGTTCAGTTTTTCGTTGGCAATTTTTAAGTCATTCAACAGCCCTTCATACACTTTTTCCTGTGAGTCGTAGGCAGGAGAATAGTTAGGTTCAGCCGATGTTCCTTTCAAAGCATCATTGTAAGGAATCGCGCCCCACATATCGGTCATGACCGAAAACAACCACGAACGCATCACAAGCGCCACCCCTTCATAGTTAGCGTTAGGGGCTGTTCCTTCTGGCCCTGACTCTGTGATGATACGCTGAAAATTTACCAAGCCATCATTGAAAAAGCCCTGCCAGTTGTTATTCTGCATCGCGGGCGAAATACCATAGTTATCTCCTTCATTTGAATAAATATTGCGCGACAAATACTGCATCCAGAGCATGGCTCCGTCGAGGTTAAGACGCTCAAAACGGGTTCTTCCTCCCCAATAACGATCAATGGAGCGCTCAAGGGCATAAGGCAGCAGGTACTGGGCGCTGATTTTGGTGGGGTTGTTGGGGTCCACGTTCATCTCGTCGAACTCACTCGTACATGAGGTTGCCGTAAGAATCAATGCCAAAGAAAGTAGTATGTATTTTTTCATAGTATAAGTCTTTTTGATTAAACCTTGATAACCATTAAGGCAAGGCTCGTAAGGCCCTGCCTTAACGTATGCTAGAATCCAAAAGTCAAGTTAAATCCTAAACTCCGTGAGTTGGGCAACTCGCCATAAGCAAATCCCTGACGGTTTCCACCAAAACGGTCTACTTCTGGATCGATGTGGGTGTGGTTGCTAAACAAAATCGCCAAGTTGCGACCTACCACCGAGAATTTCACGGTACGAATCATGTATTTTTTCAACAATGCTTCAGGAATACTGTATCCTAGCGTCATTTCGCGCAGTTTTACGTAGCTTCCGTCATAAATAACAGCTTCGTGATAGCGGCGTGGGTTGTTATAACCATATAATTGGTTGGCAGCCACGATGATGTCGTTTGGCGCATAAACAGCTGAACCATCAGCGTTTGTGCTTACCACCTTCACCCCTTTTCCGATGATACCCTCTTCACGACCCACGGCCGTTTCTTCGTACTGACCTGTCCAGCGGGCGGTTCCAGTACCTTCATCAAAGAAGTCTCCGCCCATCCGTACATCGATCAAAGCCGAGAGTGAAACGCCTTTGTACGTAAAGGTGTTGCTCAAACCACCCGTCCATTTAGGCTGAATATTGCCCAAAATACGTGGTGTAGTGGATACAACCGGTAAGCCGTTGCTGTAGATAATCTGGCCATCGGGGCTGCGTTCAAACCCAATACCAAATAGGGTACCATAAGCCTCTCCTACGCGTGCCTCGGAGTTAAGACCGCGTTGTTGGTGCAAAATCAGGGTGGTTAATCCGTCGGCCAAGGCAATTACTTTGTTTCGGTTACGGGCATAATTGACCGCCACATCCCAAGTAAAGCCGTTAGCTGCTTTGAAAGGAGTACCACTCAATACAATTTCCAATCCTTTGTTTTCAATTTCTCCCGCGTTGAGAATACGATTGTTGTATCCACTTGCTTTTGAAATTTCTACACCGAGGATTT
This sequence comes from Runella rosea, assembly GCF_003325355.1. Taxonomy (GTDB): domain Bacteria; phylum Bacteroidota; class Bacteroidia; order Cytophagales; family Spirosomataceae; genus Runella; species Runella rosea. The sequence continues at coordinate 1,249,253 of NZ_CP030850.1, forward strand.
GGTTGCGTGAAGTTTGGTTATAGTAAGTAAGGTCTAAGCCAACTTTGCCGCGCAAAAAGCGTAAATCCATGCCAAACTCAATACCTGTCGTAATTTCAGGCTTCAAGCCCGAGTTAGGAATCGTGACGTTTTCGAAATACTGCGGCGTAGATCCGTTCCACGCACCACCTGAACGGTACACCTGATTCAACTGGTAAGGACGGGCGTCGTTTCCAACTTGCGCCCAGCTAGCACGTACTTTACCGAAAGTCAGGATAGAACTCTGAATATTGAGCAAATCGGTAAACACTGCACTCACTGAAGCCGAAGGATAGAAATAAGAACGAGCATCGGCTGGCAACGTACTTGACCAGTCATTACGAGCCGTCAAGTCTAGGAATAATGCGTTGCGCCAACCCACCTGAAAAGTTCCAAAAAGTGACTGCATTTCGGTTTTTTCAATCCGACTTTCTACCGTATTAAGGCTTGGTACAGAGTTTGAGAGGTTGTATAGACCGTCAACAACTAATTCACCTACCCGAGTAAAGTTACGCTTATAGTAATTTTGACGAAGAATTCCTCCGAATTGTGAAGTAATTGAAATGTCTTTTGCAACTGTTTTATTGAACGTCAAGATAGCGTCTGAGTTGGTTTCCTGTGCCCGCAATACTTCTTCTGAATATTGGCCTGGCGTACGGTTTCCGTTACGGACACGCTCAAAGTTAATAATATTGATACGCGTATCTGACCAGAAATCCGTTCCTGAACGAGCCATCAGGCTCAAAAAGGGCGCAATTTTATAGTTCAACGCAATGTTACCAACCAAACGGTCCTTCACGTTTCCAAGCGGCAACTTATCGTTTATGTAGAAAGGATTCGTAAAGAATGTATGCTGCCAGTTTGGCGGATCACTATCTGGCAAACGCCCAGGAAGTGCCCGTTGAATGTGCGTAGCGGTATAATCTTCGTAGTTTTTGTGCTGCTCCCACGATACGTGGCGGTGCGACCAAATAAACTGCTGGCCTTCCTGATAGCCACGGTTTTTAGAACCCGATTTGATGTATTCGGCCGAAAGTGTTACGTTAAGTTTAGGGGTAAAGTTATAGCCTGTATTGAGTTTGAAGTTATTGCGGTAAAAATCGTTGCTGCGCATAATCCCCTCTTGGCCCATACGACCAATTGAAAGGCGGAAATTACCTTTATCGTTTCCGCCCGAAAGCGCTACGTTATTGGTACGCGTCTGACCTGTTTCCCAGTATTCTTCCCAGTTGTTGGGTTGAGGCGTAAGTGGTGCCACTTGAGTACCCGACCACCAATGACGAACCAACCGGCCGTCTAAAGGTGCGCCCCAGCTTTCGTCCGTACCATCCGTACCAAACAAAGGAGCTGTAGGACCGTATGCAGCGCGGTACTGAGGGATTGCATCGCCCGTGATGGCACCCGACCAACCATCTGAGTACCAAGTGCGGTAGCCATTACCACCACCGTACATATCCTGAAAATCAGGCTTTACCAAAGGACGTTCGAAGGTAATATTAGAGTTTACTTCCACGCCAATTCCTTTAGTACCAGCGCCATTTTTGGTCGTAATCAAAATAACCCCGTTGGCCGCCCGTGAGCCGTATAGCGCGGCAGCATTGGGCCCTTTCAATACGCTGATATCTTTAATGTTGTCAGGACTCACTTCCGACAGACCACCCCCGAATTGCTTTTCGCCACTGGTCATTGAGTTGGATGTACTTTGGTCGATAGGTACCCCGTCAATAACAACCAAGGGTTGGTTATTTCCCGATACCGAAGACGCGCCCCGAATCTGTACCGTTGAACCGCTACCCGGCCCACCGTTACTCTGAACACGTACACCAGCTACCCGACCAGCAAGGTTGTTCACAATGTTGTTGGAGCGTGCCTCCACAAGTTGCGAACCTTTTACTTCCTGTACCGTGTAGCCTAAAGCTTTCTTTTCTTTTTCAATACCAAAAGCCGTAACTACCACTTCCTGAAGTGCTTTGACATCAGGCAACATTTCGATTGTTATGGTAGAGCGAGCGCCCACGGGTACTTCTTGTATTCCATAACCGATAAAACTGAATACCAATACAGCGTTGTCGTCAGGAACCGCTATCTTAAACGTACCTGTTCCATCAGTTGCAACACCCGTCCGTGAACCTTTGAGAAGAACGTTTACCCCTGGTAAAACACCTTCATCTTTGGAAGTTACTGTACCTGTGACCATCCGCTGGGCATATCCTGCCCAGCTTATTGCCAACAGAGCAGAAAATAGTAGAAGTCTTTTCATCTGGTAATAGTTTTGGTTGATTAGTGTTAGTAATAATTGCACTTCACGCTACGCACCGACCGTACCGAATTTGCCGGTACAGGCCGCATAAGCACCCACAATCGTTACAGTCGGGCAAGCGTGGCCAAGCAAGAGGACATTCCCTCCTTTATCGTTTAAGAAATCAATAACGGCAGGTTGATGTGCAGTTACGTTCTTTTTAATTATGACAGTTTTTTTAAATGTGTTTAGGTTAAGATTTGGCAGCAGCTTTTGAGGGCAGACACCGTTTCGAGCTAAGAGTTATTCTTCTTTAGAGTTCTTTATCTCGAATTAATATTCCTCTACAAGTGCGGCTAAAGAAGAATATTAATAAGTAGTAAATTGTACTTTTTTTGTAAATATGATTCGAAAGTATGTCGTTGATTACAAATTACCAAACGTATACTCCATATTTTTTTGTTTTTCTTCAATTTTATAAGAAAATAACAATTATTTCTTAGATTATACAAAATATTATTTTACTTTTTGACCAAAACACCCTACTTAATTAAATTACTTATAAAAATTACTTACTTTTATTTTTTAACGCAAAATGTTTAATTTTTGATTAATTCATTTTATTTAGTTCTATTTTTATGTATTTTTGTTCATAATATTGATTTTTACTATATTTTTTGTTTGTTTACATATCATAAAAATGTTGTTAAAAATTATCTTTTTCTAATTTTTAACGATTATCAATAAGTTAAACTAAGTTGCAACAATTACACTTTATCTTTATACCAAATTGCTCATCGTTGCCAAGCGAGAACAATCATTTTCCTCCCTGCAAACAAACCGTTCATCTTATCCATTACTCCTATGTCATCAAATCTCAACCGTCGTGATTGGCTCAAGTCAGGATTACTTGCTTCTGCTGGTTTAACCATTGGACAAACAAATCCCGTCAACGCCGCCCCTGCCCTTACCCAGGGAAGCTTTGATGTTTATGCAGAACGTGAACTAGAATTGGCGCACGAAGCGATGCTGGCAGCTGCTCCGCAAATCAAAGCCCGGCTTTCTTCCAACGAAAATCCATGGGGTCCGTCTACTGCGGCTATCAAGGCCATTTCCGACACCGCCCCCAAGTCTTTTCTATATGCGGGACCAGTTACGATGGAATTGCGTAAAGCAATTGCTGAAATGAACGGTGTTTCTCCCGACCAGGTATTGTTGGGTGCGGGTTCTTCCGAGCTCCTCATGGCAAGTCTGCTGATGGCAGGGGCGAAGGGAAAAGTAATGATGGCGGAAACCTGCTACATCTCAGGCCGCGATGCTCGTGAGGACGGCGCCACCATGCCCACAATAAAAGTCCCGTTGACCAAAGACTATCAATATGATTTGGACGCCATGGCTACGCGCTTAAGTGCGGATACAAGTTTGATTTATATCTGTAATCCAAACAATCCTACGGGAGTAATGCTGCCTTCGGCAAAGCTGAGCTCATTCTGTGACGCTGCTTCGCCAAAATCAACCGTATTGGTCGATGAAGCCTACATTGATTACGCGCCTACCCCCGCCACTGACAGCATGGTTGAGCATGTTCGCAAAGGTCAAAATGTATTAATCCTGAGAACACTTTCTAAACTCCACGGCTTTGCAGGGCTCCGAATCGGCTACGCGCTCGGTCAACCTTCTACCTTAAAAGAATTACGCAAGTATTGTTCGGGTGGCTTTACCGTTTCAACTACTTCAGCCGCGGCGGCGATTGCGAGCTTCAAAGACAAGGCATTTCAGGAAATGGTATTGAAAAATACCGCAGAGTCGAAAAAATTCCTTTATGATACGCTCAAGTCGATGGATTACACTTATTTACCTTCGTCGGCCAACTTTGTTTTGTTCCCCATCAAAGTGAAAGGGCAGGTATTGCTTCAAAAAATGATGGCTGAAGGCGTAAGTGTGCGCAGTTGGTTCTTTGACCAACAGGACTGGTGCCGCGTAAGTATTGGAACCATGGACGAAATGAAAGCATTTAAAGAGGCATTTGCCAAATCTGTCAGCTAATCCCTCTGCGATGAAATTCATTTTTATTTTATACCTAGCAGCTTGTACAAGTGTATTTGCCCAAAGCAACATGCGCGCCATTACGCTGGACGAGTACGCCAAAGTCAAAGCACTTCCCCTTAAAAGTGTGGAGAAACATACGTACATCCGCGAAAAAGGCTACGTTTTTGACCGCCCCGAAGGAGCCGACGGACTGTTTGAATTCAATTTGAATGATGGTATCGAACGAAAAATTTATTTGTATAAAATTTCGGAAGGAGCCGCCATGAACGGGATTGGGACACTAGCCGTATTTAGCGGGCAGGGCAAACAAATCAAATTGTACATTCCCAATCAACTTGCCCCCAAAGAGGTTTGGAATCAATACATGAGCGATTTAAAGGTTGGAAATACCATGGCAAATGGTTTTGCGGTTTGTGTAGCCTACATGTTGTCTCAACTTAAAACCGAAAGTGCCCCTGACTCCACTTCGACCGAAGAGAAAGACCCCAACGATTTTTGTTTTCCCGCAGAAACTTTCGTCAATTTAGCCGACGGAAGCGAAAAGCCTATTTCAACTATTTTAGAAGGAGAAATGCTATCGGGCATTTTTCAGGGAAAAGTAACCCGCATTGAGACCCACGTAGGTAGCTTTCAACTCACTCGGCTACTCATTAAACCGCACGGACAAGCATGGGTAAGCGCCAAAGTGCGCGATGGCCTGATTGCGCTAGAAGCAACCGCCACGCACCCGCTTCTGACCTTAACTGGACGAAAAAAAATCAGTCAACTCCGCGTCGGCGATTGGGTTTTTGTGAGGGATGCTGTGTCTGGTCGTTTTGTCACGGCCGAAATTAGCGTTATTCAACACGCAGTGCGTAACGTAACTCACGTCTACAATTTACGTACTGAAAGCGGGACGTATGAAACCGAAAGTATCATTGCACTCGACAAAAACTGATTACACTAAACCCTTCAATTATAAATGCAAGCCCCGCCCATGTGCGGGGTTTTTGTTTGCACTCCTAGAAGGCAATGACCTCTTCTTTTGTATTTAAATACTTTTTCGTTTAATTTTCGTAGGTTTGAGTATACATTATTTTTCTAATATTTAGCCGTTAGAAATTCCTATGAACCAATCTATCGGCTTATCTTCATTACCAATAACACTCTACCATGAGAATTGCTTTACTTCTTTGTTTTTTTGCATTTATTACCTCCGTCCATGGTCAACCCGCTGGTTTTCAAAGTCAACTAAAAGTGAAAGGAGCCAATGGCGACCTTGTAGGAATGGTAGGAGTGGTTTTTGATCAAGTGGGGCAAATGTACACTTGGGAAAAAAACGGAAAAGTTTGGGCCATCCGCTTTGATGCCAACGGAAACACTCAAAAATACTTACTACTTGACATTAACTATGAGGTACTGAGTAACAACGATTTAGGTCTAGTCTCCGTCGTTCTCCATCCTGATTTCCTCACCAACGGTTATATCTATTTAATGTATGCCGTAAACCGAACTTATTTATTAACGGGAATAAACGGAAATGATGGCTCCGACCAAACAGGTTCAATCGTACGCGTAACGCGCTACAAAGCCAATGTAAACGCTGCTCCTAGCTTTACGGCACTTGTCAACAACAGTCGTTTGGTGCTACTGGGCACCACCCCTTCCGATGGCATTCCCATCATTTGGAACAACCACGGAGGGGGTTGTATGGTATTTGGCGAGGACGGAACGCTGATGATTTCGACGGGCGACGGTGCCTACGCGGGAGTGTATGACCGAGGAAACGAGGGGAATTTCCAACAAGCCATTGATGCCGGGGTGATTACTCAAGCTCTCAATATTGGGGCTTATCGCTCTCAGGTTGACAACTCTCACAACGGAAAAATATTACGAATTGATCCCGAAACGGGCAATGGCGTTCCTTCCAACCCATTGTATGACCCAAGTACACCACGAGCCGCCATTTCGAGAATGTGGGCAAAAGGATTACGAAATCCTTTCCGAATGACATTGGTCCCCAATACTGGTAGTCACAACCCCGAAGACGGCGACCCTGGGGTGCTGGTCGTAGGAGACGTTGGTAATTTTTCGCGGGAAGAAATTAATACCGTAACGGCCCCAAATCAGAACTTTGGATGGCCGCGTTATGAAGGTTTAGAGCGGGAAAATACTCCATGGAATAGCCCACTCTACGCGCCTACCACGCACCGAAAACCCATTTTGGAGTACCGTTCGCTCGCAACCGATGCCAATGTATACCTTAATCAAATGACTAAAATTCAGATTGGCTCGGCGCAGTTTCCCTACAGCGGCCCTACTTTTTCGGGAGCATCTACCATGGGTGGTGTTTTCTACACTGGCACTAAATATCCGGCAGCTTACCAAAATGCATTGTTCATGGCCGATTTCGATGGGAAATGGATACGCGTATTAAAGCTAAATGCCAACCATGACCCCGTGAGTATCAGTCACTTTATGACCGCTTCCCAAAAAGTAGTTCATTTGGCCTATAACGAGGTGGACGAAAGTATCTATTATATCACCGGGGTATCTGAAAGCACCAACCCCTGCGACGAAGTCAGAAAGCTGCATTACAGCCTCTCAAACCTCCCGCCCGTAGCCAAGATTGAGACCGATGTCAACAGCGGTTTAGCACCTTTACCCGTTGCTTTTACTGCCTTAAAATCCTATGACCCCGAAGGGACTTCCCTCACCTACGAATGGCGCATCAACGACGCTCCCCCCTTCAGTACTGGTTTGGCTCCGCATTATTTATTTAATCCTCCAACCAACGGACGACAGAAATACAAAGTTAAATTGACCGTGAGAGATACAAATGGTACAGGACTAAGTAGCAGCGACTCTACTTACATCTATATTAACAGCACTCCGCCAGTCATCAATAGTAGTAGCCTTGATACCATTAGTGGGGTTTCTGCATCGGTAGACTACCCTCTATCCTTATCGGCAGTGGTTTCTGATGGGCAAAGCCCCGCTGATAGCCTTAAACTAAGTTGGACTGTGGCGTTGGTCCATAATGGACATGAGCACCGAAACCCTGTTCTTGTAGGAAATTCAATCAATACAGTACTCGACGGCACGCCCTGTGAAGTCGGAGATGCCACTTATTTCTACCGAGTTTATTTAACCGTTACCGACCCCGATGGTTTATCTACCAACTTTTATAAAAACATTCCCGTTAACTGTCCGGGAATGCCTCAAAGCATTAGCTTCACCACGATTCCCAATCAATCAATAACCCTTAACACAAGCGCCAATGTCTCGTTATCGGCTACGGCAAGCTCTGGCCTCACCCCTATCCATTTTTTTAGTAGTTCAGGACCCGCCTACGTTATCGGCAACATTTTGACACTCACGGGAGCACCTGGCCAAGTGACCGTCAGGGCTGTGCAGCACGGAGATGCCAATTACCGACCTGCCATACCTGTGGAGCAAACGTTTGATGTAAATCGAAGCATTACACCCTATGCTGTTCAATTTACTGGCATTGGTACAAAAGCGGCATCTTCACCTCCATTCATGCTTTCGGCAAGCAGCAGCCCTACCAACGAAACCATCGAGTACCTGCTTATTTCAGGCCCAGCAACCCTTTCTGGCAACACCATGACGCTCACTGGGCAGGGCGGAACAGTCAGGATAAGAGCCTTTTTTAAAGGAAGCTATGCAAAAAATGGGGCGTTTACTGACCAAACCTTCGAAGTAGTCTGCCCAACACAATACACCCTTAATAGTCCAATCGCCAACGGTCAAAGTGTATCCTTAGAAGCTTCCGAATCGATTACGGCCGTCAATACGATTGCATCAGGTGCCACAGTAGCCTACCAAGCAGGAAATTCTGTTTCTCTCAATGCGGGCTTCAAAGCCGAACAGGGAAGTACATTTCAAGTACAAATTGCGGGATGCACGCCCATCGCTCCTTCTGCTACCAATTCACAGAAATAAGCAATAGCTACTTATAAACACGAAAGCCTGTCAAGTGACTTGACAGGCTTTCATGTATGAATAAAAATGACCTACTAAAAGAATTTAGCGCGGTTATCAACCACCTTGGCATTTTCACGAACGGCTTCGTTTACTAAGAAACTTGCTTGGAAGCTTTTCGATTGCAAATTGGCTTTGTACATCGAGTAATCTCCAATAGCAGGCGCCGGAGTGCTAGAAACTTGCTCCATGATAAATACGCCGTTTTCGCCAGTAAATACTTTCGTTTTCTTGCCAGGCTTCAAACCAAAACCTTTTCCTAATGCGATTGGGTCAAGACCCGCACTGGTCAAAAACCCTGTAGCAAGCGAAATATCATTGGCGTTTTCAACCAACGCACCTGCACCGTATTTTTGAGCAATGGCTTCGAGCGTTGGAGCTTGAATACCACTCAGTTTCTTAGTGATTTGCTCCGCCTTGATTTGATTGCGTACTTTCAGGGTCAATTCGTCACGGAAATCATTAATCGTTGGATTGTCTTTGTCCGACTTTCCAGTCAACATGGCCACAACATATTGCTCGTCTGTTTCAAAAACGGGGGATGCCTGATTTTCGTTGGTATCTTCGTTGAACGCCCAACGTACAATCTCACGCGCATTTTGCATGGTGTTGATGTTGGTTGCCGACTCAGGAATACGGTTTGCAGTCTGTACAATCAATGACTTATCTTTCTTTACTGACTCGTCAAAGGCCGCTTTTGATTTTGACTCAATCGAGAATTGATCCGCTTTGGCATAAATGGCATCTCTCGTGGTTTGGCTAGGAGTCATCGTTTTACCAATAGCAGCGATTTTGTACAACACATTGGTTTTGGGTTCCGTTACCTTAATGATGTGGAATCCAAAATCGGTTTCAACCAATCGTCCAATCAAGCCCGTACCGCTCATGGCAAAAACTGCATCACTAAATGGTTTCACCATGGCTCCCTGACGGAAGTAACCAAGGTCACCACCGCGCTGGGCGGAGCTTTGGTCGGCGCTGTTAGCTGCCGCCAATTGTTCAAAATTAGCGCCACCCTGCAATTGTTTCAACAAATCATTGGCTTTGGTACGTGCCTCTGCTTTTGCCGAATCGCTCGTACCTTGGGTACGAATCAAAATGTGACTTGCTTTTACGGTATAGGCTGTATCCAATTTTGTACCGCCGTACTTATAGATAAAGTAAGTGTTCCCTTCGCGGTAAGGACCATTCACACTTCCTGGAATAAAGCTCTTAACAGCGCCTTTCAATTGATCGGTCATTTCAGAAAGCGACCAATATAATTTTGTAGGGACGTCAGAGTTAATGCGGGCGTAAGTTGAATCATTAGGTGCAGTAGCTAAACCACGCGCCAATTCCTTAATTCTATTGTATAACTCCGTACTGTCGTCTTTGGTAGGAACAATCGGAAACGTTACGTATTGAATGGTGCGTGAATCGAAACCTTTGTATTCGTCTTTGTGCTTAGCAAGATAATCTTCCAATTGCGTATCCGTCACTTTCACGGTTGTGTCAGTTACTGAATAAAACGGTACAAACAAATACTTCAGCGTAGCTTTGGTAGTTTGAGCTTGGTATTCTTTTTCAGCTTCGGCGCGCGTTACGTAAGTTCCTACGCGAAATAGGTTTTCGTATTTTTGACGTACACGATCTTGGGCTAGGCTTTTTTCAAAATTTTGCCACGCCTGTTGTTGCTCAGGAGGCAGATTTTTAAGGTTTTTCAAATAACTGATGACCGATGTTTTGTCAAAAACACCCGTTTGGGGATTGGTGAATGATTGTTGGATGGCGGGGCTTATGTTGTTTCCCTGAACCATATCTACCAGCTCATCATTGCTTACTTTTAATCCCAATTCATCATACTCTTTTTTGTACGCAAAATCAACTATGTATTGATTCCATACCTGTTCCCGCAGTGATTGTTGTTCGGCTTCAGAAGCTGCGCGACCGCTTTGTGCTTCAAAAGCCTGACGGGCTTGGTCTAATTTGAGTTGAAAATCTTTGTAGTCGATGGTTTCTCCTGCAATTTCACCTACTGCCTGACTGTTGCCCCCAAACATACTTTGGGCTCCTAAAATGTCACCTCCAACAATAAAGAGGATTAAACTAACGGCAATGATCAAAACGGCTACACCTGATCGTTCCCTGATTTTGTTGATTAACGCCATAGTTGCGTGCGCGTTATTTGAGTTAAAAGTTAATTGTTATAGTTAAGTTGTCATTTAGGAAATGAATGCTTCCCGAAAATTGACCCGCAAAATAACATCATTTACCTAAACAATCCAACTGCTGATTCATTCTTTGTCAATTTTCATGCCAAGGATTAGGGTACAAACCAAAGCTTTTTGGTCAGTGGAATCTGATTCTCCCCTTGGATTCTCAGGAAGTACATGCCTGGGGTCAGTGAAGGGAATTTAAGGGACATAGGACCAATCAGCTCAGGGACAGACTCCTCATAGACCTGTTTCCCCTCGGCATTCATCAATTGGAGTCGGGCGTTTTTAACGTCTTTGTAAGTTTCTACGGAAAAGATTCCATCACGGCTCGGGTTGGGATAAACGCTCAAACCATTGTTTGCAAAGTCAAAAACAAAGCTATATACAAAAGACGGCAAGGAAGCACACGTATTTGAAGCATCTAAATCATAAAAAGCAACTACCGTATAATTACCTGTTTGTGAAGGCTTTAATATGTTTTGGGTTGTCACAGTGGTCTGTGAACCTCCTTCTTGATTCCATCGAAAATTGATGTTAGACAGATAATTCCCTTCGGCCGCTATCGCAAAAGGCCCAGCTTTGGTGATGATTGGACGAGCAGGTACGGGGTTTACTTCTACCGCAACTTCTTTTGAGGGAAGCGATTTACATCCCCACGTATCAGTCACCCGGGCAGTGTAGCGGCCCGAGGCCGTTACGGTCAACTTTTGGGTGGAATATTGTTCATTCCAAACGGTTGGCAAAAAAGAATCAGTTGATAACGTCACCTTGCTTCCTTCACAAAAGCGAAGTACCCCATCGGCGGCAATGGTTGGGGTCGAGGGTAAAGGATTGACCGTGACCGTCAAGGTTTTGGAATAAGCAGAAGCACAATTGTATTGATTGACCGCCCGAACCGCATAATCACCTGACTGTTTTATAACAATTGTACCCGTTTTTTGTCCACTGTTCCACTCCAATACCGTACTCGTTGATAAAACACTGTTCTCCTCTACTGCCAACGTTACGCTTTGATCGGCACAGAAAGTCAACGGTCCCTTGGCCGTCACTGATGGAACCGACGGAACGGGATTAACGGTCGCTTTTACGCTGCCCGAAAAATCGGACCAACATCCTTTCTCATCCTTGATTTGAACAGAATAATTTGCCCCATCCCCTACAACAATGCTTTGAGAAGTCGCACCATTGCTCCATCGATAACCCGCCGCTTGCGGAGTGGAAAACGCTACATTTCCTCCTTCACAAAACACTAAATTACCATTGGTAAGTATGGATGGAGTGGCTGGTTTTGGAAGCGCACGGCGGGTGTTGTCTCCCACACTGACGGAGCTTGAGTACATAAAATGGCCAAAGGCATCCTTCACTTTTACCCGATAGACGCCGTTGTTAGCCAATATTGTATTGTTTCGTTCGCCGTTATTCCAGCTTACTTCCGTAAAATTTCCCTCCGCAATGAGCTTAACCCGACTATCATCTGTACAGGCTACTTTAATAACCGGCAACAATAAAGGTGCGATGGGATTAGATTGGTTAAAAAAATTGGAATTGAGGCTTTGGTTCCACTGCTGCGCAAGGGTGGTTAGGGCATTGCCTTGCATGTGTACTCCATCAGGCCGGGGGATCTGAATGTTATCGGTTGAGGGGCCTTCAAATACATTGGACGTGGAATTAATGACGGTATTCTGGGCATTAATGACCGCTTTGGAAGCGTACGTATTATAAGAAACCTTCGAAACCACCCAACTGATGTTTTGCCCCGCATCGTTGCGGCTTTGCCCGATTACCTGTTGCAGATTTGAGACTATTTCAGATTCCGAGAGGTTGAATTGCGTATCTGATTCGCCCTGATGCCACAACACGGCCCGTACGCCCGTAAGCGAGGTAAATTGGCGCAATACCACTTTAAACTGTGAATAAGGAAGCTGATTTATATAAACTCCGCCCGTGTAGGGGTTGGAAGCATAGCCCGTCGAACTTTCGCGCCATGACCTGCTGGTGGTGCCTTCCAAAGCTACGTTATAAAATAGCACAGGCACATTGAAACGACTGACCAACAAATCTCCCAATGCACCCCAAGACCACGCAGAGTATCCATAAGGGGCAATATAACTGTCGGCATTTAAGTGAGAAAAGGTCGGTTCGGGCAACTCATTGGGATCAAATGAGGAATTGAGGTAATTAAAACAGCTCACCCGGTCGTCGTTGGCGGCAGGTGCTCCGTAATTTTGGATGCCGCGCGCGTTTGACTGTCCCGCAATCAAAAACACTTCTCCAATCCCAATTCGTTCTACTTCGGTACTGTCCGTTACTTTTCCATTTCTAATGACTCTGACTTTCAATTTATACCAACCGCCACCGCCCGAAATGGTCCCTGAATAGATGCCTCCTACGGGGGCTTTCTCCACAATTTGCCAGTTGGTCGCCGTTCCCTGTCCCGTAGCAAAAGGAACCAAGGCGGCTTCTACTTGATCGGGAATGCTTTGTTGGTACGTTCCACTGACCACAAACGTGGCCGAATTGTTCGCTGAACGTTGAAATACAAGGCGCGAGGTAGGGAAACTAATTCCTACTTGCGAAAAGACTGGAATGATAGCAAAGACAGGAAAAAATGCAGAAAACAGGCAACAACGTACTATACTCTTTTTCAGGCAATTGCGAACTCTTAACATCCTACACCGGGTAGTTATTTTCAAAATAAAAGTTTCAAATTTACGAAATCAGCTTGGGAGTACAAGCTTCTTAGGTACAAATACCCCTAAAATGATGGTTGTGTTGCACAAATAAGGGTACGAATTGAAATAACCTGGGGATTTAAATACACACAATCCCCCCTAAACAGAGGAAGCCTCCACTCAGGAGGCTTCCTCTGCAATGAAAAATAGAGATTAGAAACGAGAAAGAATCTATCGGGAAACGTACCGCTTACCGTTGGAATATTTAAAATCAACACTTCCGTCAAAATCTGCTTTGTCAAAAGAAGCACCCGCGTTAAAGTCCGCATATTTAAAATCGGCATTTCGCTGAAAACGGCTGCCCGCAAAGTTTACCTTTTCCTCAAATTCGGCGTATTTGAAGTCGGCATAATCGCGAAAACGTACCTCCTGAAAATCAGCTCGGCGGGAGAAATCAGCGTACTTAAAATTGGCGTAGTCTTCAAATCGGATGTTGGTGTAGAGGGCATCCTGCCGAAATCTGGCGTATTTAAAATTGGCTTGCTCGGCAAACTTACTGCCAGCGAAGTTGGCCACTTTTGAAAAAGTTGAGTACTTAAACTCACTGCCATTTTCAAAAGTACAATTTTCAAAGACGGCATTTTCACGAAAATCGGCCGAGTACGTTGTGCCACCGTCACCATTAACCTCAATGTTGAATATTTTGGTGCGGCTGCCATTTTCTTCAAGGCGTTTGTAGGCAATCACATCCCCTTTAAAGGTGCAATTCCGAAAAACCACGGGCACCTCTACTGTCGTTTTTATTTCTTCCCAGCCCTTTTCTTTTTTGATTTTTCGATTAGAAAGTTCCGTAAAATCTAAATCGCCAGTAACAACCACTCCATCGTACTGAACGGACTGATGTTTATCAATGGCTTGAAAAACTTCGCGGGCTGAGACTTGTTTTTGGGCGTAAAGCGCCGTGGCAGAGAAAGCGGCCAACAAAAATAATGATAAACGTTTCATTGCTGTACAGGCTGTTTTTAGATTGAATAATTGGTTTTGAGGGATAGATGCAGAAAAGCAAACATAGGTTGCATCGCTCTCCATTAATTTTCAAATAAAACACCGTTTTCTGCAAACCAGTATCCCGCAGTACCCGTAGTAAGCGGTTTCCAACGATTTAAATCAAACTTGCCAGCTCCTTCTGGAGTAGCGGCAATTTTAACGATGCTGACCGCTTGTTTTTTTCGGTTCCACGTCAGTTTTTTGCCTTCTTCGCAAGTCTCAGGCTTTCGAGAATCGGCCAATAGAAAATAAGCCGCCTGACTGCCAAATACGCGGGCAATGCCTTTTTCGTCGATACAAACTGACGTTTTTTCGTCCACGCCAATGCCTCTTGGCTTCTTTATTCCATCGGTTTTCATGCGCGCCAAAAACGCCAGATGCCGCCCGTATCGGCTACGGTTGCTATAATGTGTATCGGTGATGATATTTTTAAGCACTGGAATATCAATAAATCCACCGTTGAGTAAGGTCATTTTGGAATCATAAGGATTGGTGAGCGCCTCGACCGAGTTGATGCCGTCGTTGAGGGCCGCAAAGCTTACACCTCCCAAAACGGCGCAACCCGCACTCGTGCCACCCACGGGCGCTTTTTTGACGTGAATCAGGTAATTGATGGCATCTTCTACGGGTGTATCCTGCCAAAACTTCACATAATTCCCCTGGTCTCCGCCTGCAATAAATAATAACTCCGCCTGCCGAATCCGTGTGGCGGTGGCAGGATGGAGGGCCAATTCACGCGAATTAATCAGCAAAGTTTCAACAGAATTGACGCCTCCCAATCCATAAATAAAATCGTTATAACCTGTTGTACCGCTTGCCCTGATTATGACCACATCTCCACCTTTGGCGCGTTCAATCATCCACTTAAGCGCCTCCTTCACGTCGGTACTACCTCCGCCCAATACATAGCCATTGACGGTAGGTACGTGTACATCGGTCGTATCGCCAGTGATACCAATCGACGCTAGAACCGTACTTGTGGGAGTTTGTGCCCCAGAAATTTGGACAAAATTTATCCCTAGCAATAGAAACAAAGTAAATTTAAGCGGCATCGAAAATTAGTTTAAAGTATATAAATCTTAGGATAGCTATTGAGCATTAATGACCGACAATAAAAGCCTGAATTGTGGTTAAATTTGTTTAAAAAAAGAAAAATCAGACCTTTGAGTCTTCAAATTACTCCTTTGAAACTGCCCACGTTATGCGAATCTTCCGCTCCTCGGTCTATATCCTATCGGTATATTTATTGATTATTAGTTGTGCGCGTCAAAAAATAACGACTAACAACGACAGCATTCACTTATTGTTAGGCAATCCGACCAATGCACAGGCAAGTGAATCGACTCCCGATAACTACCTGATTGTTAAGCCCCAATATGCTTTGTCTTACAACCGGGCTAAGGGACATGCCAACTGGGTTGCCTGGGAACTATCGCAAAAATGGCTCGGCAGCAGCGACCGTCAAAATGATTTTCGCCCCGACCCTATTTTACCCGCTTCTTGGTACAAAGTTACGCCAAATGATTATACCAATTCAGGATTTGATCGGGGTCACTTATGTCCTTCTGCCGACCGCACCAATTCTGTCGACAATAATTCAAGTACTTTTCTGATGACCAATATGATTCCGCAAGCGCCCGAACTGAACCGCGAAGCGTGGGCGTACTTGGAAGAATATTGCCGCGAACTGGTGGCGCAAAAATACCGCCTTTTTATTATTTGCGGCACCTACGGCACGGGCGGCGAAGGCAGCAAAGGAACAATGAATAAGCTAGAAAACTCCGTCAATGTACCCGCTAGGGTGTACAAAGTCATCACGATTTTACCCGAAAACGGAACCGTCAACGACATCAACGCCAACACGCCCGTCATTGCGGTTGATTTCCCCAACAAAACAAGTGCATTACAGAATGCGGGTTGGTTTCGATTTATCACCACGACCGCCGATATTGAGAAAAAAACGGGACTTACTTTTTTTGCCAACGCTCCCAAGTCCACCCAAGCGAGCCTCCAAACCAAACGCTTTGAATTCACCAACGCTCCGCTAAATGTAGACACCAAATGCCGACAATACAACGGCCGACAGCTCTACATCGGCAAGAGCGGTGGGTGTTACTATATCAATTCCAACGGAAATAAATCGTACGTAGAGCGCGACCTATGCAACTGTCAATAAGCACATTACATTCATTCTCCCCAAGTAGTAATCAACAGATTGCGGGGGCCGCCGTCGTCGCGGTGTTCGCAGAGATAAATCCCCTGCCACATTCCCAAGGCCAAGCGCCCGTGTTGGATGGGTATCAATACTGAACTACCCAACAAAGCGGCTTTTAGGTGCGCTGGCATATCGTCATCGCCTTCATAATTATGCAGGTAATCAGGGTCATTTTCAGGAACCGCTTTATTAAAAAAGGTCTCAAAATCTTGGCGTACGGTGGGGTCGGCATTTTCGTTAAGGGTCAGCGAAGCCGAAGTGTGTTGAATAAACACCTGACACATTCCGACTTTCATCTCCCTCAATTGCGGCAACGCTTGCAACACCTCAGCCGTAATCAGGTGAAAGCCTCTTTTGCGTGCTTTTAAGCGTAGGGGTTGTTGAATGAAATTCATAAAATCCTCACCATTTTCAAGCCAAAACAAATACCTGTATGATTAAAACTACTAGAGATTATTAATATGGTATAAGACCTACAACAACTGTATCAACAATACCGCTAGATGTCATTTACACGGATTATAGCGACAAAATCACAAAAGATATTTAAACGGCATTTTTTACCTTTTCTCATATACTAATCATACTAATAGATAGGCAGTAGCTACTTGCCAAAATCTATATTTATTTATTTTTCAACAAATAGGGGTAAAAAACTGAGAATAGAATTCAAAGACGCTTTTTTAGACCCCAAAACGCAAATTTTATCAGTAAACACAGCGAGCAAAAGCCTTTTTGTTTACCATTAATAGTCCAAAAATAACACCTTTAAGTATTTATTATACCCTATAAAAACACACCAGGATATTTATTGGGTATAATTATATTCAAATATACACCATAAAACATGCTTTCAAAATCAAACTCTTGGGAGAGAGTAAAGGGGAAAATTGAAGTATTTATTCTAAAGTTCAATATCCTATTTTGTGGAATTGTCCTCTTTATTTCAGGAATTGTAGACTTACAACACAGCTGTGAATACAGCGGTTCTTTCTTATGTATTGCAGGATTGGCCTTGCATCCTGCCCCGTGGAAATCCTTAAACGATAAACTTAATTGGAAAACGAGTCGGCGTATTCAACTTACGTTGATTACAGGTTTAATCCTATTCAGAATCATTGCTCATCTTATGCATTTGTACTCAAAAAATCGATGATGCCAACTATCCTATCCATAAGCGAATTATTTTCAAGGTAACTCACCATAAAAAAGCATCTAAAATCCTGTAAAATACAGCTTTAGATGCTTTTTTGAATCTATTAACTTTGAAGGTTATTTGCCAATACAAAAAGTAATAAACATTGATAATCAGTTATTTACAAATAAAAGGTACAAATAAGGTACAAACACCCTTCAAGAACGCAAAAAAACAGCCCTTTTGAGGCTGTCTAAACATTGTTTTATCTGTTATTTGTAACTAAGCCAATACATAGCCCCCCCCCTTTATTTTTGCCGGTATTACGCATGAATGGGTTCACGGGTCAACGGCTTGAAAACGCTAAACTTTCCAATCCCCCCTCCCATACGGTCAATTTATTGACTACAAAAGTTAGGTTTTATTAGGTTGTACCAGCTAAAATATGAAGTTTTATCAAGTTTTAAGCCTCATTTTATGTGATAGGATACCCCCTAAATTCTAATATTGACAAAATACATACAAAAGGTAGGCATGGGTCAAACATTAAAAGGGGGTAAACTTTTACTCTCCCCTCTCTACATATCATTTTAAAAATTGAATTTTATTTGTATGCAGACTAAATAATAAGAAGTTTTGTGTAGTTTTATTCGTTTCTTCCTTTGTAAGATTTGGCTAGTTTTTTTATTTTTTATCAACGCATGGAATACTTTATTGTAACGTTAATTTATGAGTTATTAGATGTAGTAGAATATCCTGTCTATAGGGACTATATTGTAAATACAAATGACCAAATCATTATAGCTGAATTTTTGCAGTCCCCTAAGTATCAAATTGAGGGTTATCGAGTGGCGGGACTATTTAGCCTTTTCCCAATTGCAAAAACAACTGCTGAATCATTGTTAGCCTTGCAAAAGGATACCCCCCCTCCCTATTCGTGGGCAATATCGTATGCAAAAGGTAGGCATGGGTCAATGAATGAAACACTTTAAACTTTAACCCTGCCCCCCCTTTACAGTGTAAAAAACCCTCTACCAATCAAAAGACATACCTTCCCCATTGTTCATTTTGACCGCCTCCACCTTTGGCAGTACATAGGGCATAAGTTTGATTATAAACTCTAATTTATCCTTTGGTTCTAAGGTTTCTAATACATCGGGTATACTTTCTAACTGCTCCCCGATAACGTCCTTTAAAACGGCTCTAATCTCTTTTGTCATACGGTTGGGCGTTCCTTTGGTTCTGCCCCCTGTTTTTATTCCTGCTGCCATTGCTATCTATAATTGTCTATTTTAGAAAAAATTGTGTGACTTTCATTTATTTACTACGTCTAACGCGCGAAGATTGCTTAAATATTATGCTATAACGGGCTGCAATTCTAAGGTGTCAATCAACTTAGTCAACGCGGGGCTGTCATTAATCCAAAGGGCTTTCAGGTCACTTGCTCCCAGCGGTGGCGTACTTTTGGGATTGAGTCCCAAACTTTCGGGCGTATGCTCAATCCACGTAGGCACGTAGCCCACGGGCGCGGGGTCGTTCCATTCTTTCGGGTAGCCTAATCGGAAATCTTTGTAATGATACCGTGGTAAGTAGTCGGCCAAATCAAGCCCGCTTTTGCGCTCCTCATCGGTGGCTACTTGCTCCAAAAAGTCCGATACCTGCCAACGGCCTGCACTTAGTTTATCGGCTCTTTCTTTCCAAAGGTTGTACCCGTTGAGGTCAGGCCAAAGTATAACTTTACGGTTAGTTAATGCTTTGCAGCGGTCAGCGGTTAAATAAGACAAAGCACCCACGGCCAACCAAACGAAGTTAGGAAAATACATACTTGCTATAATGGCTGTCTTTGGGGCTTCTACTACACAAACTGTTTTGTTTGGGTCTGATTTCAAAAGATGTTCACCAAACAGACAACCTACTTTGTTTTCTTGGTTGAGGTAATTTGCTAACCAAGTGGGCGCGGGCTGTTGTCTTTCCAAAATAGAATGTACCCACGTGGTACGGGTTTTGGTTTCACCGTTGGGAAGCACGTCTTTGATAGTGTGGCCTGTATGGTCAAAACACTTAATTTGTCCAGCCCTTACATTTGCGTTTAGGTCAATGTACCAAAACACCGTTGAACCCTGCCAGCGGCTCGACGTCCCAATCTGGTAACGCTCTGTTACTTGCTCCACGTCGGACGCATCAAAAAGATTCTGCAAGTACTTCACGAAATTATTTTGGCGGTATGCCTTCAAACTTGCCTCTTTTACCTCACTCGGAATAAATACGGGTGGCGGTGGTGGCTGTCGCTTTATAAATGGTTGCGGCCGCGTGGCGTACCGTTTCCAATCAGTAGGACGTTCCCCGCGTTCCTGCTGCCAAATCATTTTAGCGTACCCATCAGTATAGGGATTTAACTCATAGCCGCAATTATTCACCCGTTCGCATTTGCCATACTGTGGTGGTAATTGTTCACCTGTGGTGGTGTCAACATAGGGTGTAAACGTTCGTTTGTGGTCACAACTCGGACACGTCACGCGGTCGGACGGGCTTTTGTATCTTTTGAATTGATAGCGATAGTCTGACATTAGAAATAATGTTTTATTTCAGACTCACTTTACTAACATTACTAACTCTTGTAAAAAAAGGTGTGAGTGATGTTAGCGAAGTGAGTCAAGAAAACAAAAAGCTTTTTAGATAGGTAAACCTTTGGATATGGCAACAAACGGCAGGTTCCTATGCTTACCGACTAAAAACCCCAAACCATCAAAGCGTTTTATTACTTTCTTGCTTGATAGCGGCACAATTCCGTTTTGCTGACAGTATGTCCGGTACTGCGGGTATATCTCCTTCAAAAAGATTTTTGACAGCGGGTCTTTTTCATAACCTTCTTCTTCTGAAAACATCGCTACGCTATCCGATTCTTTTCGGTAAATCTCCAACGCATCGCGGCTTGCTTCGGCATTGGTGAATCTCCCGTTTTTCATCAGTCTATCCAGCCCAGCTAAAACCCAATTAAATACGCCTGACAGTTCGTTTTCGATAATTTTTGCAGCCAGTAAAGGGTCGCGTTCTTCGGTGGGTATTGTCTGCGAAAAAGGCACAATCAGAAAACGACGAAAAAAGGCTTCGTTCACTTCGCGCGTCGGTGGCAGTTCGTTGGCATTGAACGCCAATTTGCAATGTATTTTCACAATAAAAGAGTTTCCATACTTGCGCCGGATTCGGCTTTGTTCGTTGGATACAATCGTTTTAAAGCCGTCGTTCTCCATTCCATTGGCTCCGATTTCCGAACCATAACAAAGCAATTTATCCACCAACAAAGCGCGGTTATGCTCTTCTTTCAAATCGCTGATTGACATCGTGGTTACGTTGTCTTTACCCATCAGCGCGTTGATAATTTCAAACATGACGCTTTTGCCGTTTGCTCCTTCTCCATAGAGAAACAACGCCTTTTCCATTTTCAAATGTTTGGTAAATGTCCAGCCGAAAAATTCAGCAAGTATCCATTGTAAATCTTGGTCGGGCAAACAGCGGTTGAGGTACTTCTCAAACATCGGGGCTTTGGCCTTTGGGTCATACACAAAGGGTAATTGGTACGTCAAAAAATCGTTAGGGTCAGGCTCTCGCAATCGGTAGCCATTGGCTGAAATTTCAAGAGTACCGTTTTTGACATTAATCAGAACCGTTTGCTCATCTGTGACGGGTTCGGGCAATTGGGCAGTTGCAAGAAACTGTTTTCGTAGCTTTTCCCTAAATTCAAAGTGTTCGGCTTCCAGCGTTGGCGTTCCCATTTTGGCCGCTGCTTCTCCTAAAAATCGCTCAATAGATTTACGGTCAACTTCCCGCCAAAAAGCGCCGTTGTAGAGGTATACTGCATCAAAGCGCACACATAAAGCCCATTGATTGACTTTAGCTAAATGCAGGGCTTCCCGTACTACCAACACCACAAAATGTTTTTGTTTCAGCCCTTCCATTTCATGCCCTTCAATTTCGGTGACTCTTTCAAAAAAATTAATATGCTTTACCTGCTCTAAAAGCTTTGCAAGCAGTTGTTTATGCGGTACGGCTTCAAAAAGCTGTTTTTCTAATGCCTCCACGTGTCTGTGGAGGTCATTAGGATTAAATGTATTTTGTATCATAGCTGCGGCTGTGAAAAATTTATAGGCAATTGAATCGGCTTCAAAAATTTACGTTTGTCAGTTGTGACAAATTGGACATTTCTTTCCCGGCTGATAGGGCAAATACCTAACTGTACAACTTGTAACAATCCAAGTTTTTCGTACTTGCTCTTATATCTACAACCGTCAGCACGTGAAATGCCTGTTTGTTTCTCAAAGTCGTAAATACTCGTTACATGAGTTAAAAAGAACTCATAGAATACCGTTTCACCTGATTTCTTGTGCTGATTAGTTGTCATACAAAGCCCCTCCCTTAGCTGCGATATTAAGAAGTAAGGCAAGCATTTCAGGACTAAGTGTGAAGCGTTGCGCCAATAGTTGAACCGTCGAATAATTCAACTTTTCTAAGTAAGAAACGGCTTTTAAAAACGCCAAAACATTCGTATCTTTGGCATAGCTTCTTTGGGGGTGGAGTGGATTAGTGTCCATATTTCACCCCCTTTCTTTTTACGTAGTTATTAGCTTCGGCGACAGTTTCCGCATACGTCTTTTTACGGCCTTCTTTTAACCAAAGGTCAATTTCGGATTTTAAGAAGTACAATTTTTTACCCCGCTTGTGTACCGGTATTATACCACTATGCACCCAACCGTACACGGTAGGCTTAGTAGCCTTTTCAGGTAAATAGGCGCACAACTCCGAAAGGTCAAACCATCTGTCAGGTTCTTCGGGTTGCGATTTTTGAAGTAATAGGCGTTCAATACTTTCCAGTTTATCGTAAAGCTGGATTACGGCCTGTGGCAGTTCATTAAATGTTAATTGTTTCATAGCAGTAAGTTCTTATGTTAAAACTTGCTGCGAAATTATAGGGGTGTTTTGTGCCGTTACAATGCTGTTTTCAATATTTATCTATAACAGCACAAGGATGTTAATATTTTCTTTGTTTACGTTTTGTAGGCTTTTCTACTATTTTAATTTCTTTATTTATGATTTTAATTAATGGATTTTCGCATGAATAATAATCTCTTGAGATACATTTTTCAATATAATCAGGAGTAAAAGATTTTATCTCACCTCTATGTTTGTAGTTAAAATTATCAATTATCCATTTCTCTAAACCTTTCTTATCACATCCAACAATAAATTCATATTCGTACAATTGCTTAAAGAGATTAGCCAAGCGATTACCATTACTTAAAAAAAATAATTTTCTATCAGCATTATTGCCATTATTTAAAATTCTTTCCAACTCACTTTTTTCTGCATCTTCTTTAAAATAAACTTTCAGAATATTAATTATTTGGGTAATTACTTCGTTGCGAAAAACAAACACTTGTTCAAATGCTTTTAATTCAGGTTCTTTGACTTGTAGTGGTAAGTGCTTAGTAGATTCTAAGCTTTCC